>NZ_JBHUBB010000059.1:0-27367 GCF_042789485.1 Streptomyces sp. NPDC056835
GCAGGGGGGACCCTGTGGGAGAGTAGGACGCCGCCGAACAATTATTGTGGGAATGCCCCGCACCTTCTGGTGCGGGGCATTTCTGCGTTCTGGGGTCCGTATTAGGCTCGGTACATGCACTACGAACTGATCATCTTCGACAATGACGGTGTCCTTGTCGACAGTGAGCCGCTCTCCAACACCATCCTGGCCGCCTATCTCACCGAGCTCGGCCATCCCACCTCCTACGAGGACTCCCTTCGGGACTACATGGGAGCCGCCGTTCATCGCGTCCATGACCTGGTGAAGGAGCGGACCGGTCGTCTTCTGCCCGGGGACTTCGACGACATCCTGCACGCCCGTGTCTTCGCCGCCTTCGAGCGGGAGTTGGAGCCGGTCGACGGTGTGACCGAGGTGCTGGAGAAGCTGGCCGGCGACGGGGTGCCCTACTGTGTCGCGTCCTCCGGGAGCCATGAGCGGATCCGCGTCGGGCACCGGAAGACCGGGCTGAGCCGGTGGTTCGAGGACAGCGTCATCTTCAGCGCGCAGGACGTCGGGCGGGGCAAGCCGGCGCCCGACCTCTTCCTTCATGCCGCCGAGCGCATGGGTGTGGCGCCCGAGCGCTGCGTGGTGGTGGAGGACAGCCCCCTCGGGGTCCGGGCAGCCAGGGCCGCGGGCATGGATGTGTACGCGTTCACGGCGATGACGCCCGCCGATCAGCTCCCTGGCGCCACCGGATACTTCAGCGGGATGGCCGAACTGCCCGGACTGCTTGGCTGATCCGTTCCCCGGTCCGCCGTGGAGTTCCTGCGGGATCCGTTGGGGGATCCGTTGTGTGATCCATCTACCCCTGGGTAGAGGAGCGTCCTACGCTGTCCGGCCATGACAGACGCGCGATTGCGGCACGGTCGGCTCTCTCTGGCGCTGAGCTTCTTCGTCCAGGGGGTGACCTTCGCCCTGCTCGTGACGCGTATCCCCGCCATCCAGGACCGGTACGGGATATCCGACGCGCTCCTCCCCGTCTTCCTCGCCGCCGTGCCGATCCTCGCCGGCGTCGGCAGTGTCGGCACGGAGAAGCTGGTCGCGCGGGCGCGGCCCGGGGTGGTGTTGCGATGGGCGCAGCCCGTCGTACTGCTCGCGCTCCTCGGTGCCGGGGCCGGTGGCGAGGTATGGCAGCTCGGCATCGCACTGGCGGCGTTCGGGCTGTCGGTCGGTGCGCTCGACGCGTCGATGAACATGCTCGGGGTGAGTCTTCAGCGGGCGTACGGCCGGAGCATCATGCTCGGCTTCCACGCCACGTACAGCCTCGGGGGGATCGCCGGGGCCTCACTGGCCTGGGCCGGCGCGCACTGGAATCTGTCGCTGCTGGTGTCGTATCTCCCGGTGGTGGCCGTGCTGTTGCCGGCCGCGCTGATCGGCAGCCGGTGGTACGCGGACGCCCACGCCGACTCGGCCGGGGCGGGCGACTCGGCGGGCGCCGCGAGCAAGCCGGTGGCGTTCAAGCTGCTCCTGCCCCTCTGTCTCGTCATGGCCTTCGCGTACATCGGTGACTCCACCGTGTCGAACTGGAGCGCCAAGTACCTCCAGGACGTCCTCGGCAGCTCGGAGGAGCTGGCGACCGTTCCGTACAACGCCTATATGGTCACCACGCTCCTGGGGCGTGCGGTCGGGGATCTGGGCGTGCGGCGCTTCGGTCCCGTGGCCGTCGTGCGGTGCGGGTCGCTGCTGGCGGGGGCCGGGTTCGCGGTGGTGGCGGTGGCGTCCGCCGCCTGGATGGGGATCCTCGGGTTCACGATGCTCGGGCTCGGGCTGTGTGTGATCGTGCCGCAGACGTTCGCGGCGGCCGGACGACTGTTTCCCGCCGCGAGTGACACGGCCGTGGCCCGGCTCAATATCTTCAACTACGTGGGGTTCCTGATCGGATCGCCGCTGGTGGGGGCGGTTGGGGACCTGTGGAACTACCGGGGTGCGATGCTCGTACCGATGGTGATGGTTTTGGTGACGCTCGTGTACGCCCGCTCGTTCGGAGCGCGGCAGGACCGATACGGTGGCGGGCATGAGCACCCGCGCACGGTTGATGTGGGATGACGCAGTAACGGGATACGACTTCGGGCCCAGCCACCCGATGGATCCCGTACGGCTCGTGCTGACCATGGGGTTGGTGCGGGCGTACGGGCTGGACCGGGCGGCGGACGTGGTGGCCGCGCCGGCCTCCGGGGATTCGACGCTACGTCTCGTCCACCAGCAGGAGTATGTGGACGCGGTACGGCGGGTCTCGCTGGATCCGCGCGCTGCCGACGGGTCGTACGGCCTCGGCACGCCGGACGACCCGGCCTTCGCGGGGATGCACGAGGCGTCGGCGCTGATCGCCGGGCAGTCGGTCGGTGCGGCCGAGGCGGTGTGGCGCGGGGAGACCGCGCACGCCGTGAACTTCGCCGGCGGGCTGCACCACGCCATGCCCGGCGCGGCGTCCGGGTTCTGTATCTACAACGACGCGGCCCTGGCGATCGCGCGGCTCCTGGAGCTGGGCGCGGAGCGGGTCGCGTACATCGATGTGGATGTGCATCACGGGGACGGTGTCCAGACGGCGTTCTGGGAGGACCCCCGGGTGCTGACGGTGTCGCTGCACGAGCACCCGCGGACGCTCTTCCCGCAGACCGGCTGGGCGGAGGAGACCGGCGGCGGCGCGGGCGAGGGCAGTGCGGTGAATGTGGCGCTGCCGGCCGGGACGGGGGACGAGGGCTGGCTGCGGGCGTTCCACTCGGTGGTGCCCGAACTCCTGGCGGACTTTCGGCCGCAGGTGCTGGTGACACAGCACGGCGCGGATACGCATTTCGAGGATCCGCTGGCACATCTCGCGGTGTCGCTCGACGCGCAGCGTGCGGTACAGGCGTCCTGCCATGACCTGGTGCACGAGTATGTGGACGGCGGGCGGTGGGTCGCGCTGGGCGGCGGCGGGTACGCGGTCGTCGACGTGGTGCCCCGGTCCTGGACCCATCTGGTGGGGATCGCCGCGCACGCGCCGATCGATCCGCTGTCGAAGGTGCCGGAGTCCTGGCAGGACGAGGTGTACGCGCGGACGCGGCAGCTGGGTCCTGGGCGGATGACGGACGGGCGGACGCCGGCCTGGCAGCCGTGGGAGGCCGGATACGATCCGGCGGACCGGCTGGACCAGGCGGTGCTGGCGACGCGCAAGGCGGTGTTCCCGCTGCGGGGGCTGCTGGCGTAGCGGCATAGCGGCATAGCGGCATAGCGGCATAGCGGCACAGCGGCACAGCGACGTAGCGGCACAGCGACGTAGCGACCACCGGTCCGTCACCTGGCTCATGGTCACCTGGCTCGCGGTCACCGGGCCTCGCCGTCTCCGCCGCGGTTCGCCGTTACGCCAACTGTGCGGTGAATCCGGGGTTCCAGCCCGCCGGAGTGCCGTAAGCGGCAGGATCGACCGGGTGTTGAGCACCGGAGCGCTGCGGGCGCATCTGCTGGCGGCCAGACTGGCCGGACCCGTGACGACCTCGCGCGAGGCGAGTCTGCGCAGCTACCGTCTCTTCGCCGCACGCGATCCACGCGTGACGCTCGGACTCGATCCGGAATGGGCATGGAATGAGCAGGACTTGCTCAAGCTCATGGCCGACAAGTGTGGAGTTTCCGCCGATTCCGATCACGTGACGGGTCCTGACGTCATTGATCCCGAGCGGACGCTGACCGCGCTGGACGCGTTCGCCGGACGGCTGGGCGCCGTGGCGGAGCGGAGGGCTCCGGTGCTGCTCGGGACGGGGCATCCGCATCGGCTGCTCGGGTTCTACGCGGAGCTGGCAGACGCTTTGTCGGCGGCGGGATGTCTCGTCCTCACTCCCGCGCAGGGGCGATGTGTCGACATAACGACCCGGTTCGGGGTACGTACGTACAACCTTGACTACGTACGGGGAGTCGCGCTGATGCGGGAGCCAGGCGTGCGATGCGCCGGGCGCGAGACCGGCGCGCACACCCATTCACCACTGCCGGTCCGGGTGGCTCTGGAGGGGGTGGCGGAGTCCGGAGACCCGCTGCCCGAGCTGGTCGTGGGGGATCACGGATGGGTCTGCGGGGCAGGTCAGCTGGGCATTGAGGCCATCGGTCTCGCCGATACGGACGACCCCGCGCTGTTCGTCGGGGAGGCGGAGGGGCGGGTGTCGGTCGCCGTTCCCCTCGATGACGCCGTGCGGTCTGATTACTACCGGCCGCTTACGCGCTATGTACTCAATCGGGCGTGTCTGTCACAGTAGGCGGCTGAAGGCTGCTCCTCTTCCCCACTCGCATCACCCGCCCCTAGTCTGGTGAGTGAGCGCACAGCGACGAAGAGTTACCGGAGGGGAAGCCGGTGGCCGTCGCGTGCGGAAGGTACAGGTGGGTCATGGCTGCTGGCAGCGAGAGGCCTCTCAACGAGGTCAAGTTCCTTACCGTGGCGGAAGTCGCCTCAGTGATGCGAGTGTCGAAGATGACCGTGTACCGCTTGGTGCACAGCGGTCATCTGCCGGCGATCCGGGTGGGCAGGTCATTCCGGGTTCCGGAGCAAGCGGTTCACGAGTACCTCCGCGAGTCATTTGTGGGGGTCGAGTCTGCGTGATGCCGAGACCCGTACGGCTCGTTCCCCGTCGCGGCGAGTGCCGCGACGGGGTGCGTGACGCCGGGAGAATCACCTCGGGTGTCCCTCGGATTACGTCCCTCACTCGGCGGCGGGTAGGCTAGGCCGACGTAGGTCGTGTGGGCCCAGACGCCCCGCACCGAGTAAAGAGAAGTGAGCGAGGGTAGTCGTGGGCTCTGTTATCAAGAAGCGGCGTAAGCGGATGGCCAAGAAGAAGCACCGCAAGCTGCTCAAGCGCACCCGCGTTCAGCGTCGCAACAAGAAGTAGCGGCAGCTGTTCGTGCATTCGCGGCCCTCCCACCGACACGGTGGGAGGGCCGCGGTGTTTGCCGGTCAAAGAAACGGTGTGGCGCGTCGTGCGGTCACCGTGGAGCGATTCCGACCCGATACGGTGGCGCCCACGGAGACTTTCAGGGGAAGGCGCTGATCTTGGGCAAGGTCGTGCTCGTGACAGGAGCGGCCCGTCAGCTCGGCGGCCGTTTCGTACGGCGCGTTCAGCGCCATTCCGATGTGGACCGGGTCATCGCCGTGGACGTGGTACCGCCCGCGCATCAGTTGGACGGGGCGCGATTCGTCCGCGCGGATATCCGGCAGCCGGTTATCGCGCGGATTCTGGCCGAGCACGGAGTCGACACCGTCGTCCATCTGGATGTGACGGGCACTCCGCTGGGCTCCGGCGGGCGTGCCGCGGTCAAGGAGACCAATGTCATCGGCACGATGCAGCTGCTCGGCGCCTGCCAGAAGTCGCCGACGGTGAAGCGGCTGGTGGTCAAGTCCAGTACGAGTGTGTACGGTTCGGCGCCCCGCGATCCGGCGGTCTTCACGGAGACCACGCCGCCCAAATCGCTGCCGAGCGGCGGCTTCGCCAAGGACGCGGTGGAGGTCGAGGGATACGTACGCGGGTTCGCGCGCCGCAGACCGGATGTGGCGGTCTGTGTGCTGCGCTTCGCGAATATCCTGGGGCCCGCCGCGGATTCCCCGCTCGCCGAATATCTCTCGCTGCCCGTGCTGCCGACGGTCTTCGGTTATGACCCGCGGCTCCAGTTCGTGCATGAGGACGATGTGGTCGACATCCTGCTGATCGCCTCCGACGAGCCGCGACGCGGGACGCTCAACAGCGGGACCTTCAATGTCGCCGGTGAGGGCGTGCTGCTGCTCTCGCAGTGCTCACGGCGGCTGGGGCGGCCCACGGTGCCCGTACCGCTGCCCGCCGTGACCTGGGTCGGTACGGCGCTGCGTACGGTCGGGATGACCGACTTCGCGCCGGAACAGATCAGGCTGCTGACCCATGGCCGGGTGGTCAGCACCGACCAGATGCGCGACACACTGGGCTTTGTGCCCCGGTTCACGACCGCGGAGGCCTTCGCGGACTTCGCGCGGGGCCGGGGCGCCGGGCTGCTGCCGCCCGAGGCGGTGGCCCGTACTGTCGACCGGCTCTCCACTCTCGTCAGCAAGGAGCGCGACTGACATGGCTGATGCCAAGGTCATCCCCTTCGGTGATGAACCGAGGTCGAGGCGTGGATCCGCCGGCGGCCGGCGGCAGCATGCCAGGGACGGCGCTCCGAAGCGCCCGCAGGTGCCGGGGGCGGTCTCGGGTCCCGTACCCGAGCCGGGACCGCTGGTGCCCGTACCGGAGCCGGAACCGTCACCGGAACTGTCGCCGGAAGTGTCGTCGGAACCGGAGCCGGTCCCCGAGGGGGGCTGGGAGCGGCGGCTCGCGGGAGGGCTGGCGTTTCTGCGCCGACGGCTCACCGGCGAGTACGACATCGACGAGTTCGGGTACGACAAGGAACTCACCGACCAGGTCCTGATGTCGTTGATCCGGCCGATCTACGAGAACTACTTCCGGGTCGAGGTGAAGGGCATCGAGAACATCCCGTCGGACGGCGGGGCGCTCGTGGTGGCCAATCACTCGGGGACGCTGCCGCTGGACGGGCTGATGATGCAGGTCGCCGTGCGCGACAACCATCCGGCGGACCGGCATCTGCGGCTGCTGGCGGCCGATCTGGTCTTTGTGCTGCCCGTGGTCAACGAGCTGGCGCGGAAGGCCGGGCACACCCTGGCGTGCGCGGAGGACGCCGAGATACTGCTCCAGCGCGGCGAGGTCGTCGGGGTGATGCCGGAGGGCTTCAAGGGGCTGGGCAAGCCGTTCGGCGACCGGTACAAGCTTCAGCGGTTCGGCCGGGGCGGGTTCGTGTCGACGGCGCTGCGCGCGGGGGCGCCGATCGTGCCCTGTTCGATCGTGGGCGCCGAGGAGATCTACCCGATGATCGGCAACTCGCGGACGCTGGCCCGGCTGCTGGGCGTGCCGTACTTCCCGATCACACCGACGTTCCCCTGGCTGGGGCCGCTGGGGATGCTGCCGTTGCCGACGAAGTGGACGATCCAGTTCGGTGAGCCGATCCCGACGGACGGCTATCCGCCCGAGGCGGCGGAGGATCCGATGCTGATGTTCAATCTGACGGATCAGGTCCGCGAGCAGATCCAGCACACGCTCTACAAGTTGCTGGTGCAGCGGCGGTCGGTGTTCTTCTGAACGGTCGGTGTCTTCCGAGTCACTAGCCTGCCCGGTCGCTCGCCTGCCCGGTCACTTGTAGGCCCGGTTACTTGTAGGACCGCACGCACGAGGGGCGGTGCTCCGCTGGAGCACCGCCCCTCAGCTGTACATCCGCCGACGGTTACTGATCCGCGTCCTCGGCCTTGAAGCCGAGCCCGGGCAGCAGATCCGGCAGCAGCGGCGGGATCGTGATGTCCGGTCCGGGACGGTCGGAGCTGTCCTGGTTCTCGGACGGGGACGGGGTGACGCTGCTCTGCGGCGGGTCGAGCAGGCCGCCCGGGCCGCCGCCGAGCAGGCCCTCCTCGGACACGCTGTCCGAGTCCGGCGCGGACGGGTCGGGCCGGTCGTCGGTGTGCGAGCCGCTTCCGCCGCCCTCGCTCGGTGCGGAGGGCGAGAGATGGCTGGGATGGCCGGAGCCGGTGGAGTCGGGCGTGGAGCCGGGGTGTGTGGCTCCCGCCTGCTTCTCCGGCGGGCGCGGCAGCAGTGACTGCAGCGGAGCGACCTCTTCGTCTATGGCGTCGAACACCGAACTGACCTCGTCGCCGACGTCCGTCAGTTGGACGGGCAGCCGCTCGCGCAGCCCGTTCCAGGCCTGGCGGTGCGAGGCGGAGAACGACGAGAGGGTGGCGATCGGGCCGAGTGAGCCGTCCCGTTCGTATGCCTGATGGAGCAGGCGGTGGCCCTCGGTGGCGTCGTGCTTCATCCCGCTCAGCGTGCGCCGGATCTCGCCCATGGATTCGTGGTCGAGCCGGCCGGAGCGGCCCCGCTCCATCAGCCGGCGGGTCTCGCTGAGCCGGGTCGAGGCGTGGTCCAGATACAGCTCGCCTCGGTCGGACTCGTCGTCCGCCAGATTGAGCTTGAAGTCCTCCATTCCTCGTTTCAGCCCGTACAGCGAGTCACCGGGCAGGGCGTCGGAGCTGGCAGCGGCGACTCCGCCGAAGGCGCCCGCCGCCACACCGACTGTGAGCCCGCCCGCCGCGAGGCTCTTGGACCAGCGGGATCTGGGGCGCAGTCTCCGGAGGCGGGAAGCCCGGTGGGCGCCCCGTCCGGACTTGCGCTGCTCCGGCACCGTAGGGCCCGGAGTCGCCCCCCCGGCGGCTGTGCCCTCCAGCAGCATGGCCTCCATGGCTGCCACGAGCTGTGCTCGTTGCACCATTTTGACCTCGGGGTCCAGCGTTGGTTTCGGCAGTTCACCGAGACCACTCGCCAGGGCCAACAGCCGCCCCTGTTCGGCCGGTTCGGCCGACTCGGCGGGCTGTTCGGCCGCCGCGCCCTGGACCGTCTGGTCTTCCAGGGCCTGGGCGAAGGCGTTCGCCCGCCGGTGTGCCGAAACGTTCGCGATCACTGGCGGCACCTCCTCTCGTCATGACGATCGACTCCCCTGGGGGTCCGGAAGGTTGCACGCCTTGAGCACATCCACACGATTGAGTGAGTGGCTGCGGGCATGGCGTGACCGCAGGGAGCCTGCATCCCGCACAACGAGCGGCGCGGCACATGGGTTACGCGCGAAGGATGATCGGACCAGGGCGTCATCGAGGCGTCACCGACTGTGAGTTGGGTCCGAGGTGGGGGCGGGCAGAGGGGGGACGGCCGGCTGGTGGAGGGTGGGGGGACAGCGGCGGTCAGCGGGTCAGCGGGCGTCTTCGGGCAGCAGCCGGGCCAGTGTTCGTACGGCTCGGTATTGCAAGGTTTTGATCGCTCCTTCGTTCTTGCCCATGACGCGGGCCGTCTCGGCGACCGAGAGACCTTGCAGGAAGCGCAGTGTGACGCACTCCTGCTGCTGCGGGTTGAGTTTGCGTACGGCTTCGAGCAGCGCCGCGTTCGAGAGGGACTCCAGGACGGAGTCCTCCGGGCTGCGCTCCACCTCGTTGGCGTCGAGCATTTCGCCCGTGGTCACTTCGAGTCGGAAACGGCTCGATTTGAAATGGTCCGCGACCAGGTTCCGGGCGATCGTGACCAGCCAGGCGCCGAAGTCGCGCCCCTGCCAGGTGAAGGTGGAGATCCGGCGCAGTGCGCGCAGGAACGTCTCGCTGGTGAGATCCTCCGCGGTCGCCTTCCCGCCCACGCGGTAGTAGATATAACGGTAGACGGTGTCGCTGTACTGGTCGTACAGCCGGCCGAAGGCCTCGGCCTCACCGGCCTGGGCGCGCTCGACGAGTTCCATCATGCGGGCGCTGTCGCTGTCGGCGCTGGGCCGACGGGCGGTGGTCGAGGCGGCGGTGCTGCTTCGGCTTCCCCGTCTGCCGACCGCCGCACCGCCGCTCGCCAGGGCATAACAAGGACCGATAGGGCCGCTCACGGCAGGGGCCGGTGCGGCGAAGGCGGGGACGGCGTACGCGGTGGGGACGAAGCCGCGCAAGTGGTCGAGGACCGTTGCGCGCAGCGTAGCCAGGCCCGAGGCGTCAACCCCGACGTGTGGGTACACGGGACTCCCAGAGGCAGAGCTTCCATCACGTGCAGTGCGGGACCGTTCACTCGTCGTGGCGACGTGTGGGGTCCGGTATGCGTCTGAGGAGAATAACGCTTCGTACAGGCAGTGCTACACCCAGTTGCTCAAATCATCGATTACGTCGCTTCCATGACGCCTATGCGGCGTATCTAGTCGCACATCGTGACCATTTATTGATCGGATTGCGTCAAGATCTGCCTGCTCTCGTGATGGGTTGTGCCTGAGTGACGGATGTACGTACGGCCCTGCGGGGACTCCCGCAGGGCCGTACGTGTCGATTTATCTCCCGGCGGCGTGTCTCCGGGGCGTGTCTCTCGTTGCGGCCGGACTCGCGGCGGCCGGGCGGCCGGGCCGCGGGTGGTGGGTCAGCGGCGGCGGCGGTGCAGGGCGACCGCGGCCGCCGTGCCGCCCGCGAGGGCGCCCACTCCGGCCGCCGCGGGGATGCCGACCTTGGCCGCCTTGCGGCCGGTCCGGTAGTCGCGCAGCCGCCAGTCCAGCCGGCGCGCGTGCTTGCGGAGCTTGGTGTCCGGGTTGATGGCGTACGGGTGTCCGACCAGCGAGAGCATCGGGATGTCGTTGTGCGAGTCGCTGTACGCCGCGCAGCGGTCCAGGTCGAAGCCCTCGGCGGCGGCCAGGGCGCGGACGGCCTCGGCCTTCGCGGGGCCGTGCAGCGGTTCGCCGACGAGCTTGCCGGTGTAGACGCCGTCGATCGATTCGGCGACGGTGCCGAGGGCGCCGGTCAGGCCGAGCCTGCGGGCGATGATCGTGGCGGTCTCGACGGGCGCCGCCGTCACGAGCCAGACCTGCTGCCCGGCGTCCAGGTGGGCCTGGGCGAGCGCGCGGGTGCCGGGCCAGATCCGGTCGGCCATGTATTCGTCGTAGACCTCCTCGCCGATGGACATCAGCTCGGAGACCCGGTGGCCCTTGACGATGGACAGGGCGCTGTCGCGGGCGTCCTGCATGTGCTCGGGGTCCTCGACCCCGGCCACCCGGAACCAGGCCTGCTGCCAGGCGAACCGGGCGAGTTCACGGCGCTGGAAGAACTTCCGCTTGTACAGGCCGCGGCCGAGATGGAAGATCGCGGCGCCCTGCATCACGGTGTTGTCGAGATCGAAGAAGGCGGCGGCGCGGTTGTCGCCGAAGACGGGGAAGTCGGGCACCTCGTCGGACTTGGCGGGGGCCTCGGCCTCCGACGCCGCGTGCGACTCCTGCGTGGACCTGAGTCCCGCCTCGGCTGCGGCCTCGCCTGCGAGCACGCTCCGTGCGGTGGCGGAGCGCTTGCGGGGGGTGAGCCATCCCAGTGCGGCCATATCGTGAGCATAGCCAGTCTGTTCGGTACTTCCCGACGTGTGGGGATGCCGTGGAGTGAACTCTCCACGGCCGGTGCGTTAATCCGCTGATCGCGTGATCCTGTCCCGGCTGTGGACGACCAGCGCCGCCGCGCGTGGCGCGGGCGGAGAATAGCCGCATGAGTCCTCTGCTGCGACGTAAGACGAAGAAGAAGACCGGCGAGCGGATGGTGACGCTCGTCTCGAAACCCGGGTGCCATCTCTGCGACGACGCCCGCGCCGTGATCGAAACGGTGTGCGCGGAGACCGGAGCATCATGGGAGGAAAAGGATATTACGCAGGACGAGACGCTGCATCGCGCGTACTGGGAGCAGATTCCGGTGGTCCTGGTGGACGGGGAGCAGCACACATTCTGGCGGGTCGACGCAGATCGGCTCCGCCGTGAACTGGGGGGCTGAAGGGAAAGACGGTTACGATCGTGGGCGCTTTGCTGGGTTTTCTCTGGTGATCATGCTCCGGGCCGGGAGACTGGTCCCGAGGTGTCGCCGGGCGTCCGGGGATCGGTCCCGGCAGGACAAGGGGAGCGGTCTCGGGGGCGTATTCGTGAGGAGTGTGTGCGGTTTTGCCCCCTTCGTGTGTGCAACGGGTTGGCGCGGTGTGCGGTTCCGTTCGTGCGGGATCGACGCGCGTGACCCCGGTCACTTTGCTCGGACAAAGCGGACACAATCTTTGTGCACGCGTTCACAAAGACATAACCTGCATTCGACGGGGCGGTCCAGGGACATACGACCGCCTGCAGCCTCGCTCATCCCGCAGGAGCACCGTGGCAACTGGCCGAACTCACCGACCGGCGACCCGTAGCCGAGGAATCCCCGAGGCCACCGTCGCCAGGCTTCCGCTGTATCTGCGGGCGCTGACCGCTCTGTCCGAGCGTTCCGTACCCACGGTCTCCTCCGAAGAACTCGCGACCGCGGCCGGGGTCAACTCCGCCAAGCTGCGGAAGGACTTCTCCTACCTCGGTTCCTACGGGACGCGGGGTGTGGGCTACGACGTCGAATATCTCGTCTACCAGATCTCCCGCGAGCTGGGGCTGACGCAGGACTGGCCGGTCGTCATCGTCGGTATCGGTAACCTCGGCGCCGCGCTCGCCAACTACGGCGGGTTCGCCTCCCGCGGTTTCCGGGTGGCGGCGCTGATAGACGCCGATCCCGAGATGGCGGGCAAGCCGGTCGCCGGGATGCCGGTCCAGCACACGGACGAGCTGGAGAAGATCATCACCGACAACGGCGTCTCGATCGGGGTCATCGCGACCCCCGCGGGCGCCGCCCAGCAGGTCTGCGAGCGGCTGGTCGCCGCCGGCGTGACCTCGATCCTCAACTTCGCGCCGACGGTGCTCTCCGTGCCGGACGGGGTGGACGTACGCAAGGTCGACCTCTCCATCGAGCTGCAGATCCTCGCCTTCCACGAGCAGCGCAAGGCCGGTGAGGGGGCCGCCGCGGAAGCGGCGCCGGCCGCCGGGCGCGGGAGCGCGGCGGACGCCCTGGACACGAACGCCGCGGATGTGGACGTGGACGCGCCGGAGGCGGGCAGCGCCGCGAGCCGGAAGGGACCCGACGGGGACGTCCCCGCGGTGATGCCGGCATGAGCCTCCTCGTCGTCGGAGTGAGCCATCGCAGCGCACCCGTGAGTGTGCTGGAGCGGGCGTCCCTTGCCACCGACATACAGATCAAGCTGTTGCAGGACTCGCTCGCCGCGGAGCCCGCGACCGAGGCCGCGGTCCTCGCCACCTGCAACCGCATCGAGCTGTACGCCGACGTCGACAAGTTCCACGCCGGGGTCGCCGAGCTGTCCACGCTCCTCGCCCGGCACAGCGGCGTCGGCCTGGAAGAGCTCACCCCGTATCTCTATGTGCACTACGAGGACCGGGCCGTCCACCATCTCTTCTCGGTGGCCTGCGGGCTGGACTCGATGGTCGTCGGCGAGGGCCAGATCCTCGGACAGATCAAGGACGCGCTGGCGCTGGGGCAGGAGCTGCACACCGCGGGCCGGCTGCTCAACGACCTCTTCCAGCAGGCCCTGCGGGTCGGCAAGCGCGCCCACAGCGAGACCGGGATCGACCGGGCCGGGCAGTCGCTGGTCACCTTCGGTCTTGAGCAGCTCGCCACCGGCGCCGCCGTGGACGCCTGGGCCAAGAAGAAGCGCGCGCTGGTGATCGGCGCCGGCTCGATGTCCTCGCTGGCCGCCGCGACACTCGCGCGCCTCGGCGTCGACGAGATCGTCATCGCCAACCGCACGGCCGCGCGCGCCGACCGGCTCGTACAGATCCTGACCGAGCCCGGCTCCACGGGCGTCCTCGCGCGCGCCGTGGACATGAACGCACTCGCCGACGAGTTGCCCCGCGCGGATGTGGTCGTGTCCTGTACGGGCGCGACCGGTCTGGTGCTGACCGCCGGCGCCGTCGAGACGGCGCTGCACAGCCGTACGACCCAGCTGGCCCTGCTCGACCTCGCCATGCCCCGGGACATAGACGCCGCCGTGCACCGCCTCGGCGGGGTCCGGTTCGTGGATATCGAGTCGCTGGCCGAGGCGTCCGCCGACGCCCCCATGGCCGCCGATGTCGATCAGGTACGCACCATCGTCTCCGACGAGGTGGCGGCCTTCGGCGCCGCCCAGCGCGCCGCTCACATCACACCGACCGTGGTCGCGCTGCGCGCCATGGCCGCCGATGTGGTGAGCAGCGAGGTCGCGCGCCTCGAAGGCAGGCTCCCAGGGCTGGACGACAAGCAGCGCGCCGAGATCACCAGGACCGTGCGCCGCGTCGTCGACAAACTCCTGCACGCGCCCACCGTGCGGGTCAAGCAGCTGGCAGGCGAGCCCGGCGGTGCCGGGTACGCGGACGCGCTGCGCGAACTCTTCGACCTCGACCCGCAGACGGTCGCCGCCGTCAGCCGGGCCGACCTGAATGACACCGACGGTGTAGGCAGAGGGCGAGTATGACCGAGAAGGCACTGAGGCCCGAGAAGCCGCTGAGGCTCGGAACCAGGCGCAGCAAGCTCGCCATGGCACAGTCCGGCCAGGTGGCGGACGCCGTGCGTGAGCTGACCGGGCGGCCGGTGGAGCTGGTCGAGATCACCACGTACGGCGACACCTCCCGCGAGCATCTGGCACAGATCGGCGGCACGGGCGTCTTCGTCACCGCGCTGCGTGACGCGCTGCTGGCGGGCGAGGTCGACTTCGCCGTGCACTCCCTCAAGGATCTGCCGACGACCCAGCCCGACGATCTGACGCTGGCCGCCGTGCCGCGCCGCGAGGACCCCCGGGACGTGCTGATCGCGCGCGACGGGCTGGCCTTCGGGGAGCTGCCCACGGGCGCCCGGGTCGGTACGGGGTCGCCGCGCCGGATGGCGCAGCTCAACGCGTACGCGCGCAACCACGGCCGCGTCATCGAAACCGTACCGATCCGCGGGAACATCGACACGCGGATCGGCTATGTCAGCAGCGGGGAGCTCGACGCAGTCGTGCTCGCCGCCGCCGGGCTTCACCGCATCGGCCGGATCGACGAGGTGACCGAGTTCCTGTCGGTCGACACGGTCCTGCCCGCCCCCGGCCAGGGGGCCCTTGCTGTCGAGTGCGCCGCGGTCAACGTGGACCTCGCCGCAGTGCTCGCCGAGCTCGACGACCCGTACACCCGGGCCGCCGTGACCGCCGAGCGTTCCCTGCTCGCCGCCCTGGAGGCCGGCTGCAGCGCACCCGTGGGTGCGTTGGCCGACCTGCTGGCCGACGGACAGGTTGTCAACGAAATGCGCCTGCGCGGCGTCGTCGGCACGACCGACGGCTCGACGCTGGTGCAGCTGTCCACCACCGGTCCCGTACCCACGTCGCACGGCGACGCCATCGCGCTCGGTCGCGAACTCGCGTCCGAGATGCTCGCCAAGGGTGCGGCCGGTCTTATGGGGGAGCGAGCACTTTGAGCCCCACCACCTCTGACCTTCCAGCCTGCTCCGCATCGGGGCACGTCACCTTCCTCGGTGCCGGACCCGGAGATCCGGGTCTGCTGACACTCCGCGCCGTCGAGGCGCTCGCGGGGGCGGATGTACTGATCGCCGAGCCTGATGTGCTCGAAGTCGTACGCAGCCATGCCAGGGCGGGTGTGCACACCCCTGCGCTGACGGTCGTTGACGATGTGTCAGCGGCCGCCGGGATCCCCGCGATCCGGGATGCGGCCAATCTTGTCATGGAGGCCGCGCGGGGCGGCAAGCGGGTCGTGCGTGCGGTCTCCGGTGACCCGGGGCTGGACGGCGACGCGGGCACGGAGATGCTCGCCTGCGCCACCGAGGGCATTCCCTTCGAAGTCGTCCCCGGCATCGCCGCCGCGGTCGGTGTGCCGGCGTACGCCGGGGTGCCGCTGCGCGATGCGCAGGGGACGGACGTACGGCTCGTGGACGCCAGGACCGCCAGCGAGCGGTGCTGGACCGAGGTCGGCGCGAGTGACGGCACGGTCGTCGTCTCCGCCACCCTGGACTCGGTCGCGGCCGCCGCCGGTGAACTCGTCGCGGCCGGCCGCAAGCCAGACACCCCGATGACCGTCACCGTCGCCGGTACGACCACCCGTCAGCGCACCTGGAACGCCACGCTCGGCACGGTCGCGCAGATCCTGAAGCAGGCGAAGGTGCTGCCCTCCCCGGAGGGACACCAGCCCGTCATAGCCGTGGTCGGTGAGCGCAGCGCCGCCGCGCAGCGCGACCAGCTCGCGTGGTTCGAGTCCAAGCCCCTGTTCGGCTGGAAGGTGCTCGTCCCGCGGACGAAGGAGCAGGCCGCGTCGCTCTCCGACCAGCTCAGGTCGTACGGCGCGGTCCCGCACGAGGTACCGACCATCGCGGTCGAGCCGCCGCGTACGCCCCAGCAGATGGAGCGCGCGGTCAAGGGCCTGGTCACCGGCCGCTACGAGTGGATCGCGTTCACCTCCGTCAACGCGGTGAAGGCGGTACGGGAGAAGTTCGAGGAGTACGGGCTCGACGCCCGTGCCTTCGCCGGGATCAAGGTCGCCGCGGTGGGCGAGCAGACCGCCGCGTCGCTCGTGGACTTCGGGGTGAAGCCCGACCTGGTGCCGTCCGGCGAGCAGTCGGCGGCCGGGCTGCTGGAGGACTGGCCGCCCTACGACCCGGTCTTCGACCCGATCGACCGGGTGTTCCTGCCGCGCGCCGATATCGCCACCGAGACGCTGGTGGCGGGGCTGATCGAGCTGGGCTGGGAGGTGGACGACGTCACCGCGTACCGCACGGTGCGCGCCTCGCCGCCGCCGGCCGAGACCCGCGAGGCGATCAAGGGCGGCGGCTTCGACGCCGTGCTCTTCACCTCGTCCTCGACCGTGCGGAACCTGGTCGGTATCGCGGGCAAGCCGCACAACGTGACGGTGATCGCGTGCATCGGCCCCGCGACGGCGAAGACCGCGGAGGAGCACGGGCTGCGCGTCGACGTCCTCTCGCCGGAGCCGTCGGTGCACAAGCTGGCCGAGACGCTCGCCGCGTTCGGCACGCAGCGCCGCGAGGCCGCGAAGGAGGCAGGCGAATCGGTCACGCGGCCGAGCGAGCGCAGGCCGGGCAGCCGCAGGCGCCGTACGACCTGAGACGAGTGGCCGTACGACCTGAGACGAGCAAGAGGCCGCCGGAGACGAGCAAGAGGCCGCGCGGACAGGTGGGCGGCGTCGCGTGCCGGGCGGGCGCGTTGAACGATGTGGGGCCGGGTCGCCGAGGCGGCCGGGCCCCGCGGTCGTTTCCGCGGGCCGCTCCGGCGCCGGTTTGCCGGTCGTGGTGTCGGTAAAGGGGCGGGGAAGCCGGGTTTATGGTCGAAGGTGGCCCGACGGCCGGCCGGACCCCGACGAAGCAGCAGACCCAAGAGGCGACTGACGATGACTGTGCACGGATCCTTCCCCGGCTCGCGGCCCCGACGGCTGCGGGTGAACCCGGTGATGCGACGGATGGTGGCCGAGACCCGGCTGCACCCGGCGGATTTCATCCTTCCCGC
The DNA here is from genome assembly GCF_042789485.1 of Streptomyces sp. NPDC056835. Lineage (NCBI taxonomy): Bacteria > Bacillati > Actinomycetota > Actinomycetes > Kitasatosporales > Streptomycetaceae > Streptomyces > Streptomyces sp. NPDC056835. Next base: position 16,923 of record NZ_JBHUBB010000059.1, read on the forward strand.
GTTCGTACGCGAGGGCATCAGCCGGCCCGTTCCCATCTCCGCGATGCCCGGCGTCGTCCAGCACACGCTGGACACGCTGCGCAAGACGGCGGTGGAGGCGGCCTCGGCCGGTGTCTCCGGGATCATGCTCTTCGGCGTCCCCGAGGAGGAGAAGAAGGACGCGACGGGTACGGCGGGCACGGACCCGGACGGCATCCTCCAGGCCGGCATCCGCGCGGTGCGCGAAGAGGTCGGGGACGACCTGGTGGTCATGTCCGACCTGTGCCTGGACGAGTTCACCGACCATGGCCACTGCGGGGTGCTGGACGACCGGGGGCGGGTCGACAACGACGCGACCCTGGAGCGGTACGCCGAGATGGCCCAGGTCCAGGCCGACGCGGGCGCCCATGTGGTGGGCCCCAGCGGCATGATGGACGGCCAGATCGGCGTCGTACGCGACGCGCTCGACACGATCGGCAGGGAGGACGTGTCGATCCTCGCGTACACCGTGAAGTACTCGTCGGCGTATTTCGGTCCCTTCCGGGAGGCCGTCGGCTCCTCGCTGAAGGGCGACCGCAAGACCTACCAGCAGGACCCGGCCAATGCCCGGGAGTCGCTGCGCGAGCTGGCGCTCGACCTCCAAGAGGGCGCCGACATGGTGATGGTCAAGCCGGCGCTGCCGTATCTGGACATCCTGGCGCGCGTCGCGGCGGAGACGGACGTGCCGGTCGCGGCGTACCAGATCTCCGGCGAGTACGCGATGGTCGAGGCGGCGGCGGAGAAGGGCTGGATCGACCGCGACGCGGCGATCCTGGAAGCCCTGACCGGGATCAAGCGCGCCGGGGCGAACATGATCCTGACGTACTGGGCGACGGAGGTCGCGCAGAAGCTCTGACGCCGGGGCTCTGGCGCGGGGGCTCTGACGCAGAAGCTCTGACGCGGGGGGTCCGCGCGAGGGCTACGGGGCTGCGGCTCGGGGCGAGGGCTCTGAGGCCGGGGCTGCTCCGACGCGGGGCTGTGTCGGAGGCTGCTGGTAGAACGGGGCGCACCGATGCCGGACTCAAGCCCCTCGGGAGCGCCCCCCTTGTCCTACGTGCGACACGTCGAGCATTTCCATGGCCTGCCCGTACTGACCGTTCCGCCGTACACACGCGCCACGGATCTGCCCGATGCCGCCTCCGTCACCTGGCGGCTCCGGACCGGGCCGTACTCGTCCGACGAGGACTACGAAGACTACTGGGAGCGCTTCACCAGCACGGTGGAGCTGGAGAAGGTACGGGCGCTGGTCCTCGGCCATGGCGCGCACTACCTGCCCGACCAGGCGCTCATCGACCTGAGTTCACGGCTTGTCGGGCTCGAAGCGCTCTTCCTCAACGACCTTGAGGACGACGAGGAGATGATCTCCTCGATCGGACAGCCGGATCTCGCACCGCTCCTGGCGGCGTTCCCCGGTCTGCGGGAACTGGCCGTCCGCGGCGGGGACGGGCTGGACTTCCCCGTGACGGGGCACGCGGGGCTGCGGTCGCTGCGCATCGAGTCCGGTGGGCTGCCTCCCGGGGCGGCGGAGCACATAGCCGCCGCCGATCTGCCCTCGCTGGAGCGGCTGGAGCTGTGGCTGGGCGACGACGACTACGGCGGCGGCACCACAGCCGAGCAGCTTGCTCCGCTCCTCGCGGGTGAACGCAAGCCCGCCCTGCGCCACTTGGGCCTCCAGAACAGCCCCATCCAGGACGAGCTGGCCGCCGCGATCGCCTCCGCGCCCGTCGTACCGCGGCTCACCTCGTTGAGCCTGTCCATGGGCACGCTCTCCGACGAGGGCGCGGAGGCGCTGCTGCTCGGGCAGCCGCTCACCCACCTCAAGGAACTCGATCTCTCGCACCACTTCCTCAGCCACGACATGATGCTGCGGATATGGACGGCGCTGGAGCCCGCGGGGGTCCGGGTGAACCTGTACGGCAGGAATGAGGCGGAAGACGACGGGTGGGGCGACGACGACGAGGAGTTCGGTGGCGACGGCCGCTATATCGCGGTGGCGGAATGACCGCCACGGCTGATCTCCGACGTACTCGCCCTTCGCACCCGTACCGCTTCCAGCTCCCAGCTTCCAGCTCCCAGCTCCTGAAAGGTCCACGATGTCGAACAGCCCTGAATCCCAGGATCCGGAGGATCTTCTCCTCACCCGCCTCCGTGTGGGACGTGAGTCCTCCTGGGTGAAGCCCGACCGGCCGGTGCCGTTCGGGCATGTTCTGTATGGCGCGGCCACGTTGGGGTGCGCTCCCGCCGCCGTCGTGTCGAGGCTGACCGAACTGGGGTACGCCGACTTCGAGCTCCCCGAGGGCCCGCTGCCTCCCACGGTCGACCGGGACGACGCTCTGCTGATCAAGACGGAGACGTACAACCTGTCGTGGCTCGAACTCGGCAAGCCCGTGCCACCGCGGCACATACTCGCCGCGGCGGGGCGGCAGGGCCGGAGTCCCGCCGACGCCGGGCGCCGGCTGACGGCCTTCGGCTACGCGGTCCCGGCCGGGCATCCGCTCCCGGAATCCCCGAACACCCGGGACATCGCGCTGATCCGCACGGGGGCCCGGGGCAATGGGGAGTGGCTGGAGTGGGGCGCGGAGGTGCCCGCACACCATGTGCTCAGCGCCGCGGCGGAGCTCGGTTACAGCCCGCACGCCGCCGCCACCCGCCTGATCGAGCTCGGCTTCCGGCTGCCCTACACCCCTGAACCCGGGGATGAGCGGATTCTCGGGTACGGGGTCGGCCACAGGCCCTGGCCGTCCCGGTACTCCTCCGTCCCCAGCGGGCACGTCATGGATGTCGCACGGGAGACGGGCCGGCCGCCGGCGGCCATCGTCGCCCGGCTCGCGGAGCTGGGCTGTCGAACGGACGGGCCCCTGCCCGACGCCCCGGAGGCGGACGACCTCCTTCTCCTCAGCCAGGAACTCGACGGCCGCGCGCCCTGGTTGTCCGTGAACGGCGTCGTCGGAGTGCAATTGCGGCACATACTGCGCGCGTCCCTCGTGACGGGACGGGCCCCGGCGGAGATCACGGAGAGGCTGGCCACGCTGGGACACTGGCTGCACGCCAACGCGAAGGTGCCCGCGGTCGCGGACGGGGAGGACATCCGGCTGCTGGAGACGGTCGACCGCTCGTTCCTGGACAACGTCCACCTCGAACACGTCCTGCGCAGCGCGAGTCTGACGGGGAGGAGCCCGGCGGACGTGGCGTCGCGGCTGACCGCCCTCGGCTACCGGCTGCCGGACGAGGTGGACTACCCGGAGGTACGGGGTACGGTCGCGGCCTGACCGGGGCCCGGGCCGCCGTTCGGGCAGGGGCCCCGATCGGTCGGGGGGCGTCACTGGGTGCCGGGCGTCACTGGATGCCGGGCGTCGCTGGGTGCCGGGCGTCACTGAGTGAGGGCGTCACCAGGTGAGGGCGTCGGCCATGTTCGCCTGCCAGTACGTCACGGACGCGGAGTCGGAGATTACCGTCCCCGCGGGGAGTGTGATCGGGCCGGCGGGGGAGCCCACCGAGCCCTGGTTGTCGCGTCCGGGGAAGTGGACGGTCAGCTGCTTCGCCGGGGTGGTCGGGGACCCGTCGCCGCCGCCCAGGGAGATCGAGGCGTAGGCCGACTCTCCCGGGGCGAGGGTGACGACGGCCTGCGGCTGGCTGTCCTCGTTGACCTGCGTGGCGGCCTGGGCCTCGTCGAAGCGGAGGAGGGGGGCGTAGTAGGCGTCGCAGTTCTTGCCACCGGTGTTGGTGACGGTCAGGAGAAGGTGATTGACCGGGCGGGTCACCTGGCTGACCTTGACCTTGGTGTTGTCGCCCGTGCAAGCGGTGTTCTGGGTGATGGTGCCGCCCCCGCTCGTGCCCGCGCCGCTGGTACCTGTGCTGTTGCTCTTGCCGTTGCTGTTGCCGTTGCTGTTGGAGCTTGTGCCGCTGCTGTTGCTCGCGTTGCCGCTGATCTGGTCGGCGGGCGTCTGCTGCTTGTTGTCCGACGGCGTCTGCGGCTCGGCCGACGGCGCGCCGGTGGACGCGGCGGCCCCTCCGGAGTCCTTCGCGGCGCTGGAGGAGTCGCCGGACCCGCAGGCGGTGAGGGCGAGGGAGGCGACAAGAGCGGTGGCGGCGACCGCGACGGCGCGGTTACGGATGGTACGCATAAGGATTGAGCTCCCCGTTTCGATGAGGTGTCGGCTGTTGCGTTCAGCGACGGTTGATGAGCATGAGCACGACCGCCGTGGAAGCGATCACCACGACAACGGCCAGCGCGTCTACCAGGCTGATACGGAGTCGGATTCTGATTTCTGCTCCCCGTTCGGCTGGTGCTGCACTCACCTTGCGGGGCGGCCGGAAGCGGCCGCAATCGGCAGAGGACAATGGGGGAAGCTGGAACGCTCACGCTGACTCTGACCTGGGGAGACGTGGTTGCCCTGGAACGCGTTCCTGGGACGGACCAGCAGGGACTAGGAGGGGAACAAGGGGTGGCGACGACCGAGGCCGAGGCTTTCGCGGAACTACTGAGGGGGCTGAAGGACCGCTCGGGACGCAGTTACGGCGTCCTGGCCGGCAGGCTCCACGTCAGTACGTCCACGCTGCACCGCTATTGCAACGGGGACGCCGTGCCGACCGACTACGCGTCGGTGGAGCGGCTTGCGCGACTGTGCGGGGCGAACGCCGAGGAACTGGTCGAGCTGCACCGGCGGTGGATCCTCGCGGACGAGGCGAGACGGCGGGCCAGGTCGGCTCCATCGGTCTCGCCGCCACCTGTCCCGGCGGGGCCCGACTCGGGGACCGACGGTGACGGTGACGGTGTTGACGGTGACGGTGACGGTAAGGCTGAGGCCCCGGCTGAGATCGGTCCCGCAGCGGAGTCCGGACCCGGACGCGCACCCGGACCCGGACGCGAGACCGAGCACGTACCCGTACTCGTACCCGAGTCCGTGCATGAGTCCGAGTCCGTGCGTGGGCCGGTCGCCGGGTCCCGTGTCGCCCGTGTCGCCCGTTTCCCCGGTACCAAACGCCTGCGTCTTGTTCTCGCCGCCGTAGCGGTCGTAGCGGTCGTCGTACCCGCCGTCGCCTACGGCAGCCGGGCCGGGACGTCGACCGATGACGGTGCCGTCGCCACAGGGGTGTCCGAGGCTCCGTACCAGGGGGCGGAGGAGAGTACGTCGCCCTCCGCCTCGTCGGACGGCAAGGACAAGGAGTCGCCGTCCGCCCCACCCTCCGTCTCCCCCTCCCGGAGCGCGAGCCCGTCCGGCACCCCGAGCGCGCGTACGAAGCCCTCGGCGACGGGCAAGATCTCCAGCGGCGCGGTGCCGGTGTCGGTGGCGACCCGGCCGTACGCCTTCGAGGACCCGTGCAGTCAGCACTACCTCATCGACAGCCCCCCGGAGGAGGTCCCCCCGCCGCCCGCCGAGCCGGACGCGCCCGGCTGGGTCGGGGCGCTCGGCGGGGTGGCGAGCGACAGTCAGTTCATCGAGCTGACCGTGCAGGGCACGGGCAGCGAGACGGTCGTGCTGCGGGAGCTGAACGTACGGATCGTGAAGAGCGATGTCCCGCTCGCCTGGACCGACTACGCGATGGGCGTCGGCTGCGGCGGCGGCGTGGGCACGAAGTCCTTCGCCGTCAACCTGGACGCGGGCCGGCCCAGTTCCGTGCCGAAGGCCGGTCAGCGCGACTTCCCTTACAAGGTCAGCGAGTCGGACCCCGAGGTCTTCTATATCTCCGCCAGTTCGAAGACGCGGGACGTCAGCTGGTACCTGGAGCTGGATTGGGCCAGCGGGGAGCGGCACGGCACGATCCGCGTGGACGACAACGGGAAGCCCTTCCGTACGAGCGGGGGCGGCGGGGCGTCCGTCGTACAACTACCCGCTGGGCGGGTCGGAGTGGGAGAAGCCCCTTGACGGCTGACGGCTGACGGCTGACGGCTGACGGTTGACGGCCGGCGACCGGATCCGCGTGCGACTGTGGGCAACCATTCGTTGACGGTCGGTGTCATACGAGTGAGGACACCTTCGCTGCCCTCACTCGTACTGCTGGGTCGCAAGGCCACGGCCCGCTTCGAAGAGGGCTCGGACCACGTGCGGTGGGAACACGACGGGCGCGTGGTCCGGATCCCGTTGGAGGCCGTCGAGGAAGTGCGCGGCTCGGAACGCACTGTCGAGGTCATCCTGACAACCGCGCACGCCCGCCGTCCCGTTGCCGAGTACGTGGTCCACGGCGCAAGCGCCGCCGCGGTGGCCGCGTTCAGCGCTGCCGTGCGGGCGCGCCTGCCCGAACGGGCCCCGAGGAACCGCGTCCCGAGGGCGAGGACATGGTCACGACCATCGCCACACGAAGCCGCCGGTGGCCGTCGCGACGGGTCCTGTGCCTCTCCGCGAACTGCGAGTAGAGGGACAGGCGGACGGCGGCGCGGCTACGAACTCCTTGCGGCGCTGCGTGGCTGACACCTGATCTTTCGCGTGACGGCTTTCAGTGGTGCGCGGCGGGGTCGAAGCCCTCGGGGGCCCGGTCGAGGAACGCGGTGATGGAGCTGATCCGGCCGTCCTCGTCGAGCACGATCACATCGGTCCCCATCGCGAAGGACGTGCCTTCGCCGTCGCCGGTCAGGATCTCCCACTTCAGCCTGGCGCGGTCGTGGTGGGTCTGCGGGCGCTCGCGGTGGCGGAGGGACGCGGTGCCGACATGAGCGACGAACTGGTTCCGGAAGTCCATCAACGCCTGTGCGCCGCTGAGGATTCCGATCTCCGCGCGGTATTCGACGCCGTCGGTGAAGGTCGACTCCGCGAGGCGTCGCTGCTCCGGCTCCGTGGTGGCGTTCCAGAACCGCAGGTAGCGCTCAAGGGCGGTCCCGGTCCCGGTCCCGGACTCGGTTTCGGTGTCCGCGTGCTGCTCGGCGTGTGCTGTCGTCTCGGTCATGGCGGTGGGGTCCCTTCGTCTCTTGGATCGAGCCGGTACGAACTGCGCTGTGCTCCTGCCCGACTCTGGCTCCGTCGGCGAGGACTGTCGATGACCCGCGAGGTCATTGCCGTCGCCCACCCGGCCGTGCAGCCTGGGCACATGACGACGACCACCGAACCGGTCGGGGTGCTCGTACGGCGTTGGCGCGAGCATCGCCGCCGCTCGCAGCTCGACGTGTCACTCGCGGCCGAGCTGTCGACCCGGCACCTCAGCTGCATCGAGACGGGTCGGGCCAATCCGAGCCGGGACATGATCAGGCGGCTGTGCGACGAACTCGACGTGCCGCTGCGGGAACGCAACGCGTTCTACCTGGCCGCCGGCTTCGCCCCGGCGCATCCCGAGCGGCCCTTCGCCGATCTCGGCGCGGCGCGGGCCGCGGTGGAGGCCGTACTGACGGGGCACGAGCCGAATCCCGCGCTCGCCGTCAACGTGCGCTGGGAGTTGCTGGCCGCGAACCGGGCCATGAGGGTGTTTCTCGGTGACGCGGGCGGGGATTCGCCGCCGCGGCCGTTCAACGTGCTCAAGGCGACCCTGCACCCTGACGGCATGGCGGGACGGATCCGGAATCTCGCGCAGTGGCGCGCGCATGTCCTGCGCCGGGTCCGCCGCCAGCTGGACCGCACCTCGGCGTCCGGCCTGGCCGAGCTGCTGGCGGAGCTGGAGAGCTATCCGGTCCCCGACACGGACGCGGAAGAGCCCCGGGAGCCCGGGAACGGGAACGGGAACGGGAACAGGAACGGGAACAGGAACGGGAACGGGAACGGCATAGGGAACGGGCACGGGGACACGCGTGTCTCCTCGGAAACCGGTGTCTTCCCGGACTTCCTGGATGACCTGGTCGTTCCGTTGAGGCTGTCGACAGAGCACGGCGAACTCGCCCTGCTCTACACCACGACGGTATTCGGGTCGCCGCGTGACGTGACCCTGGACGAGATCGCCATCGAGACGTTCTTTCCCGCCGACGCTCCCACGGCGGCCTTGCTTCGCGGGGCCGTCGCGGGCGATTCCTTCGGATCGGCCGACCGTAGGTGATCCGAAAAGAACCGGACAGGCCCCAAGACAGCCCTAAGGCCCGTCGAGTACCGGGATCCGGCTGTGGATGTCCTTGAGCATGATCCGCATCGCCATGTGGAAGATCTCAGCGGGAAGAACGCCTGGGCGTCCTTTGTGAGAGCGCCCCGTACGGCAAGGTGCCGGGCCGCTCTCACTGATCAGGAAGCGACGTCTCAGATCTTCGTCGACACGTCAGCTTTCGGATGAACTGTCAGCTCAGGTACACCAGGCACCGTTGGATTCGTAAATGGTCGCGATGTTGGCGCTGTAGACCCAGCCCGTGACCTCGCGGCCATTTGCCCACACACTCCCGTGGTACCAGAGATTGATCAGATCATTGTAGTCCCGACAGTCAATTGAGAGCTCTGAGCTCGCGGGAACGTTAGTGAACGAGCAATCCGCGTAGGGACCCGAGCGGACAGGAATCATCTTGCCACTGACCAGTGTGGCGAACCCTGGGTCCGCAGGAGTCCAAGATTGGCCGCGGCAGGCGAGTGCCCCCGCAGTGCTCGCAGCTGCGCTTGGTGCTATCGCCAGTGTGACACCGACCGCGGCAGCCGCTAGCACTCCCGCGAGAAAGCGTTTCCCCATTTACTTTCCTCCCAATTACTCGTTACCACAAGCGAGTTGAACGGGACGAACAACTCGCAGCATGGCGCCCCCGCGAGGGGCCGTCAAGGTTGTCCTACACCTGCGGCACCAACGTGATCGCTGGACACACGCAGCCCAACTGGCCGGACGTGAGGGCGCGAGGCGCCGCTCGGCGTACGTCGCCTCGGCCACGCCTCCCCCGGTGTCCGGGAAGGCGGGATGGGCATGACGATCGAACCGGCGAACGAACTCGGAAGCGAGGGCGCGCTTGGCCTGCCGCGCGCCCGGGTGGCGCCCCTGTCTGCCCGACCCTCGATTCCCAGAGTTCAGGCCGGAAAAGCAATATCAACTGTCCGCTGCGGCCTTATGGGCAGTGCGGTTGCATCTGTCAGGCGCATATCATGCCGTTACAGGTCCAGACATAGCCGCAGCCGCAGCCGGGCCAAGTCGAACTACAGCCCACGCAGGTGCAATCGGGCTGGCAGGCGCTTCCGCGGTTGCAGTTGCACGTCGCGGCCGGCGCAGCGCTATTGCTGGAGACAGCGCCGGTTTCAGCGGTATCGAGAGGGCCGAGCGTCGACATGAGGCTGCATGCCTCGCCGCGCCCGAACGCGGCAACACCCGCCGCCTCGATTGCCTTCATCCGAGCCTGGATTGCCGAGTCCTCGTAGGCGTAGGTCGCCTCATCGGCGACGATCGCTTCGAACTCGTCCAGCACACGGGCCTGCTCGGCCGTCATCTTCGAGTGCGCGCGCCGGTAGCGTTCCACCTGCTCGACCCACAGGCTGCTCCGGACGCTCGGTGTCAGGCCGGCGAAAATCGCCGGCCTATAGGCCACAGGAAACCTGGCCAGCTCGACGTACTGGCCGACACGCGGCAACTGATTTGCCTGAGCCCAACTCCGTCCGGCGGCCAGCGTCCTGGACTCAGCCGCGAACGCCGGCACCCTGCCGTTCAACAACAGAGCAGCCGCGATCCCGGCTCCGGCGCTCAGCCGGAACACCCCCCGCCGCCCGATGCTGGGGCCCTTGGCCTGATTGCCGTCCGCTTGGCCTTCCCGCTCCGGATCACCGAGAGCACGCAGCACCAACACAGTCCGACGAGGCCCCAGCCGCATTGCCAGCCGGGAACCCATACGGACACCGGTCCAAGCCCGGACTCGCGTCCCCTCAACCCTGAGCAGGGTAGGCACCCACGGAGTGCCTCGGTCCAAGGCTTGATCACGCCACCGCCGCACGTCACGATGCCCGAGTGGCAAGACTTCCAGACGCCCCGCCGATGCCCGCTCGACTCGCCTCGACACCTCTTTGCACAGGGCGCAGGAGGCATCGAACGCAAGGACCCAGCGACAAACCGTTTCCGTCATCTCTCTCCCTCTTCGTAGATGGAGCAACTGGCCCGGCGCGACCCGCGGGGCCATAGTGGCGGGGCGGAATTTCCTCTGCTCAGTGGCTCGGGGGCGCGGCAGTCGGTGCGGCTGATATCCAGCAGCCAGATGTATTGATCACGAGCTTTTCTGATGCTGCGGGTCAACACGGTTGGAGCGTGGCGATCGCTGTGATGGTGGACAAGGCGTCTGACCGTGCGAATGCGTTCGGAACAGGTTCTGAGCCCCGCGTCGCCGCGCCTGGCTACAGCACTGTGCGGTGTTGCTGCGCGTTGTTATCCGCTTTGCCGCGTTCTCGGCGATCGAGCCGCCGCTATGCGCGGGAAGTGCTGATGCCGCTGTTTGTTGAGAGAGAGTCCACGACGAGTGACTTGGCTGGCTAGTGTCTTGTGATTCTGTTTGTGGAACCTGAGGCGTCCGTGGTCGTTGAGTCGGGTATGGATCTTTCCTCTGAACAGATGGCTGAGCTGCG
>NZ_JBHUBB010000060.1:0-26659 GCF_042789485.1 Streptomyces sp. NPDC056835
GACGTAAAGCGTCGCAGCACGCGCGAAGCGCGGTGAGGAAAGCAGTCCGGACACGCACCTCCGCAGACCCCGGCCCCCGGCAGCCAACCGCGAAACCGCAACCCGCAACCCGCACCCCCGCCGGACGGCGCACCCCCCCGCCGGACGGCGCACCCCCCCGCCGGCAGGCGCTACCCCCGTGACCTCGCCTTGAACGCCGCCTTCCGCGCGTCCTTAGACGCCGTCCTGTCCCGATGCAGCCGCCCCATCGCCTCCAGCACCTCCGCCGTCGCCGGATGCTCCACCCGCCACGCCGCCTCGAAGAACCCGCTGTGCTGCCCCACCAGGCCCTCGACCAGTTCCTGAAGCTCGTCCGGCTCCCCCTCCGCGTCCAGCTGCGCGGCAATCGTGTCGATGGCCAGCCAGAAGATCATCGACTCGGGCGGCGGCGGCACATCACCCGCGCCCAGCTCGGCGAGCCAGACGCGCGCCAGGCCGCCCAGTTCGGCGTCGTCCAGGACCTCACGCACCGCCGACTCCGCCTCCGCGCCGACCAGGGACAGCGCCTGCTGGCAGTGCAGGCGGCGCAGCGGCGCGCCCTGGTCCGTGCCGCGCGCGGCGGCCAGGAGTTCGCGCGCGGCCTCGGCCGGCGCGCGCCGGGTCAGCCACTGTTCCGTCTCCGCGCGCGCCGACAGCTCGGGGAAGTGCGCCACACCGTCCAGCAGCGCGTGCGCGTCCTTGTCCGCGAGATCGCCCACCGCGGGCGCGTCGACCCCCGCCTCCAGCATCCGGGACCTGATCCCGTAGAGCCCGAGCGGCGTCAGCCGGACCATGCCGTACCGGGTGACGTCCTCCTCGTCGACGGGCGGCGACGACGCGCCGGACGTGTCCTCCGCGTCCTCCATCATCAGCGCCTCGTCCACCGGTACGTACGAGACGAGCCCGATGGGCTCCAGCAGCCGGAACTGGTCGTCCAGCCGCATCATCGCCTCGGACACCTGCTCCAGGACGTCGTCGGTGGGCTCGCCCATGTCATCGGGCACGATCATCGACGCGGCGAGGACGGGCAGTGGTACGGGCCCCTCACCCCCGCCCTCCGCGAGGGTGAGCAGATAGAGGTTGCCGAGGACGCCTTCCAGGAACTCCGCCTCCAGCTCCGGGTCCCAGTCCAGCGATTCGAGATCGATCTCGCCGTCGTCGCCGATGGCCGCGGCCAGATCGTCCAGTACGGGCGCGGTCGCGTCGGCGAAGACGACGTCCAGGGCGTCGAGCCAGAGGGACAGGATGTCCTGCGGGCTGCCGGAGGTGAGCACTCCGAGCTGCTCGCCCGTGGTGACGCCGCCCTCGGCATCGGGGGCGGCGCCGTCCGGCCCGGCGTTCTCGTCCGGGTCGTCGACCTCCACGAGGCCCGTGTCGACCGCGACCCGCCATGCCTCGCTGGCATACGCCTCGCCGTCGCCCTCGGAGAGCTCGTCACCGAGGTCGAGGAGTTCCGCCGCGGCGGGCAGCTGCTCGTCGACCAGCTCGCCGCCGGGTCCTACCCGTGTCGCCGGCCCGGCCCAGCGGGCGAGGCGTACCGCGCGGGCGAGCAGTGGCGCGGCGAGGGCGTCCCGCGCCAGCTCCGCTTCCGAGGGCAGTCGCACCGGCGGCAGGGTGGGGCGGTCTCCGGGCATCTGGTGGTTCTCCTTGTGGCGTACGGCGGTCGATGCGGCCTCCAGCGTAGACGCATTTGGCCCCATGCCACCCGGTTCATGTACTCGACAACCGGCGGACGCCCGGGGGCCCTTGACAACTGACCGCCGCAACCCCGAGATTGACGCGCGTAGAGCTCCCCCTCCCCCCTCACCGGAGTGCCTTCAAGCCGCGGTGGTCCGGCCCGACCCCACACGCGACCGGGCCACCGCACTCGGCGGCGCCGCGCTCACCCCGCGCTGAGGCTGATCGCGGGGGTGTACCGCGTCACCGTGCTGTCCTTCAGCCCGGGGTAGGACCGCACCCGCTTCCACTGCTCGGTGGCCGAGCCGACCCCGTTCCCCGGCGCGTTGAGCGCGTCGATGTGCGCCTGCTCGCTCTCCCACTCCGCGTAGTTGAGTACGCGCGTGCCGTCGGTGCCGCGATGGAAGTGCGCGGAGATCCCGCCGGAGGGCGTGTCCGGATCGGTGCCGAGGGCCTCGAAGACGGCGTCGATCCAGCCCTTCTGACGCTCGGCGTCGGGTCCCTCGAACTCCACCTCCACGAGCACGACGCAGCCGGGCACCCGGGTCTCCCCCTCCGCCAGGGACCCGCTGCGGTACAGCTCGTACGGGCGCAGCCCCACGCGCTCGATCCCGGGCACGGCGGCGTCGATCTCGGCGTTGCGCTCGTCCCGGAAGGTGCGGGCGAAGGCGTCGTACGCCGCCTGGTCGCGCCACTGCGAGTAGTGCCGCAGGGTGTCCCCGTCGTTTCCGGTGTAGACGCTGTACGAGAGCGGCCCGGCGTCCGGCCATTCCCTGCTCCGCCAGGCCCGGGTGATGGCGTCGACCGTGGCCCGCTGCCGCTCGGGCGTGCCGACGCGCCAGGTGCTGACCAGGACGAGACCCACGCCGGGGCGGGTGATCTCGGGAACGGTGCCGAGGTGCACGGACATGGTGGAACCTCCTTGTGGCGCACTCCCGCGGTGCGCCTCCGGACACCATGCTCAAATATGAAGGGCGGTTGAGGTCAACAGGCCGCGGCCCCCGTCACGCGGTCACACGATCACACGGTCACCGCGTCAGACCACGACGTCGAACCACGGCCGGCGCGTGGTGGCCCAGTGCGCCACCCAGCCCGCGAAGCCCTCTTCCGCGGTGGTGTGCCCGAAGGCCGCCCCGAACGGCGCCGCGCCCACATCGCTGATGTTCCAGATCCGCCCCCGGTGCGCACCGCTGACGACCAGCTGCCAGTACATGCCGCAGCCGTCCGTGCCCAGCACCACGCTCCCGTAGTTGTAGACCTCGTCGATGAGCGGCTCTATCTCCTCGTACGGCCGGGGGTCGTCCTCCCACACCCATGCCTCGGTGAGCGGGAACGGCTTCGCGAGATCCCGCTGCGTCTGGTCGCATCCCCAGTCGGCGGGCAGCGCCGCCAGGGGTATCAGCCCGTCGATATCGGCGGGCCCGTCGCTGCAGCCGTCGCAGATCTCCGCGACCAGCGTGCGGTACGGCTCGGGCAGGACGATTCCGTGCGCGCGCTCGAAGGCGCGTACCGCGTCCCAGCCCAGCGGCGGCAGGCAGCTCTCCGACGGGAAGGCCGCGCGCAACGCGACGAGTTCGCCCCCGTCGGCCTCGCCCTGGTCGGCGTTTTCGGTGTCCATGCTCTCCATGCCCTCCATGTCCTCCATTGCACCAGTACCCACTGACAGTCCGGCCTCCGCTACCCCGAAGCACCCTCGGGCACGTTGTTGCCGGAGCCGTCGCCGGGGGCGCTGTCGCGGGGGGCGCCTTCGGCGGCGGGGCGGGCGGAGACGAGAGGCGATAACGCCTGGGCCGGTGAGGAGCGGAGCGTACGCGTCATGTACGCATCCTGCCCCATTCCGAACGGACCATCGATCACTCTTCGATGCCGATGTACGGGCTCCCCGCCCGTCCGTTCACGACGGGTCCCCGGCCCGCCCGCCCTCTGCGGAGCGCTCGCCGATCACGCCGGAGGGCCCGGGGCCACTACCTTTAGCGCTGCTTCATCCCCACCCGAAGCAGATCTAAGTAGACCTTCACAGTCGCTCGGCGGACACTGCCGGTATGAGCACTCCTCGCCCCTTCGGCCGCGCCCTCTGCGCGATGGTCACGCCCTTCACCACCACCGGAGAGCTGGATCTGCCGGGCGCCCGCGAACTCGCCCGCCGGCTGGTGGACGAGGGGTGCGACGGGCTGGTCCTGAACGGCACCACCGGGGAGTCGCCCACCACCACGGACGCCGAGAAGACCGCTCTCGTGCGCGCGGTGTGCGACGAGGTGGGCGGCCGGGCCGCCGTCGTCGCGGGCGTCGGCAGCGCGGACACCCGGCATACCCTCGCACTCGCGCGGGCGGCCGAACAGGCCGGGGCCGACGGCCTGTTGGTGGTCTCCCCGTACTACAGCCGCCCGCCGCAGCGGGACGTGGAGGCGCACTTCCTGCGGATCGCCGACGCGTCGGGCATCCCGCTGATGCTGTACGACATCCCGGGCCGCACCGGCACCCGTATCGGGCCCGCGACGCTGCTCCGCCTCGCCGCGCACCCACGTGTCGTCGCCGTGAAGGACTGCGCGTACGACCTGCTCGGCAGCTCCACGGTGATCGCCCGCACCTCGCTCGCGTACTACTCCGGCTGTGAGGAGCTGAATCTTCCGCTGTACGCGGTCGGCGGCGCCGGCTTCGTCAGTACGGTCGCCAACGCCGCGCCCCGCCCGCTGCGCGCCGCGCTCGACGCGTATGACCGGGGCGCGGTCACCGAGTCCGTACGGCTCAATCAACTCACGCTTCCCCTGGCCGAGTTGATGATGGCCTCGGGGCTGCCCGGTACGGTCACCGCGAAGGCGCTGCTGGGCGTGCTCGGCCGGCCGGCGGGACCGGTGCGTGAACCGCTGCGGCCCGCCGGCCGGGAGACGGCCGACGGGCTGCTGAAGGCGTACGGAGAGCTCGTCGGATCCGCCGCCGCGCCGCTGTGATCAGCGGGTACCTGCCGTGGGACCGGCCAGGTCAGTTGTGGCTGTGGAGCACGTCGTTGAGACCGTCCCAGACCGCGTTGTTCGGGCGGGCCTCGACGGCGCCGGTCACCGAGTTGCGGCGGAAGAGGATATTGCTCGCACCGGACAGCTCACGGGCCTTGACGATCTGGCCGTCGGGCAGCGTGACGCGCGTACCGGCCGTGACATAGAGCCCCGCCTCGACGACGCACTCGTCGCCCAGCGCGATCCCGATGCCCGCCTCGGCACCGATCAGGCAGCGCTCACCGATGACGATGCGCTCCTTGCCGCCGCCGGAGAGCGTGCCCATGGTGGAGGCGCCGCCGCCGATGTCCGAGCCGTCACCGATGACGACGCCCGCCGAGATCCGGCCCTCGACCATGGAGGTGCCGAGGGTGCCCGCGTTGAAGTTGACGAAGCCCTCGTGCATCACGGTGGTGCCCTCGGCGAGGTGCGCGCCGAGCCGTACGCGGTCCGCGTCGGCGATCCTGACCCCCTTGGGGGCGACGTAGTCGGTCATCCGCGGGAACTTGTCGACCGAGGTCACCTGAAGGTGCAGCCCCTCGGCGCGGGCGTTGAGCCGTACCGTCTCCAGCGTGTCGACGGCGACCGGGCCGAGCGACGTCCAGGCGACATTGGCGAGCAGACCGAAGACGCCGTCCAGGCTCTGGCCGTGCGGCCGGACCAGCCGGTGGCTGAGCAGATGCAGCCGCAGATACACGTCGTGCGTGTCCAGCGGCTTGTCGTCGAGCGAGGTGATGACCGTACGGACGGCGACGATCTCGACCCCGCGGCGGGCGTCGGGACCGATCGCTTTGGCCGCGCCTTCTCCGAGCAGTTCCACGGCGCGCTCGGCGGTCAGCCGCTCGGTGCCGGCCGGTCCGGGCTCGGCGGAGAGCGCGGGGGCGGGGAACCAGGTGTCGAGGACGGTGCCGTCCTCGGTGAGGGTGGCGAGGCCGGCGGCGACGGCGCCGGTGGTGCGGGGGGAACTGGAGGAAGACGTGTCGGTCATGCTCCGAACTTAACGGTCCCGCGGGGCACGGGCGAACCGGTCTCAGGTGACGGGCGCATCGCCACCTGTACAGATCAGACCGGGACGGGGCGCGACGGGCGGGACAGGTGCGACGGGCGGGACGCTCACGCGGTCGGGCCCCCGCCGGGATCAAGGCCTGCCGCCGGAATCAGGACCTGCCGCCGGGATCAGTCGTGTCAGCATCTCGCGGGTGTGCTCGACGTCGTACACCGCGTCCGTGAGCAGCACCTGAAGGCAGACCCCGTCCAGCAGCGCGACCACCGCCCGCGCGGTGACGGGATCGGTGCGCCTGGTCACCTCGTCCGCGAGCGCGGCGCACCACTCCCCGGCGACCGGGCGCAGCGCGGGCCGCCGCAGCGCCGCGAGATACAGCTCGTACTCCAGCTCCACGCCGGTACGGTCCCCGGCCAGCCACTCCCCCGTGATCCGGGCCAGCTCACCGGCGATGTCGCAGCCGGGATCCGCGAGGGCGCCGCTCTCCCGCACGGCCGCCGCGAAACTGTCGTTGGTCTGCCGCAGCGCGGCGATCAGCAGTTCGTCGAGCGAGGCGAAGTGGTACGTGGTGGAGCCGAGCGGCACATCGGCCTCGGCGGCGACGGTGCGGTGGCTCAGTCCGGCGATACCGCCGCGCCCGACCACCCGGATCGCGGCGTCGATGATCCGCTGGCGCCGTTCGGGGTCGTAACGACGGGTCATCAGTGGGCTCCTCCGAGGTTGAGCACGACGACGCCCGCGATCACGAGGGCGATGCCGAGCAGCTTCGCCGGCGCCATCGCCTCGTTCATGAAGATCACGCCGATGGCGGCGATGGCCGCTGTGCCGACCCCGGCCCAGATCGCGTAGGCGGTACCGATGGAGATGGTCTTGAGGGTCTGCGCGAGCAGGGCGAAGGCGATGACATAGCCCACCACGGTCGCCAGCGACGGCCACAGCCGGGTGAAGCCCTCGCTGTACTTCATGGCCGACGTGGCGGCCACCTCCGCCGCGATCGCCGCGGCCAGTAGTCCGTATCCCATGCGTACGAGAGTACACATCGATACGTACAGGCGTACACACCTTCCCCTCACCCCCACCGGTTACGGTGTGCCGTCCGGATCGGAGCGGCGGGGAGCGGAGCAGAGCGGTGGCGCACGGCACGACGGGGTGGGGCGGCGGTGGCGGGCACGGAAGCGGTCCGGGCGGGCCGTACGGGAACGGGCCGAGCAATCCGGGCGGGCCGTACGGAAGCGGTCCCTACGGCTGGGGCGGCTGGACACCTCCCCCCGCACCCCCCAGGCCCGGGGTGATACCCCTCGGTCCGCTCGGTCTCGGCGAGATACTCAACGGCGCGTTCGCCACGATGGGCCGGTACTGGAAGCAGCTGTTCGGGCTGGCCGCCGCGGTGTACGGCGCGGCGACGGCGGCCGTCGCGATCGCGCTCACCGTCGCCTACGCCACCGTCGGCGACCGGCTGCGCGCGGTCATCGACACACCGCACGGCGTGGATCCGTCCTGGGCCGAGGTACGGCCGCCGCTGATCGCGTTCGGCTGTGTCTGGCTCTTCGGCATGGTGGTGCTGCTGACCGCCAACGCGTTCGTCCAGGCCGCCTGCCCCTCGGTCGTCCAGAGCGCCGTCCTGGGCCGCCCGACCACCTTCGGCGCGGTCTGGCGCCGGGCCCTCACCCGGTTCCCCTCGGTCCTGGGCGCCGTCGTCCTCAGCGGGCTGATCGCCGTCCTGCCGGGGGCGCTGCTCCTCGTGGGCTTCATCACCACGCTGATCACCTACATCACCACGGACGGCTCCCCCGCGCGGCTCATCTGGCTGATCCCGCTGGGCTTCCTGGGCGCTTTGGTGTTCACCCCGCTGGCGGCCTGGCTCTGGGTCCGCCTCAGCCTGGCCCCGGCGATCGCCGTCATCGAGTCCCGCGGCCCGCTCGCGTCCCTGCGCCGCTCGGCCGACCTGGTACGCGGTGCCTGGTGGCGGATCTGCGGCATCTCACTGCTGGCCTTCGCCATGGCGTCCATCGCCGGTGTCGTCATCCAGCAGCTGATCAACGCGCTGACCGTCTTCGGCAACCTGCTGACCCCGTCCACGCTCGGCGGTGACCCGACCGCCGGACAGATCCTCGTGGCCGTGGGCGGCTATCTGGTGCTGTTCCTGGTCGCCCTGCTGATCACGCAGTTCATCACGACGATCTTCCCCCAGCTGGTGCTGAACCTGCTCTATGTCGACCGGCGCATCCGCACCGAGAACCTGGCCCCCACCTTGGCCGAAGCCGCCCGAACAGCGCCCCACTAGGCCCTGTCTGACAAATAGCGCCGTCCGCCCGCGAGCCAGGCGGGATTTGTCAGACAGGGCCCAGGACATGCGGGAGGGCCCCACGATCCCGGCCGGATCATGGGGCCCTCCCGTGCGGTCCGACGCTCAGACGTTGAAGCCCAGCGCGCGCAGCTGCTCGCGACCGTCGTCGGTGATCTTGTCCGGGCCCCACGGCGGCATCCAGACCCAGTTGATCTTGAGTTCGTTGACGATGCCGTCCGTCGCCGCCTTCGCCTGGTCCTCGATCACATCGGTCAGCGGACACGCCGCCGACGTCAGGGTCATGTCCAGGGTGGCGATATTGGAATCGTCGATATGGATGCCGTAGATCAGACCGAGGTTGACGACATCGATGCCCAGTTCGGGGTCGACGACGTCGTACAGCGCCTCGCGGACCTCGTCCTCCGAGGCCGGCTTGATCGTCAGGGTCTCGTTCTCGCTCATGCCGTCTCCTTCGTCGCGCTGTCGCCCAGGGCCTGGGCCGTCGCGTCCTTCCACGCCATCCAGCTCAGCAGCGCGCACTTCACGCGGGCGGGGTACTTCGAGACGCCGGCGAACGCGACCGCGTCCTCCAGCACCTCTTCCATCGCGTCGTCGGGTTCGAGCTGCCCCTTCGACTGCATCAGCTCCAGGAAGGTGCCCTGGATCTTCTGCGCCTCGGCCAGCTCCTTGCCGACCAGGAGGTCGTTCAGTACGGACGCGCTGGCCTGGCTGATCGAGCAGCCCTGGCCCTCGTACGACACATCCGCGATCCGCGAACCCTCGTACCGCACACGCAGCGTGATCTCGTCACCGCACGTCGGATTGACGTGGTGCACCTCGGCATCGCCGTCCCGCAGACCGCGCCCGTGCGGGTGCTTGTAGTGGTCCAGGATGACGTCCTGGTACATCGAATCCAGCTTCACGAACTGCCCTGCCCCTCAGGTCCTCATCCGAAGAAGTTACGGACGTGCTCAAGCCCTTCGGCCAGAGCGTCGACCTCGGCCGGAGTGGAGTACAGATAGAAAGACGCTCGCGTGGTCGCGGGAATTCCGTACCGCAGGCAGACCGGCCGCGCGCAGTGGTGGCCGACCCGGACCGCGATGCCCTGCTCGTCGAGGACCTGGCCCACATCGTGGGGGTGGATGTCGCCGAGCGTGAAGGAGATCGTGGCGCCGCGGTCCTCGGCCGTATCCGGGCCGATGATCCGCAGGCCGGGGACCTCCAGCAGCCGCTTCACCGCGTACTCGGTGATGGCGTGCTCATGCGCGGCGATCTTGTCCATGCCGATCGCGGTGAGATAGTCCACGGCCGCGCCGAGGCCGACGGCCTGGGCGATCGGGGGCGTACCCGCCTCGAACTTGTGCGGCGCCGGGGCGTACGTCGACGAGTGCATCGACACCGTCTCGATCATCTCGCCGCCGCCCAGGAACGGCGGCAGGTCCTCCAGCAGCTCCTGGCGGCCCCAGAGAACGCCGATCCCGGTCGGGCCGACCATCTTGTGACCGGTGAAGGCGACGAAGTCGGCCTGGAGCGCCTGTACGTCGAGCACCTGGTGCGGGGCGGCCTGCGAGGCGTCGACGCAGACCAGCGCGCCGACCTCCTGCGCACGCCGGATGATCTTCTCGACCGGGTTCTGGGTGCCCAGGATGTTGGAGACCAGCACGAAGGAGACGATCTTCGTCTTCTCCGTGATGATCTCGTCGATGTTGGACAGGTCGAGCCGGCCCTCGTCGGTGATGCCGAACCACTTCAGCTTCGCGCCCGTACGCTGCGAAAGCAGCTGCCACGGCACGATGTTGGAGTGGTGCTCCATCTCCGTGATGACGATCTCGGTCTCGTGGTCCACCCGGTAGGGCTCGTCGGCCCAGCCGAGCATGTTCGCCACGAGGTTGAGCGACTCGGAGGCGTTCTTGGTGAAGATCACCTCGTCGCGGCTCGGCGCGTTGATGAAAGCGGCGACCTTGTCGCGGGCGCCCTCGTACAGCGCCGTGGCCTCCTCGGCGATGGTGTACACGCCGCGGTGGACATTCGCGTTGTGCCGCTCGTAGTACTCGTTGAGCGCGTCGAGGACCTGGCGCGGCTTCTGCGAGGTCGCCGCGGAGTCCAGGTACACGAGCTTCTTGCCGTCGTGGATCACCCGGTCGAGGATCGGGAAATCCTTACGGATCGCCTCGTCGAGCAGCCGATTCGATGCTGTGAGAAGGCCCGGCAGATGTGTCACGCGACATCCTCCTCCGAGTTCACTCCGCTCACGGGGCCGCCCTTCGCATATGCCTCGTAGCCCTCGTTCTCCAGCTTGTCGGCCAGCTCGGCACCGCCGGACTCGGCGATCCGGCCCTGCGCGAAGACATGCACGAAGTCGGGCTTGATGTAGCGGAGAATCCGCGTGTAGTGCGTGATCAGCAGGGTGCCGACCTCGCCGCTCTCGCGGACGCGGTTGACGCCCTCGGAGACGACACGCAGCGCGTCGACGTCGAGACCGGAGTCGGTCTCGTCGAGGATCGCGATCTTGGGCTTGAGCAGTTCGAGCTGAAGGATCTCGTGCCGCTTCTTCTCGCCGCCGGAGAAGCCCTCGTTCAGGTTGCGCTCGGCGAAGGCGGGGTCCATCTGAAGACGCTCCATGGTCTCCCGGACCTCCTTCACCCAGGTACGCAGCTTGGGGGCCTCGCCGCGCACGGCGGTGGCGGAGGTGCGCAGGAAGTTGGAGACCGAGACACCGGGGACCTCGACGGGGTACTGCATGGCGAGGAAGAGGCCGGCGCGGGCGCGCTCGTCGACGGTCATCTCCAGGACGTCCTCGCCGTCCAGGGTCACGGTGCCACCGGTGATCGTGTACTTGGGGTGGCCCGCGAGGGAGTACGCGAGGGTCGACTTGCCGGAGCCGTTGGGGCCCATGATGGCGTGCGTCTCGCCCTGCTTGACGGTCAGGTCGACGCCCTTGAGGATCTCGCGGGGGCCGTTCTCGGCCTCGACGGAGACGTGCAGGTCGTGGATTTCAAGCGTTGCCATGGGTGACTCAGGACTCCTGGGTGACGGAGACGAGCACATCGTCCCCTTCGATCTTTACGGGGTATACGGGGACGGGGCGCGTCGCGGGCAGGCCGGACGGCTTTCCGGTACGGAGGTCGAAGCTGGAGCCGTGCAACCAGCATTCGATCATGCAGTCCTCGACCTCGCCCTCCGAGAGCGAGACGTTCGCGTGCGAGCAGATGTCGTTGATCGCGAACACCTCGCCCTCGGTACGGACGAGGGAGACGGGCGTGCCGTCGAGTTCCACCCTCTTCGGGGTGTCCTCCTCCAGCTCGCCCAGCCCACAGACTCGGACGAAGGCCATCAGACCGATGCCTCCAGCTCCGCCTCGATCGAGGCCATCAGACGTTCCTCGACATCCGGCAGGCCGATCTTCTGGACCAGCTCGGCGAAGAAGCCGCGGACCACCAGCCGGCGGGCCTCGGTCTCCGGGATACCGCGGGCCATCAGGTAGAAAAGCTGCTCGTCGTCGAACCGGCCGGTGGCGGAGGCGTGCCCGGCACCGGCGATCTCGCCGGTCTCGATCTCCAGGTTCGGCACCGAGTCGACCCGGGCGCCGTCCGTGAGGACCAGGTTCCGGTTCATCTCATAGGTGTCGGTGCCCTCGGCCGCGGCGCGGATCAGTACGTCACCGATCCATACGGCGTGCGCGTCCGCGCCCTGGAGCGCGCCCTTGTAGGCCGCGTTGGACTTGCAGTGCGGGGTGTTGTGGTCGACGAGGAGGCGGTGCTCCTGGTGCTGGCCGCGGTCGGTGAAGTAGAGGCCGAACAGCTCCGCCTCGCCACCGGTGCCCGCGTACCGCACACGCGGCTGGAGCCGTACGAGATCCCCGCCGAGGGTGACCACGACCGACTTGAACGAGGCGTCGCGGCCGACCAGCGCGTTGTGCTGGGCGACATGGACGGCCTTGTCGTCCCAGTCCTGTACGGAGACGACGGTCAGCTTGGCGCCGTCCCCGATGAGGTAGTCGACATTGGCGGCGAGCACTCCGTCGCCGGTGTGGTCGATGACCACGACCGCCTCCGCGAAGGCTCCCAGCTCGATGATCTGGTGACCGTACGAGACCCCGCCCTCGCCGTGGACGGCGATCCGGACCGGCTCGCTCAGCACGGTCTCCTTGGGCACCGAGACGACCGAGGCCTTCTCGAACGAGGAGTACGCCTGGGCGGCGACCCGGTCCACCGGGATACCGGCCTTGCCGATCCGCGCGTCGTCACGGCCGACGGTCTCGACGATGACGCCCTCGGGGGCGGTCACCTCGACCGTGACGCCGCCGTCCTGCGCGACGGCGGTGCCGTCGTGCAGACCACGCAGCCGTTCCAGCGGCGTGAACCGCCACTCCTCCTCGCGGCCGTGCGGGACGGGGAAGTCCGCCACGTCGTAGGAGGGGGGCGCGCTCATGCGCGTGGCGACGGTCGACTCGGCGGCCACCGCGATCGAACCGGCGGTGGTGGAACCCGCCGGAATGTTCTGAGCCTCAGCCATGGCTGTCGTCGTGCTCTCTCTCTGCCTCTGCGTAAGGGATTACGGGCGCTGCTGGTCGGGCGGGGGCGGGGCGGCGGTCAGCCGACGGAGCCCTCCATCTGCAGCTCGATCAGCCGGTTGAGCTCCAGCGCGTACTCCATGGGCAGCTCCTTGGCGATCGGCTCCACGAAGCCGCGGACGATCATGGCCATGGCCTCGAACTCGGAGAGGCCGCGGCTCATCAGATAGAAGAGCTGGTCCTCGGAGACCTTGGAGACGGTCGCCTCGTGTCCCATGGACACGTCGTCCTCGCGGACGTCCACGTACGGGTAGGTGTCGGAGCGCGAGATGGTGTCCACCAGCAGCGCGTCACAGAGCACATTGGACTTGGAGCCCTCGGCGCCCTCGCCGATCTCGATCAGACCGCGGTACGAGGTACGGCCGCCACCGCGCGCCACCGACTTGGAGACGATGTTCGACGAGGTGTGCGGGGCCATGTGAACCATCTTGGCGCCGGCGTCCTGGTGCTGTCCCTCGCCCGCGAAGGCGATGGACAGGGTCTCGCCCTTGGCGTGCTCGCCCATCAGGTAGACGGCCGGGTACTTCATGGTGACCTTGGAGCCGATGTTGCCGTCGACCCACTCCATGGTCGCGCCCTCGTAGGCCACGGCGCGCTTGGTGACCAGGTTGTAGACGTTGTTCGACCAGTTCTGGATCGTCGTGTAGCGGCAGCGGCCGCCCTTCTTGACGATGATCTCGACCACGGCGCTGTGCAGCGAGTCCGAGGAGTAGATCGGAGCGGTGCAGCCCTCGACGTAGTGGACGTAGGCGTCCTCGTCGACGATGATCAGCGTCCGCTCGAACTGGCCCATGTTCTCCGTGTTGATACGGAAGTAGGCCTGGAGCGGGATGTCGACCTGCACGCCCTTCGGCACGTAGATGAACGATCCGCCGGACCACACGGCCGAGTTCAGCGAGGCGAACTTGTTGTCGCCGACCGGGATGACCGTGCCGAAGTACTCCTGGAAGAGCTCCGGGTGCTCCTTCAGCGCGGTGTCCGTGTCCAGGAAGATGACGCCCTGCTCCTCCAGGTCCTCACGGATCTGGTGGTAGACGACCTCGGACTCGTACTGGGCGGCGACACCGGCGACGAGGCGCTGCTTCTCCGCCTCCGGGATGCCGAGCTTGTCGTACGTGTTCTTGATGTCCTCCGGCAGTTCCTCCCAGGAAGCGGCCTGCTTCTCGGTGGAGCGCACGAAGTACTTGATGTTGTCGAAGTCGATACCCGACAGGTCCGAGCCCCAGTTGGGCATGGGCTTCTTGTCGAACAGGCGCAGACCCTTGAGCCGCAGCTTCAGCATCCACTCCGGCTCGTTCTTCTTCTCCGAGATGTCGCGGACGACAGCCTCGGACAGCCCGCGCTTGGCGGCGGCGCCTGCGGCGTCGGAGTCGGCCCAGCCGAATTCGTACGTGCCCAGGCCCTCAAGCTCAGGGTGGGCAGTCTCCGTGGGGAGCGTCATGCGGGGTTCCTCCCGGCTGTGCTTTCAGAAGCGTGATGGGTGGTCTGTGGGTGTGAGGTGGCGCGGGGAATGAAGGTCGTGCAGACCCCGTCGCCATGGGCGATGGTGGCCAGCCGCTGCACATGGGTCCCGAGCAGCTGGGAGAAGAATTCCGTCTCCGCCTCGCACAGCTGGGGGAACTGCTCGGCGACGTGCGCGACCGGGCAGTGGTGCTGGCACAGCTGCTCGCCCTGCCGGTTCGGCGCGCTACGCGCCGTAGCAGCGTACCCGTCGGTGCTCAGCGCCTCGGCAAGAGCCTCCGTGCGCTTCTCCGGCTCGGCGGCCTCGACCGCCTGCCGGTAGCTCTCGGACTGGCCGGCGATACGGGCGCGGGCGAAGGCGGCGACGGCCGCCTCACCCCGCTCACCACCGCCGGCGGCGGCGGCGATCCAACGCAGGGCGTCGGCGGCGAGCTGGTCGTAGGACTGGTCGAAGGCGTCCCGGCCGCAGTCCGTCAGGGCGAACACCTTGGCCGGCCTGCCGCGCCCGCGCGAGCCGTAGACCCGCTGGTCACGGGGCTCCACCACGGAGTCGGCGGCCAGTGCGTCAAGATGACGGCGGACAGCCGCCTGAGTGAGCCCGAGGCGTCCCGCGAGATCGGAGACGGTGGACGGGCCGTGGTCCAGGATGGAGCGCGCGACCCGGTTGCGAGTGGAGTGCTCGCCGGTCGCGAGTTCTTCCTGGGAAGCCTCGCCAACGTATTTCACAACGCCATTGTTGCGTAATTCATCCGGCCCTGACAACCGAGGTGGAAGGCGACTTCCGGTGCGCTTCATCACTTAGGGTTACCTAAGGAACGCCGTCGGCCCCCATTTCTCGGGGCTCGGTTCGCCTCCGCAAGGACCGCACCCGCCGCTAGCCAGGCCTCCGGTTGGCGTGGAACCGCCGTTTCGCCCCCGCGGGATTGAGGCACCTCCCGCCTGCCTAGACTTCCCGGCATGTACAGCGACTTCCCGGGTGACCGTCTGCCCGAAAGCGGCTCCGCCGCGGGCCGGACCTCCGGAGAGCCGGTCGTCGAGGTACGGGGCCTGGTCAAGCGGTACGGGGCCAAGACCGCGGTGGACGGCCTCGATCTCACGGTCCGCGCCGGTACGGTCACCGCCGTCCTCGGCCCCAACGGAGCGGGCAAGACCACCACGGTCGAGATCTGCGAGGGATACCGCGCACCGGACGCCGGGACCGTACGCGTCCTGGGTCTGGACCCCGTCGCGGACGCCGCCCGGCTGCGCCCGCGCCTCGGCGTGATGCTCCAGTCCGGCGGCGTGTACTCCGGTGCGCGCGCCGACGAAATGCTCCGCCACATGGCCCGGCTGCACGCCCGCCCGCTCGATGTGGACGCGCTGATCGAACGGCTCGGCCTCGGCGGCTGCGGCCGAACCACCTACCGGCGGCTCTCCGGCGGCCAGCAGCAGCGGCTCGCGCTGGCCCTGGCCGTCGTCGGCCGCCCCGAGCTGGTCTTCCTGGACGAGCCGACCGCCGGTCTGGACCCGCAGGCCCGCCGCTCCACCTGGGATCTCGTACGCGAGCTGCGCTCCGACGGGGTGGGAGTGGTGCTCACCACGCACTTCATGGACGAGGCCGAGGAGCTGGCCGACGATGTGGTGATCATCGACGCGGGCCGGGTCATCGCCCAGGGCAGCCCCGAGGAGCTGTGCCGCGGCGGCGCGGAGAACACCCTCCGCTTCACCGGGCGCCCCGGGCTCGACCTCGGCTCCCTGCTGAAGGCGCTGCCGGACGGCACCACCGCCGACGAGCTGTCCTCGGGGGTGTACCGCATCACCGGCGGAGTCGATCCGCAGCTTCTCGCGACGGTGGCCTCCTGGTGCGCGCAGCACGGCGTGATGGCGGACGGGATCTCCGTGGAGCGGCACACGCTGGAGGACGTCTTCCTCGAACTGACCGGCAAGGAGCTGCGTTCATGAGCACCAGCACGAGCGGTACGGGTACGAGCGGTACGAGTTCGCGCGGCACCGGTGCGCGCGGCACCGGCACCTACGCTCCGGCGCCCGGCGCGGCCCCGCTGGCGCGCATGATCGCGGCACAGACGGCGTTCGAGACAAAACTGCTGCTGCGCAACGGCGAGCAGCTGCTGCTGACCGTGATCATCCCGTCGCTCCTGCTGGTGCTCTTCTCGACGGTCGACATCATCGACACGGGCGCGGACAAGGCGGTGGACTTCCTGGCCCCGGGCGTGCTCGCGCTGGCCGTGATGTCCACGGCGTTCACCGGCCAGGCCATCGCCACCGGTTTCGAGCGGCGCTACGGGGTGCTCAAGCGGCTCGCGGTGTCCCCGCTGCCGCGCTGGGCGCTGATGACCGCCAAAACGCTCTCCGTGCTGGTCACCGAAGTGCTCCAGATCGTGCTGCTGACCGTGATCGCGTTCGCGCTCGGCTGGTCCCCGGAGGGCAGCCCGTTCGCCGTTCTGCCGCTGCTCGTGCTGGGCACGGCCGCGTTCTCCGGGCTCGGGCTGCTGATGGCCGGCACGCTGCGGGCCGAGGCGACGCTGGCCGCCGCGAATCTGGTCTTTCTGCTGCTCCTGGTGGGCGGCGGGGTGATCGTGCCGCTGGACGAGTTCCCGGACGCGGCGCGCTCGGTGCTCGGGCTGCTGCCGATATCGGCGCTCTCCGACGGGCTGCGCGAGGTGCTTCAGCACGGCGCCGCGCTGCCGTGGGGCGACCTCGGGATACTCGCCGTCTGGGCCGCGCTCGGCCTCGGCGCGGCGGGCGCGTTCTTCCGCTGGGAGTAGGGCGGCTGCCGGCCGGAACCGCCCGGACGCGGCATACGTACCCCTCGTGAAAAGCTGCACAAGCTCCGGCCTACGATGGTTGCCGTGTTGACCCCCCTCGCGTATATCGCCCAGCGCTGGACGCCTTCACCCCGTACGCTCCAGCGCGCCGCGCTCACCGCCGTCCTGATGAACGTCGTCATCATCGTCACCGGCGGCGCTGTCCGGCTGACCGGTTCGGGCCTCGGCTGCGACACCTGGCCGAAGTGCACGGACGACAGTCTCTTCGCCACACCCGAGCAAGGGCTGCACGGCGCGATCGAGTTCGGCAACCGCATGCTGACCTATGTGCTGTGCGCGGCGGTCGGCTGGACGATCATCGCCGCGCGCTCCTCCAAGCCGGGGCGGCCCGGGCTGACCCGGCTCGCCTGGTCGCAGTTCTGGATCGTGATGGGCAACGGCGTGGTCGGCGGGATCACGGTGTGGATGGACCTCAACCCGTGGACCGTCGCGGGGCATTTCCTCCTCGCCAACATCCTGCTCACCGTCACCACGCTGACCTGGCTGCGTACCCGCGAGGGCGACGGCACCCCCCGGCCGCGCGTCCCGCGCCCGGTGCGCAAGCTGTCCTGGGCGCTGGTGGGCGCCGCTGTGGTGCTGATCGCGGCGGGTACGGCGGTGACGGGCTCGGGCCCGCACGCCGGCGACAGCAGCGACGTGCCCCGGATGCCGTTCGACTGGGCCACCGCCGCCCATGTGCACGCGGTGTTCGCCTGGATCGTCTGCGCACTGGCGGTGGCGATGTGGCTGGTGCTGCGGGTGGTGGACGCCCCGGCCGACACCCGGGCACGCGCCCGCGAACTGCTGCTGGTGCTGCTCGCGCAGGGCGGCATCGGCTATGTGCAGTTCTTCACCGACCTCCCCGAAGTCCTGGTCGGCGCCCATATGTTGGGCTCCAGCCTGCTGTGGATCGCCGTACTGCGGGTGGCGGTGAGCCTGCGCGAGCGGCCGCGGACGGCGCCGGAGATCCCCGCGCAGTCGGACCCCACACTGTCAGCGGTCTGAGAGGCCCTGAGAGGCCGGCAGTCCCTAGAGGAGAGGCCGGCAGTCCCTAGAGCCGGTGGGCGTTGCCGGCCGCGATCATCCGGGCGACGCGCTGGGCGTCCCGTAGCGCCCACGCGCCGTCGCCCACCCAGCCGCCGAGGACCCGCTCCAGCGCCTCCCGGAACACCTGGGCGCCCACCACATGCGGCTCGGGCGGCCCCGGGCTGGGCCTCGAAGGTGGCGAGGCCCAGTTCCGTAGGGAGCACGCCGTGGCAGTACTGGTCCACCAGGGACGCTGTTTCGATCATCGGGTTTCCCGTCGTGGACCGTACTCCTACTGTCCTAACGGGTAACTCGCGCCCGGGTGGCGCCTGCCGGGAGGGGCGCTGGATCTGGGCCCCAGGCTCTCAGGCTTCGCGGCCACCGAGCTGGAGTCCGGCCATCCGCTTCCATTCGTACGGTCCTGTGCGCACCTTGGCGGCGAACTCACCGTCGAAGGACTCGTGCAGTGTCAGCCCCGCCTTCTCGGCGGCGCTGCTCGCGATGGCGTGCGAGGGAGCGACGAGATCGCCCCAGCCGCCGTCCTCGCCGACCAGCACGATGCGCGTGCCGCCCTGCCCGAGATACGCGAGCTGCCCCTCGGCGCCGCCGTGCCGTCCGGCGAAGGCGCGGATCCGCTTCGCCAGCCGGGCGGCCCGGCGCTCGTCGCGCGCCTCCCGCCGGGCCAGGGCCCTGGCCTCGTCGGCCTCGTCGTTCCGCTCTGTCTGCTGGGTCTCTGCCATGAACGGGATGCTACCCACGGGTAGATCAACCGACGACGGGTGGGGCGCGTGGCCTTGACCACGCGCCCCACCCGTCGGTGGATCACGCCGGTGGAGCGAAGGGCGCCTCAGCGCGGGAAAGGATCAGCGCAGGAAGGGATCAGCGCAGGAAGGGATCCACGGCCACGGCCACGAAGAGCAGCGACACATAGGTGATGGACCAGTGGAACAGCCGCATCTCCTTGAGCTTGGCGCCCGTCTCGCCGGCCTTGGCGCGCGACTGGAGTCCGTGCGCCTCCCAGAGCCAGTAGCCGCCGGCCACCAGCGCGACCGTCGTATAGAACCAGCCGGTGTACCCCAGGGGGGTCAGCAGCAGCGAGACCGCGACCATCACCCAGCTGTAGAGGACGATCTGACGGGCCACGACCTGGTTGGTCGCGACGACCGGGAGCATCGGGACGCCCACGCGCGCGTAGTCGTCCTTCACCTTCATGGAGAGCGGCCAGTAGTGCGGCGGCGTCCAGAAGAACATGACGAGGAAGAGGATGACGGCGGCCCAGGACACCGAATCGGTGACCGACGACCAGCCGATCAGCACCGGCATGCAGCCCGCGATACCGCCCCAGACGATGTTCTGCGAGGTACGGCGCTTGAGGATCATCGTGTAGACGATGACGTAGAAGAGCAGTGCGCCCAGGGCGAGGCCCGCGGACAGCCAGTTGACGAGAAGTCCGAACCAGAGGGTCGAGACGGCGGCCAGCGTCAGACCGAACACCAGCCCCTCACGCGGCGAGACCATGCCGGTGACCAGGGGACGCTGCGACGTACGGTCCATCAGGGCGTCGATGTCGCGGTCGATGTACATGTTCAGCGCGTTGGCGCCACCGGCGGAGAGATAGCCGCCGACACAGGTAGTGACCACCAGCCACAGATCCGGCACACCTTGCGCGGCCAGGAACATCACCGGAATGGTGGTGATCAGCAGCAACTCGATGATCCGCGGCTTGGTCAGCAGCACGAATGCCTTGACGCGGGCGCCGAGCGGCCGGTTGCCGCCCGAGCTCGGAGTCAAGGCGACCCCTGCGGGTCGGGACTCGACGGCCGTCACACACACCCCTGACAGAGAAATCCCAGCAAACCCCGGGCGTGAAGGCCCGGTAAAGGCTTGCTCGTACCACGTCACTCTAGACGTGGCCCATACGCGATCTTCGCGGGGGTCCGTCGTGCGAAACCGTGTGGAACACCGTCCCGGAACGGCCCATACGAACTGCCGGAACGTGAACTCGGAACCGCCGGGAGGCGAACTCTCCGGGCGCACCGCACCCTGGAAGCACGCTCGGAAAGTTGACTGTCGCTGCGGGTAGGCTCGACAGCGAACCGGTGCGCCCTCAGACACCGGAATTCGATCATGTGGAGAGGAGCCCTGACTCAGGGTGAGCACCAAGCCGACCACCACAGACCTCGAGTGGACCGAATCGGACCGCCGGGCAGTCGACACCGCCCGCGTCCTGGCCATGGATTCCGTACAGAAGGTCGGCAACGGCCATCCGGGTACGGCCATGAGCCTGGCCCCCGCCGCGTATGTGCTCTTCCAGAAGCTCATGCGGCACGATCCCGCCGACGCGCAGTGGACCGGCCGAGACAGGTTCATCCTCTCGGCGGGCCACTCGTCACTGACCCTCTACATCCAGCTCTACCTGGCCGGATACGGAGTGGAACTCGAAGACCTGGAGTCCTTCCGTACGTGGGGTTCGAAGACCCCGGGCCACCCTGAGTACGGGCACACCGTCGGCGTGGAGACCACCACCGGCCCGCTCGGGCAGGGTGTCGCGAACGCGGTGGGCATGGCGATGGCCGCCCGGTACGAGCGCGGTCTGTACGACCCGGAGGCCGCGCCCGGCACCTCCCCGTTCGACCACACCATCTTCGCGATCGCCGGTGACGGCTGCCTCCAGGAGGGCATCTCGGCCGAGGCGTCCTCGCTGGCCGGCCACCAGAAGCTGGGCAATCTGGTCCTGCTCTGGGACGACAACCACATCTCCATCGAGGGTGACACCGAGACCGCGGTCTCCGAGGACACCCTCAAGCGGTACGAGGCGTACGGCTGGCATGTGCAGCGCGTCGAGCAGCTGCCCAACGGCGACCTCGACCCGGAGGGTCTGTACGAGGCTCTGAAGGCGGCGCGGGCGGAGACCGGGCGTCCCTCGTTCATCGCGGCCCGCTCGATCATCGCGTGGCCCGCCCCGCACGCGCAGAACACCGAGGCGGC
This sequence comes from Streptomyces sp. NPDC056835, assembly GCF_042789485.1. Classification (NCBI taxonomy): domain Bacteria; kingdom Bacillati; phylum Actinomycetota; class Actinomycetes; order Kitasatosporales; family Streptomycetaceae; genus Streptomyces; species Streptomyces sp. NPDC056835. Next base: position 20,828 of record NZ_JBHUBB010000060.1, read on the forward strand.
GCACGGCTCCGCGCTCGGCGAGGAAGAGGTCGCCGCCACCAAGAAGGTGCTCGGTTTCGACCCGGAGAAGTCCTTCGAGGTCTCCACCGACGTGCTCGCGCACACCCGCGAGGCGCTCGACCGCGGCCGTGAGGCGCGTACCGAGTGGGAGAAGACCTTCGCCGCCTGGCGTACCGCCAACCCGGAGCGCGCGGCGACGTTCGACCGGGTCAGGGCCGGCGAACTGCCCGCGGGCTGGGAGGAGAAGCTGCCCGCCTTCGAGACCGGCAAGTCCCTCGCGACGCGTGCCGCGTCCGGCAAGGTGCTCCAGGCGCTCGGTGAGGTCATCCCCGAACTGTGGGGCGGCTCGGCCGACCTCGCGGGTTCGAACAACACCACCATCGACAAGACGTCGTCGTTCCTCCCGGTGGGCAACCCCCTGCCGGAGGCCGACCCGTACGGCCGCACGGTGCACTACGGCATCCGCGAGCACGCCATGGGCTCGACCATGAACGGCATCGCGCTGCACGGCAACACCCGTATCTACGGCGGCACTTTCCTGGTGTTCTCCGACTACATGCGCCCGGCCGTCCGGCTCGCCGCGCTGATGCGGGTGCCGGTCACCTATGTCTGGACGCATGACTCGATCGGTCTCGGCGAGGACGGTCCGACCCATCAGCCGGTCGAGCACCTTTCCGCGCTGCGGGCCATCCCGGGTCTGAACATCGTCCGCCCCGCCGACGCCAACGAGACGGCGATCGCCTGGCGCGAGATCCTCAAGCGACACGCCAAGGGCGCTCCGCACGGTCTGGCGCTGACCCGCCAGGGCGTGCCGACGTACGAGGCCAACGACGATGCGGCCAAGGGCGGTTACGTCCTGTTCGAGGCCGAGGGCGGCGCTCCCCGGGTCGTGCTGATCGGCACCGGCTCCGAGGTGCAGCTGGCCGTCGAGGCGCGTGAGCGGCTTCAGTTCGCCGGTATCCCCACCCGGGTGGTCTCGATGCCGTCGGTCGAGTGGTTCGAGGAGCAGGACCAGGAGTACAAGGACAGCGTTCTGCCGCCCGCCGTGAAGGCGCGGGTGGCGGTCGAGGCCGGTATCGGGCTCACCTGGCACCGCTTCGTGGGCGAGGCCGGACGCATCGTCTCGCTGGAGCACTTCGGCGCTTCGGCCGACGGCAAGGTCCTCTTCCGCGAGTTCGGCTTCACCGCGGACGCGGTGGCCGCGGCAGCACGGGAATCTCTGGCGGCTTCGGCGCGCTGACGCCTTTATACGAACAGTAGGAGATGCAACTCTCATGACAGACGCACTCAAGCGCCTCTCCGACGAAGGCGTCGCGATCTGGCTCGACGACCTCTCGCGCAAGCGGATCACGTCCGGCAACCTCGCCGAACTGCTCGATCAGCAGCACGTGGTGGGCGTCACCACCAACCCGTCGATCTTCCAGAAGGCGATCTCGGGAGGCGACGGGTACGACACCCAGCTGACCGACCTCGCCGCCCGCAAGGTCACCGTCGAAGAAGCCATCCGCATGATCACCACGGCGGACGTCCGCGACGCCGCCGACATCCTGCGTCCGGTCTTCGACGCGACGCAGGGCCAGGACGGCCGGGTCTCCATCGAGGTGGACCCGCGACTGGCGCACAACACGAAGGCGACCATCGCCGAGGCCAAGCAGCTCGCCTGGCTGGTGGACCGTCCGAACACCCTGATCAAGATCCCGGCGACCAAGGCCGGTCTGCCCGCGATCACCGAGACGATCGGCCGGGGCATCAGCGTCAATGTCACGCTGATCTTCTCGCTGGAGCGCTACCGCGAGGTCATGGACGCCTACATCGCGGGTCTGGAGAAGGCACAGGCCGCCGGTCTCGACCTGTCCACGATCTACTCGGTGGCGTCCTTCTTCGTGTCCCGTGTGGACACCGAGATCGACAAGCGGCTCGACGCGCTGGGCACGCCGGAGGCCAAGGAGGCCCGCGGCAAGGCGGCCCTGGCCAACGCGCGGCTCGCGTACGAGGCGTACGAAGAGGTCTTCGCCACCGAGCGCTGGGCGGCCCTGGACCGGGCGCAGGCCAACAAGCAGCGTCCGCTGTGGGCCTCGACCGGCGTCAAGGACCCGGCGTACAAGGACACGCTGTACGTCGACGAGCTGGTGGCCCCGCACACGGTGAACACCATGCCGGAGGCCACGCTCGAAGCCACCGCGGACCACGGCCGGATCACCGGTGACACGGTGCGCGGTACGTACGACCAGGCGCGCGCGGACCTCGAAGCCGTCGCGAAGCTGGGCATCTCGTACGACGAGGTCGTCCAGCTGCTGGAGGACGAGGGCGTCGAGAAGTTCGCGACTTCCTGGAACGACCTGCTCAAGTCGACCGAGGCGGAGCTCAAGCGCCTCGCCCCTTCGGAAGGCTGATCCCTTGACCGCAACCCACGGAGCGAACCCGCTCCGTGACGCCGCGGACCGACGGCTCCCGCGTATCGCGGGGCCGTCGGGCCTGGTCATCTTTGGCGTCACGGGCGATTTGTCCCGAAAAAAGCTGATGCCCGCGATCTACGACCTGGCCAACCGCGGTCTGCTGCCGCCGGGCTTCTCGCTCGTCGGCTTCGCACGCCGTGAGTGGCGGGACGAGGATTTCGCGAAGGAGGTGCACGACGCGGTAAAGGAGCACGCGCGCACGCCGTTCCGGGAGGAGGTCTGGCAGCAGCTCATCCAGGGGATGCGCTTCGTCCAGGGCGACTTCGGCGACGACGACGCGTTCGAGAACCTGAAGGCGACGATCGCCGATCTCGACAAGTCGCAGGGCACCGGCGGCAACTTCGCGTTCTATCTCTCCGTACCGCCGAAGTTCTTCCCGCAGGTCGTCCAGCAGCTCAAGAAGCACGGTCTGGCCGACCAGACCGAGGGCTCCTGGCGGCGCGCGGTCATCGAGAAGCCGTTCGGGCACGACCTGGCGTCCGCGCAGGACCTGAACAAGGTCGTCCACGAGGTCTTCCCGTCCAACGAGGTCTTCAGGATCGACCACTATCTGGGCAAGGAGACCGTCCAGAACATCCTGGCGCTGCGGTTCGCCAACACCCTCTTCGAGCCGATCTGGAACCGGTCCTATGTCGACCATGTCCAGATCACCATGGCCGAGGACATCGGTATCGGCGGCCGGGCCGGCTACTACGACGGTATCGGCGCCGCCCGTGACGTGATCCAGAACCATCTGCTCCAGCTGCTCGCGCTGACCGCGATGGAGGAGCCCGCCTCCTTCGACGCGGACGCGCTGGCCGCGGAGAAGACCAAGGTGCTGGGCGCCGTGCGGCTGCCGAAGGATCTCGGCGAGGGCACGGTGCGCGGGCAGTACGCCGCGGGCTGGCAGGGCGGCGAGAAGGCCGTCGGCTATCTCCAGGAAGACGGCATCGACCCCAAGTCGAAGACCGACACCTATGCCGCGGTGAAGCTGGGGATCGACAACCGCCGCTGGGCGGGGGTCCCGTTCTATCTGCGTACCGGAAAGCGGCTCGGCCGCCGGGTCACCGAGATCGCGGTCGTCTTCCAGCGCGCGCCGCACTCCCCGTTCGACCACACGGCCACGGAGGAGCTGGGGCAGAACGCCCTGGTCATCCGCGTCCAGCCGGACGAGGGCGTGACCATGCGATTCGGCTCGAAGGTCCCCGGCACCTCGATGGAGGTCAGGGACGTCTCGATGGACTTCGCGTACGGCGAGTCCTTCACGGAGTCCAGCCCCGAGGCGTACGAGCGGCTCATCCTCGATGTGCTGCTCGGCGACTCGAACCTCTTCCCGCGCGTGGAGGAGGTCGAGCTGTCCTGGAAGATCCTCGACCCGATCGAGGACTTCTGGGACACGCACGGCAAGCCCGCGCAGTACGAGTCCGGGACCTGGGGTCCGGTCGAGGCGGACGAAATGCTCGCACGAGACGGACGGAGCTGGCGCCGGCCATGAAGATCGACCTTACGGACACCACGTCGAGCAAGATCAACAAGGCGCTGGTGCAGGGGCGGAGGGCGATCGGCACCCCCGCCGTCGGCATGGTCCTCACACTGGTTCTCGTCACCGACGAGGAGAACCAGTACGACGCGCTCAAGGCCGCCAACGAGGCGTCCCGCGAGCACCCGTCGCGGAAGCTGGTCGTCGTCAAGCGCGTCTCGCGCTCGCCGCGCGACCGGGCCAAGGCCCGGCTCGACGCCGAAGTACGGGTGGGCGCGGACGCGGGCACCGGCGAGACGGTCGTCCTGCGGCTGTACGGCGAGGTGATGGACCACGCGCAGTCGGTGGTCCTGCCGCTGCTGCTGCCGGACGCCCCGGTAGTCGTGTGGTGGCCGGTCAGCGCGCCGGTCAACCCGGCCAAGGACGCACTGGGCAAGCTGGCGCAGCGCCGGGTGACCGACACGTACGCCGCCGAGAATCCCGTGGCGGAGCTGTCGGCGCGCGCCGACGCCTACACCCCGGGCGACACGGATCTGGCCTGGACCCGGATCACACCGTGGCGCTCGATGGTCGCGGCCGCCCTGGACCAGGTGGCCTGCGATGTCACCTCGGTGGAGGTGGAGGGCGAGGAGCACAACCCGAGCTGCGAACTGCTCGCCATGTGGCTCGCGGACCGGCTGCACGTACCGGTCAAGCGCAGTGTCTCCAAGGGTCCCGGGCTCACGGCCGTACGGATGGAGACGTCCTGCGGGCCGATCAAGCTGGACCGGGCGGACGGCTCGCTGGCGACGCTCTCCATCCAGGGGCAGCCGGACCGGGCGGTGGCGCTGAAGCGCCGGGAGACCTCGGAGCTGATCGCCGAGGAGCTGCGCCGGCTGGATCCGGACGACACCTACGCGTCGGCGCTGCGGTTCGGCGTGGACCGGCTCAGTGATATGACGGACTCGTCGTCGAAGTCGGCCGGTGACAGCGGTACGGCCCGCTCGAAGCCCGCCAGCGCCGCCACGCCTGCCGCCATGCCCAAGAAGGCGGAGTCGAAGTGAGCGCTCCGCAGCTGGTCGTCCACCGCGACAAGGAGCTGATGGCGCAGGCCGCGGCGGCCCGGCTGATCACGAAGATCGTGGACGCCCAGGCCGCCCGCGGCTCCGCCTCCGTCGTCCTGACGGGCGGGCGCAACGGCAACGGTCTGCTGGCAGCGCTGGCCACGGCGCCCGCGCGCGACGCGGTCGACTGGTCGCGGCTCGATCTGTGGTGGGGCGACGAGCGGTTCCTGCCGGAGGGCGACCCGGAGCGGAATATCACCCAGGCGCGGGAGGCGCTGCTCGACTCGGTGCCGCTGGACCCCTCGCGGGTGCATGTGATGCCGGCCTCGGACGGCCCGTACGGCAGTGATGTGGAGGCGGCGGCCGCCGCGTACGCCACCGAACTCGCCGCCGCGGCCCGCCCGGAGGACCACGGGCCCGTGCCGACCTTCGACGTCCTGATGCTGGGGGTCGGGCCCGACACCCATGTGGCCTCGCTCTTCCCCGAGCTGCCTGGCGTACGGGAGACCGAGCGCACGGTGGTCGCCGTGCACGGCGCTCCCAAGCCTCCGCCGACCCGTATCTCCCTCACGCTGCCCGCGATCCGCGCGGCACACGAGGTGTGGCTGCTGGCGGCGGGCGAGGACAAGGCGAGGGCCGCGGAGATCGCCCTGTCGGGCGCGGGTGAGATCCAGGCACCCGCGGCGGGGGCGTACGGCCGCAGCCGCACGCTGTGGCTGCTGGACGCGGCGGCGGCCTCGGCCCTGCCCCGCGCGCTCTACCCACCGGCCTTGGCCTAGACGAGTCATTCCGAAGTCCTGTCCGACTCATTCCGAAGTCCTGTCCGACCCGGAGCGCGTGTACGCGTCGCGGCCCGGACCGCTTTCCGGCGGTC
>NZ_JBHUBB010000061.1:0-24065 GCF_042789485.1 Streptomyces sp. NPDC056835
GCGTGCGTGCCGGGCGTCGCCGAGCAGGCGGGACTTTGAAGACAGGGCCTAGGCCCTGTCCGGCCGATCTTCGCGGGCCCGCGACGCCCGGCACGCACGCTCTCCCCCGTAGCCCCAAGGGCACGGGAGGGACCCCCTCCGTTGTCGGAGTCGCCCGAGTACGTCCAGTACACGGGCGATCCTCCGCCTTGCGATCGCACGCACCAGACGCCGCGGCCCGGTCCACGAAGATCGACCGGACAGGACCTGGACGAGTAAGTCCGAAGTGGCGCCGTCGACATGATGGTGGGCAGCCGGACATACCATTCGCGTCCATGACGACGTCGGCACATGAGACCATCCGCCCCTTCCACCTCGACATCCCCCGGAGCGACCTGGACGATCTGCGCGAGCGCCTTGATCGCACCCGCTGGCCGGACGAACTGCCAGGAGTGGGGTGGGCCTACGGTGTCCCCCTCGACTACCTCAAGGAACTCGCGCGGTACTGGCGGCACGAGTACGACTGGCGGGCCGCGGAAGCCGAACTGAACACATGGCCGCAGTTCACGACCACCATCGACGGTGCGAACATCCACTTCGCCCACGTCCGGTCACCGGAACCGGACGCGACCCCGCTGATGATGACGCACGGCTGGCCGGGCTCGATCGTCGAATTCGCGCGGGTCGTCGGTCCGCTCACCGATCCGCGCGCACACGGCGGCGACCCCTCCGAAGCGTTCCACCTGGTGCTGCCGAGCATCCCCGGGTTCGGGCTGTCCGGCCCGACGAAGGAGACGGGCTGGGAGTTCCGGCGGGTGGCCGCCGCGTTCGCCGAGCTGATGCGGCTCCTCGGCTACGAACGGTACGGAGTGCAGGGCGGTGACTGGGGAGCGGCCATCTCCAGGGAGCTCGGCCGGACCCGGCCCGACCTGGTCATCGGCGTCCATCTGAACCTGCTGCCGAACTCGGCGGCGGCACAGGAACCCGGCGCGGACGAACTGGACGCGCTGCCCCCGCGTGAGCGCGAGCGCACGCTCGCCTCCTGGCGACGTCACCAGGAATGGAGTCGCGACCGTCAGGGATACGCCGACATCCAGTCCACCCGGCCGCAGACACTGGCCTACGGCCTGACCGACTCACCGGTGGGTCAACTGGCCTGGATCGCCGAGAAGTTCAAGGAGTGGACCGACTCCCGGGACCGCCCGGAGGATGCCGTGGACCGCGACCAGATGCTCACGAACGTGATGTTGTACTGGCTGACCGGCACGGCCGGCTCGTCGGCCCGTATCTACTACGAGCGGGCACACGCCGACTACTGGGGCACGCCACCCGAACCGTCCACGGCGCCGACGGCGCTGGCCGACTTCCCGAGGGACAACTTCATCCCGCTGCGGCATATCGCGGACCGGACGAACAACATCGTGCGGTGGACGGAGTACGACCGGGGCGGGCACTTCCCGGCCATGGAGCAGCCGGACCTGCTGGTCGACGACGTACGGCGGTTCTTCCGGACGGTCGGCGGGGCACGGAATTACCAGGGCAGGGGGCCCTCGGCGTCGAAGTAGCCTCCGGTCGGGCCGTCGGGGCCAACCCGCGCCATACGGACGATGATCTCGGCGCCCTCCTCGACGGTCTGCGTGCCGCTGTGCCCGTTCAGGTCCGTCGCGGTGTAACCGGGCTCCACCGCGTTGATCCGCATGTCCGGGAGCGCCTTCGCGTACTGCACGGTGACCATGTTGAGCGCGGCTTTCGACGCCGGGTAGGCGACACCCGGATAGGCGTACGTCGGCGTGCCCACCGCGGAGACCAGGGTCTTCGAGGCCAGGCCGCTGCTGACGTTCACCACGACCGGCGCGGCCGACCGCCGCAGCAGTGGCAGGAACGCGTGGGTGACGCGCACCACGCCGAAGACGTTCGTGTCGAACAGCGGCCGCAGCATGTCCGCGGTCACCTCCGCGGCTCCGACCGCGTTCCCTTCGATGCCGGCGTTGTTGACCAGCACGTCCAGTCCGCCGTCAGCCTCGATGGTGTGCGCCGCGGCGGCGACGGACGCGTCATCGGTGACATCGATGACGACCATCCGCGCGCCCAGCCGTTCGGCGGCGCGGCGCCCGCGCTCCGGGTCCCGGCTGCCTACGTAGACGGTGTGGCCGGCCTCGATGAGGCGGCGGGCGGTTTCGAAACCGAGACCCTTGTTCGCTCCGGTGATCAGTGTTGTTGTCATGCCTCCAGGTTCCGCCCGTACGGTGTGGTCAGCCAGTGGTCCTGTCTTCCTGGGACTACCGGTACCAGGCTGGTCCGGCAACCCGCGGTGCACACTGGTGGGCATGGCGGGTACGGCGGGTACGGCGGGTACACCGGGCATGGCGACGGCGGAATTCGGCAAGGCGGTGCGCCGCTGGCGCGACCGGGTGTCGCCGGAGACCGCCGGGCTGCCCGCCGGCGGGCACCGGCGCGCGGCCGGACTGCGCCGTGAGGAGCTGGCTCTGCTGGCCGGGATCTCCGTCGACTATGTCACCCGCCTCGAACAGGGGCGCGCGGCCCACCCGTCGGCGCAGGTCGTCGAAGCCCTGGCCAGGGCCCTGCGGCTGTCGGGACCCGAGCGCGCGCATCTGTTCCGGCTGGCCGGACTGGCCCCGCCGGGCCCGGAGACCGTACCCGCGTACATCCCGCCGAGCGTCCAGCGGTTGCTGGACAGACTGACCGGGACACCCGTCGCGGTCTTCGACGCCTCCTGGACGCTGCTCCTGGCCAACCCGCCGTACGCGGCACTGATGGGCGATCCGTCAGGATGGCGTGGCAACCAGCGCAACGGGGTGTGGCGCAACCTGCTCGGTCCTGGCACCCGGGTCCGGCACACGCCGGAGTCCCGGCGCGGGTTCGAGGCCGCCCTGGTCGCCGATCTGCGCGCGGCCGCCGGCCGCTATCCCGCCGACCAGCGACTGCGGCGACTGGTCGAGGAACTGCGCGCGAACAGTGACCGGTTCGCCGAGCTGTGGGAGTCCGGCGCCGTCGGCCGCCACGAGGCCGCGCGCAAGATCGTCGATCACCCGCGCGTGGGCCCGCTGACGCTGGACTGCGATGTGCTCACCGTGGCGGGCAGCGACCTGCGCATCATGGTCTACACGGCCGAGCCCGGCACCGAGGACGCCGAACGCCTCGCGCTCCTCACCGTGTTCGGCACCCAGACACTCGTCGGGTAGCGGCCCCGCCCGACGTGCGCGTCGCGGAGGTTCGGGGTTCGCTGGAGGTGCTGTCCGGCCGCGTACATCCACCAGCCACCCCCGTGTCCGGGGCCGGGCAGCTCGACTCGGCACACTCGCACACTCACTGATTCGCCGAGCCGTTGACGACCGGGCGGAGGAGCACCGTGCGCTGTGTCCGGGATGCGACAGCCCGTCGTACGGGGCAGACTGACGGCGCGGGGGACGACGGTCCAATGAGGCAGCCGACTGCCCTCACTGGACCGTCCCCCGTCCAGTCGACAGCGTGGTACGTTTTTTCGGTTCGTGTTGATCCGATTGAGGACGAGATTGGGAGGTGGGGCTGATGACCGCGTTCAAGGCCACCGCGACGAGCAGCGCCCGGACCTCCCTCACGTCCCGGGCGACGGCCTGACTCAGTCACACCGCCTCGCCGAGAGCGTGAGCTCGCGAGGCGATCCCTTCACGAACCCACCATGGAACGGATCTTCGTCCCGTCATGCGTACACACGATCACGCGACCAATCACTGGATCACCCGTGCCGAAATCGGTGCGGACATCCCCACCATTCGTGAGATCAGCCTCGCGGCCTTCGAGACGCCCGCGGAGGCCGACCTCATCGACGCCCTGCGCGCCGACGCCTCCTGGATCGACGGCCTGTCCCTCGTCAGCACCGACGAGGACGGCGAGCTCATCGGCCACGCGCTGCTGACCCGCTGCCACATCGACGACACCCCGGCTCTGTGCCTGGGCCCCGTCGCCGTACGGCCCGAGTGCCAACGGACCGGCGCCGGCTCGGCCGCCATCCGCGCCGCACTGAAGGCGGCCAAGGACATGGGCGAGTACTACGTCACCGTCCTCGGACACCCGCCGTACTACCCGCGGTTCGGCTTCACCCGCGCCTCCACGCACAACATCGGCCTGACCATCGATGTCCCGGACGAGGCCATGATGGCCATGAGCCTGGACGCGTCCCACCCGCTACCGAGCGGCACCGTCCGCTACGCGGCGCCCTTCGGTATCCCGACGAGTAAGAGGCCGCGCGGACGCGGATAGGTGGGGCGGGGAGTCGGGGGGCGAGTCCCCGCGCGCCCGCGAGCGTGCCGTGTTTTGATCCTTCAGGACATCAATGTCCAGAAGCTCCACATATGGGCACGGGGCTCTTGTCTCGCGCGGACCAATCGAAGGAGCACATGGTGGCGGGTTCTTCGCAAGGTGGTATGAGCGGCCCGGGCCCGTCCACCCACGTGTCAGTGGCGGCCAACGGCCGACAGGCTATTCCTCACGTTCGAGCTCGGCCCGGGCACGCTCCGTATCCAGGTCCTCCTGTGCGGCACGGTAGATGTCGCGGGCCAGCTTGCGTGCGGCCTGGGGGTCGCGCTCCGAGGAGACCGTCCGGATCCGGTCGGCCCATTCCTCTATGTCGCGAGGCGTTTCGGGTTTCTTGCTCACATAACCTTTGTACCTTTTAGTGGGCCTCTCTGCCTCTCGTGGCGGAGTGCGGACCTGGTGTGCGGCGGCGCCGCACTGGGAGGATGCGATGGCAACCCTGCTGTCGGTCAACGTAGGACTGCCGAAGGACGTGCGCTGGCAGGGCAGGACGGTACGCACGGGAGCGTGGAAGTATCCCGTCGACGGCCCGCGGATGGTGCGCCGCCTCAACATCGACGGAGACGGCCAGGGCGACCTTCAGGGCCACGGCGGGGAACAGCGGGCGGTCCTTGTCTACCAGACGCAGTCGTACGCGTACTGGCGCAAGGTTCTTGAGCGTGACGATCTCGACTTCGGCCGGTTCGGGGAGAACTTCACCGTGGACGGGCCGGCGGACGACGAGGCGTGCATCGGTGACCGGTACCGCATCGGCGAAGCCGAATTCGAGGTCACCCAGCCACGTGTCACCTGTTACCGCGTCGGCATGCGGCTGGACGAACCGCGCATGGCCTCCCTGTTGGTCGCCCACCACCGTCCCGGCTTCTACCTCCGCGTCATCACCGAGGGCCGGGTCAGGGCGGGAGACCGGATCACACGGACCCGCACCGGCAAGGGATCGCTCACCGTCGCGGACACCGATGCGCTCCTCTATCTCCCGGGGGCCGATCCCGCCAAGCTGCGTACCGCCTTGAACATCGAGGCTCTCAGCCCCGGATGGCAACAGTCCTTCCAGGACATGAGCCGCCGGCTCGACCAGCCGGCCCGCCCCGCACCCGCCGCGCCGGGGTGGAGAGGCTTCAAGCAGCTGCGTGTGAGCCAGGTCGTCCCCGAGACCCCGGTGATCTCCTCGTTCTACCTGCGGTCCACGGACTCCCGGCGACTGCCCGCGGCCATGCCCGGCCAGTACCTGAGTGTGCGGATCCCCGGAGAGGGCCGGGCCGGCCCGGTGCGTTCGTATTCGCTGTCCTCCGCTCCCGGTGCCGCCGAGTACCGGATCAGTGTCAAACGCGAGGACCACGGCGAGGTCAGCACCTACCTCCACACTCATCTGCACAGCGGCGACGTCATCGAAGCGGCCGCCCCACGCGGGGCGTTCGTGCCGGCCGACGAGCGCACGCCCGTGGCACTGTTCTCGGCGGGCATCGGCGTCACCCCCGTTCTGGCGATGCTGCACCAGCTGGCCGGCGAACACAGCTCCCGCGCCGTGTGGTGGGTGCACACCGCGCGCGACCCCGGGCAGCACGCCTTCGCGGAAGAAGCCCGGCAACTGCTCGCGCGGCTGCCCGACAGCCGCGCCTTCATCTATTACACCGCTCCGGATCTCAAGGTCACCGAAGGGCCGCATCTCACCCACGGACGCATGACCAGCGAAAACATTCGGGAGCTCGGCATCCCGGCCGACGCGCACGCCTACCTGTGCGGCCCCACGGGCTTCATGTCGGAGGTGACATCCGCTCTCCAGTCGGCGGGGCTGAGCGGTGCGAACATCCACACCGAAGCCTTCGGAGCACTGTCGGCCATCAACCCCGGCGTCACCGATGCGGTCACCGGACGTCCCCACCAGCCACCCGGCCCCCAGGGCACGGGGCCCTTCGTCACCTTCGCCCGCAGCGGACTGTCCACCCGCTGGTCGGACCAGTACGCGACGCTGCTGGAGCTGGCGGAGGCATGTGACATCCCCACCCGCTGGTCCTGCCGTACCGGGGTGTGCCACACCTGCACCACCCCCCTGCTCACCGGCCGGATCCAGTACACGACACAGCCCCTGGAGGATCCTGCCGCGGGTGAGGTGCTGCCCTGCTGCTCCATCCCCACCAGCGATGTCCTTCTTGACCTGTGACATGGATGCCTTCTACCGGGAGGCCGGAGACCCGCGGGCACCGGCGCACGTGCTGCCGCACGGCTTCCCGACGAGCTCGCGTCGACTCCATGTGTTGCGACGTTCTCGTCATCGGCTCCTTCAGAGCCTGAGCAGGCGCCCGGCGCTGAGGTGGGCGATCTTCTCCCTGTCGCCGGAGTTGATGGGCATACCGGCCCGGCTCGGCTTCCCCGCCCACGGCCGGAGGTCGGCCCGGCCATTCGGGTTCGGACCTGTGACCAGCGCCGGGCAAGGCATTCAGCCGAATGGGACTTAGACCAGTTTGCGCCGAAATTTTCCGAGACCTACGGTCACTGTGACTGATTAGCCACCCTCCGTAAGGGATCAACTTTGACTACCGTCAGCGACGCCTTTTACGGCGTACTGCGCCACCACGGGGTTGAGGCCGTATTCGGGAACCCGGGGTCGAATGAACTGTCGTTCCTGACCGGCCTCCCGGACGACATCCCCTACTACCTCGCTCTACAGGAAGGCGCCGCGATCGCGATGGCGGACGGCTTCGCGCAGGCGTCGGGCACGCCCGGCTTCGTGAACCTGCACGCAGCCGCCGGAACGGGTAACTCGATGGGGTGCATGACCAACACCCAAAGCGCCCACACACCGGTGGTTGTCATGGCCGGCCAACAGGCACGACGCTACGTGCCGGTCGGCGCCTTGCTCACCAACGTCGACCCCATCAAGCTCACCGACCCCCTCGTGAAGTGGGCGGGTGAACCCCTGCGCGCCCAGGACGGCCCCGCGCTCGTGTCCAAGGGACTCATGCTCGCCAACTCCGCTCCGCGCGGGGTCGTCTACCTGTCGGTGCCGCTCGACGACTGGACCGAAGCCGCGGACGAGAACGCGCTGACCCATCTGCTCAAGCGCGCCGTGGACGGGTCCCCGGTCGTCTCCCCGCAGACGGTGGACGCCCTGGTCTCCGCGCTCGACAGTGCCTCGGGGCCGGCACTGGTGGTCGGCCCGGGCGCCGACACGGAGGAAGGCTTCGAGGCTGCCGTCGCGCTGGCCGAGCGCGCCCGCCTTCCCGTCTGGATCGCCCCGAGCGCGCCCCGCTGCCCCTTTCCGACACGGCACCGCTGCTACCAGGGCCTGCTGCCGTCAGCGGCCGGCGCGGTCGCCAAGGTCCTCGCGCGGTACGACACCGTCGTATGCTTCGGCGCCCCGGTGTTCCGTTACCACGTGACGAGCAACGAGGACTTCCTCCAGCCGGGAACCACCGTCTACGCCGTCACCGACGATCCCGACGAAGCCGCCCGCGCACCATTCGGGCACATCTTCGTCGGCGATGCCTCCGACGCACTGGTCCGCGTCGCCGGCGCGGCCGCCGCGAGCGAGCGGCCCTGGCCCGCGCCACGCACGATCACCGAAGCCGACACCAGTGGACCTCGCTTCACCGTCGAGGCCATCCTCGACGCCATCGATCGGGGCACCAGCGACGACACCGTCTTCGCGCTTGAGTGGACCTCCGCCGACATGGCCCGCGACCGGCTCGGCATCGCCCGCGCGCACTCCCTGTTCTACCCCGCCTCCGGGGGGCTCGGCTGGGGCCTTCCGGCCGCCATCGGCCTCAAACTCGCCTGCCCCGACCGGCCCTTGGTCGCCCTCCTCGGCGACGGCGCCATGCAGTACACCCCCTCGGGTCTGTGGACCGCGGCCCGCCACAACGTACCGGTCACCTTCGTGGTGTGCACCAACGACAGATACCGGGCGCTGGAGGAATTCGCCGATATCCTGCGTGTCCCCAAGGGCGACTACCTCGACATTTCCGATATCGGCGTACTCGACATCGCACGCGGCTACGGTCTAGAGGTTCACCGCGCCGAAACCCTCGAAGACCTCACCGAATACCTCAAGAAGGGCCCGGAGGCGACCGGACCACGCCTCGTCGAAATCCTCCAACGCTGACACCTGTGCCCCGGCCGGAGTGATCCGATCGGGGCACTGTCGGTTCGCTGGTTGAAGGAACGCGCGGAGAAACCCCTCGGGCACCTCTCGGGCATCCGCCGGAAACACCGCCCGGAGACCCGCCGGGAGAAAGGGCCCGGAGCCGTCGCCGGAGCCATCGGCCCACCGGCGGGAATCGGCCGGAAAACGGGCGTGCCAGGGAGCGGTTGGCGGTCCGGAGACGACCGCGTCGGGGGCCGATCTCCGCGAACCGTCGTCCCCGTTCGGTGTCACCACCGCTATCAAGCCACCCGTCGGCAGGCTCATCAGGATTGCGGTTTTTCACGGCCAAAGACCGTTGCATACGGTGTACAAAATACGGTGTGAACCAACCTCGTGTGCCTCACCCGCCGCTCCGCAGACGCCATACCATCCTGCGCGCGCCCGCGCGTAAGCCCCCGCACAGGGCTGCCCGCGCCGTCCTGCGCGCCGCCGTGACGCTCTTCGCCATGGCCGCCGCGGGCTGCTCCCTGCTCGGGTCCGGTGACCGGGGCGGCGGCGGGGACGGAAGCACGGACTCCAAGGGCGGGGATCCGTCCTTAACCTCCTTGACGGTCGCCGCGGCGGGCGACGTCCTGATCCACCCGCCGCTGACCGAGCAGGCGCGGAAGGACGCCAAGACCGCCGCGGGCGGCACCGGACTGGACTTCGGTCCGCTGATGGCCGGGGTGAAGCCGGTGATCAGCCAGGCCGATCTGGCGATCTGTCATATGGAAACGGTGATCGCCCCGAAGGGCGGTCCGTACGAGGGGTTCCCGAACTTCCAGGTCCCGCCGGAGATCGCCACCTCCCTCAAGGACATCGGTTACGACACCTGCTCGACGGCGTCGAACCACTCGATCGACCACGGCGCCGCCGGGGTGAAGCGCACGCTGGACACCCTGGACGCGGCCGGTCTGGGTCACACGGGCTCGGCCAGGAGCGCGGCCGAGTGGCGGAAGCCGCTCATCACCGAGGTAAAGGGCGTGAAGGTGGCGCAGCTCGCCTTCACCTTCGGATTCGGGACCGACGAGGTGCCCGCGGACAAGCCGTGGCTGGCCAACGAGATGTCCGTCGCCGCGATCGCGGAAGCCGAGACGCGCGCCAGGAAGGCGGGCGCGGACATCGTCATCCTCAGCCTCCACTGGGGCCGTGAACACCACAGCGAGCCCAGTGCCGACCAGACGGAACTGGCCGAGCGCATCACCGCGGGGACCGGTGTCGACCTGGTGATCGGCCATCACGGCCACGCCGTCCAGCCGATGGAGAAGATCAACGGCACCTGGGTCGCGTACGGCCTCGGCAACCAGGTCGCCCGGCACGACGTGCCCACGGGCCTCTCCGAGGAGGGCGTCATCGGCTGGTTCACCTTCACCGGGCACAGCGGCAGGTGGGATGTGCGGGCCTGGTACGCGCCGACGCTCGTCGACATCCCGGCGGAGCCGGAGGATCCCGCCACGCCGCCCGCGCCGCCGCCCGGCGGGCCGCCCGGCGGCGCGGTGACGGACTACCGGCTGATCGACGTGGCGCGGGCGCTGAGGGACGGGAAGTCCGGAGACGGAACGAGACCGGGATACACCGAGCAGCAACTCGCCCGCTACCGGCTGGCGTTCGACCGTACCCGGGGAACGGTGCTCAACCGGGGCGCGGCGAAGGACGGTCTGACGCCGCTGAAGCACGGTCGGCCATGCTGCCGCTGACGTACTCGGAATGCACGACGGGCGAGAGCCGTTGGGCCCGTGCTTTCATGAACTCCACGGGGCCCGTGAACAGCCCTGTGGCACTCTCTCCGTCGTCTGCGAGTACGTGGAGCATGAGGCGCGGGCCGTAGAGATCCGGCTCTATGAGGTCGGCGTCATACCTGGACTGCTCCAAACGCAGGAATACGCATCAGCTCTCGGAGACAGCACCGTGAAACGGGGCGTTGCGACAAGGGAGCAAGCCGACGAACGGATTGCGCTGGTTGCGCAGCGTCAAGCTTCGCTCACACGAACACCGCCACCGTTGGTCTTCGTCGTGCTCGATGAAAGTTGCCTCCTCCGCCCCATCGGGGACAGCGCCCTTATGGACGCTCAGTTCACGAGGCTTATCGAGTTCGCCGAGCTGCCGAACACAGTGCTTCAGGTCGCCCCGTTCGACATCGAGGTTCGTCGTCCGATGACGTTGCCAGTAACCGTGCTCACGATGTTGAATCGCTCGCTCATGTCGTACGCCGAGTCCGCCAACCGGGGTCACCTTGAGCGGGACAGTGCATCGGTCGTGTCCCTCCTGACGGACTACCATCAACTACAGGCCGAGTCGCTGCCGCGAGCGGCGTCCGTTGCCATGGTCAGCCAGTTACGAAAGGTCAAACCGTGACGACCGAATCCCCCCGTTGGTTCAAGTCCTCATACAGCGAGAATGGCGGTCAGTGCATCGAGGTCGCCGCCAACCTCGTCGCCTCGTGCGGCGTGGTCCCCGTCCGTGACAGCAAGGTCCCCCACGCGACTGCCCTGACCTTCAAGGCGTCGGCGTGGTCGTCGTTCGTCACGGGGGTCAAGGGCGAACAGTTCCCTACTCTCTAGGTCCGAAGCTAAGAAGCAAATGTGCCCCGGTCGGAGTGATCCGGCCGGGGCACTTTCGGTTTGTTGGTTAGAGGAGTGCGCGGAAGGGGTTGAGGTCACTGCACGGTTCCGGCTGCTTCACCGGTCGCGGCGCGGGCGCCGTGGCCCGGGGCTCCGGGCGGTACGTATCCATCTGGACGACCGTTGCCCGGTTTTCCTCACGCTCCGCGTTCGCCGGCTGGACCTCAGAGTCACCGGAAGTGTCACTGCCCACTGTGAAGACGGTGGCCGGTCGGCCCGTCTTGCCCGACCGTTCAACGGTGACGACGATTCCAGGAAGCGACCTGAACTCACTGGCCGTTGCTCCCACATAAGGGAGGACCTGAGACGACGTAGCCCGTCCGCCGTGCATCTCGATCCGGGCCCGGACCTTGTCAGCAAGGGTGAGCGCTTGCCGCTTCACCCTCGGAGCGTCAGCGCCTTTGGTGATCCGTACGGCACTGGACAGATCGGCGTACGAAAGTGAACGCGGCCGACAGGATCTCTTCCGTGATGATCTCAGAGCATTCAGAGGCAGCGAGACAGGCCGCGCCCCTCAGAGTCTGCTCTGCCGTTCTCTCGATGATGCACTGGGGCGTTCCGCGCTCAGGATCGACGATGACGATCCCGGACCGAATGGGCTTGGGAATATCCGCGTAGCGAGTCATGGCCCCTCGCTGGTACCAGTGTTGTGGCGGCGGAGTCCGTTCAAGGGGACACCCATGCCGGTAAGTACACCCGCGACCGCATCACTGCCGTAGGTCTGTCTGTGCCTCACAGACGGGCCTCCAGCCGGGCAGCCAGAGACGAATAGTCGCGGCCCGGGAAGATCTCCGGGAAGAGACTGATCATTCGCCTCAGACCTTCTACGGTCTCCTGGAAGAAGATCCCCCGCAGCGAGATATCGGCAAAGAGGTACTGCCACCCGAAGGTTCCCTTGGTGAGAAGCAGCTCGGCGAGGTAGTCGCAGTACGACGTCTCCATCTGGATGAGACCGGAGGTTCGTCCCGGGGCTGTACTCAAACGTGCGTCGTAGTACCACATCTCCAATGGTTCGACGTGCTCCTGAATCCTGATGGCCGTGAAATTTCCCGTCCCCGCGTGTTGCGGGAAATCAATGACGCGAAGCTGTGGAAATATCTCGATTTCTGCACCTTTCGCGGCCTCGGAAGGGAATTGTGGTGCACGTCGCAGGATGGAATCGTAGAGGTCGCGCAGCCTGAACTCTCCCCCGATCTCGGGGTTTTTTTCGACGGTCCGCCAGCGGCAGGAGAGCTCAGCGATTCGCAGATTGCATTCCCGTAACTGGTGGCCCAGAGCCACCTGGTCGAACTCAGGGAAGAACGTAATGGAACGCGGGTTCTCGGTCAACGGTTCCTTCAAGATCCCGAATTCGGAAAAATCGATCTCAACATGTTTGCTGGCAATGACCTCATTGAATGATTCAACATGGTTCTGTTCGCTGGATGAGAGGGTGCGCATCGCTGCTCCTTTTCCTTTGCTGCATTTACTGCGGGTGTTTCAACATCCGTATTGAAACGATTGTTCGTTCGTGAGGGGGCGGGGACCAGGTTGGAACCGGTGGCGAGCCCCCCCCATCTTGTCGGGCAGCAAATACATCCTGCCGATCGCGTCCGGTCAGTACCACATTTCCTGAGCAACGCGCCCGACGCCGGCACATCAAAGCAGTCAAGCGCAAGCGCACGAAGCGCTCAGGACTATTGCGTGATTCCCGAGGAACCAGCCTACCCTATTCCGCGATCGAGGATGAAATATTTTCGAACGAGCAACGGGTACCTTCTTTTCTGTTTCCTGCCTGGTGTCGTATTTCTGAGGAGGTTCGAACCGAGGCGCATCACCAGGTACGGTCCCCACAGGAAGGAGGGAACGACCCTGTCCGGCTATGAAACCAAAGTCCGTCTGCACATCAAGCCGCACATCGGCGGCGTGAAACTTTGCGAAGTCACGGACGACACCTTGGACGACCTATACAGGCTCTTGGAGACCGCGCCATGCCCGACCAACAAGGGGAAGCCTCTGGGCGCTAAAAGCGTCCGGCACGTCACCAACAGCCTGGAAGCCGGGGAGAACCCCGTAGAGGTCTCGGCCAACGTTCGGCATCACTCGCCGGGCTACACCATGGCCCGGTACGGGCACTCACGTAAGGACGGAACGCGGCGGCTGGCCGTCTCCGGTGCGGGCCGTCTCGGCCTGTCTTCCCTGGTCTGACAAGGGATTCGCTGGGCTGTTGGTCACGTGGTTGGTCACGCCGCAGCCTAGAAATGCAGAAGACCCCTGATGAACAGGGGTCTCAGCTGGTGTCCGAGGGGGGACTTGAACCCCCACGCCCGATAAAGGGCACTAGCACCTCAAGCTAGCGCGTCTGCCATTCCGCCACCCGGACGAGTGGTCGAACCGCGGTGTGTGGCCGCGGCGACAGAGACAACGATACCAGGGGATCGCGGTGGCTCTCACCCGTATATCCGGTGGTCAGGGGTCCGCGGCCGCCCGCGCTTCGAGGCTGCGGACCCCTCGCACGGAGCACCCGATACGGAACGTCGCACGCCCGGTACAGAGCGTTGTGGCGGGGTGGAGTGGTGCCGAGCGCTTCCCCCCGGGGGGATGGGAAGCGCTCGGCACCGGAGGGGTTATGGCATCAGGTGGTAGTCCGGGAAGTTGCCCGGCGGGCGCTCTCCCTCGGGGCCGTCCGTCACCGCGCGTACGAGGAGTTCACCGCCGACGAACGCGCCGCGCCAGGAGTGGCCGAAGCCGCCGAAGAGCTCGTCGCGGTCCCCGCGGGAGCGGGGTTTGCCGTGGCCGGTCTTGAAGGCGCGGATCTGGGGGGAGAGCCGGGCGTAGGTGGCCGGGTCGTCGGTGGAGAGGGTCGCGACGAGGGCGCCGTTCGAGGCGTTCATCGCGGCCAGCAGTTCCGCCTCCGTATCGACCAGGACGATCGTGTCGACCGGGCCGAAGGGTTCCGCGTGGTGCAGCGGGGAGGACGGGGGCGGGTTGAGCAGGGTGACGGGCGGGAGGTAGGCGCTGGTGTCCTGGCCGGGCAGGAACAGTCCCTCTTCCAGTGCTCCCTGGTGCAGCGGGACGGCGCCGCGGCTGATCGCCTCGGACACCTGGTCGTTCAGTTCCTTGGCCTTGGCCGCGTTGATGAGCGGTCCGAAGTCCAGTTCCGGCAACGGGTCGCCCGGCCGCTCGACCGCGAGGGGATGGCCCAGGCGGATGGAGCGTACGGCGGGGAGATAGGCGGCCAGGAAGTCGGCGAAGAGCGAGCGCTGGACCACGAAGCGTGGGTACGCGGTGCAGCGCTGCTTGCCGTAGTCGAAGAGTTTGGGGATGACCGCGGTCAGTGAGGACCAGTCGCTGAAGTTCCAGATGCCCCAGGTGTTCAGGCCCTCCTGTTCGAGGATATGCCGTTTGCCCAGGTCAGCGACTGCTGTGGCGATTCTGGCGCCGGTGTCGCGGCCTCCGACGAAGGAGACGCAGCCGATCTCCGGCGCGCGCACGAGCGCTTCGGAGAGTTCGCCGCCGCTGCCGCTGACCAGCGTGAGGGGGATGCCCTCACGGACGGCGAGCGCGCAGGCCAGGGTCAGACAGGCCACTCCCCCGTCGGTCGGCGCCTTGGCGATCACCGCGTTGCCGGCCAGTGCCTGCACCAGCATCGCGTGGATCAGTACGGACATCGGGTAGTTCCAGCTGGCGATGTTGGAGACGGGGCCCGCCAGCGGGGTCCGGTCGGCCAGCATCGGTTCGACACCGTCCACGTACCAGCGCACGCCGTCGATCGCACGGTCGACGTCGGCCTGGGCGAGCCGCCACGGCTTGCCGATCTCCCAGACGAGGAGGAGGGCGAGCAGTTCACGGTGTTCGGTGAGCGCGTCGAGCGTGGCCGTGACGCGGGCCTTGCGTTCGGCCAGCGGCACATCGCGCCAGGCGCGGTGTGCGTCCAGGCAGGCGCGCACCGCCCGCTGGGCGGTTTCGGAGTCCAGCCGGGGCGGGCCGGCGATGGGGCTTCCGTCGACCGGGCTGGTGGCGGGCACGGCGCGGCCGTCGGACTTCCAGGAAGCGGCCCAGAGGTTACGCACACGGTCGTCCTGGAACGCCTCGGGCGCCACGGCGAGGCAGCGGTCCCATGCGTCCGACCAGGCTGTGCCCGGCTTGAGTATCAGTTGGGGAGTGGTGAGGGTGGGTGCCATTGAGGGTCTCCGCTCTAGCGTGGCGGGAGTTGCATGGCTCGGCTCTCGCCCGAAGTGAATCGTGAACCGGATGGGGGGAGGCACACACTCCCCTCAATTATGAGCGACATCACGTGACATCGCGAGACGGTCGAGTACCAGACGCGCGGTGGCCGAGGGGGTTGAGCCGACCCGCACGCCGACCGCCTCCAGGGCCTTCTTCTTGGCCTCCGCGGTGCCGGAGGAACCGGAGACGATCGCTCCGGCGTGTCCCATCGTCTTGCCTTCCGGCGCGGTGAATCCGGCGATGTAGCCGATGACCGGCTTGGTGACGCGCTCGGCTATGTAGGCCGCCGCGCGTTCCTCCGCGTCGCCGCCGATCTCCCCGATGAGAACGATCAGTTCTGTGTCCGGGTCGTCCTCGAAGGCGGCGAGGCAGTCGATATGGGTGGTGCCCACGACGGGATCGCCGCCGATGCCTACGGCCGATGAGAAGCCGGTCTCCCTCAGCTCGTACATGAGCTGGTAGGTCAGGGTGCCGGACTTGGAGACGAGTCCGATCCGGCCGGGCTTCGCGGCGATGTCCGCCGGGATGATGCCCGCGTTGGACTGCCCGGGGCTGATCAGTCCGGGACAGTTGGGGCCCACGATCCGGGTGCCCCGCTCCTTGGCGTACGCCTGGAAGGTGACGGCGTCATGGACGGGGATGCCCTCGGTGATCACGACCGCGAGCCCGATCCGGGCGTCCGCGGCCTCGATGACCGCGGCCTTGGCGAACGGCGGCGGTACGAAGACGACGGTGACGTCCGCACCCGTCGCCGCCATGCCCTCGCTCACCGAGCCGAAGACGGGTACGGCCCGGTCGTCGAAGTCGACGGTACGGCCCGCCTTGCGCGGGTTGACGCCGCCGACGATGTCGGTCCCGGCGGCGAGCATCCGCCGGGTGTGTTTCATGCCCTCGCCGCCGGTCATGCCCTGGACGAGGACCTTGCTCTCCTTGGTCAGGAAGATCGCCATGGTCTGTCGCTCCCTTGTCCGTCGGCTATCCGACGTTCGCCAGTACGGCGGCCTGTCGGGCCGCCCCGTCCATGGTGGTGACCTGTTCCACGAGTGGATGCGCGCGGTCCGCGAGGATCGCGCGGCCACGGGCCGCGTTGTTGCCGTCGAGGCGCACCACGAGCGGCTTGGTCAACCGCACGGATTCCAGCGCCTGGACGATGCCCTCGGCGACGGCGTCGCAGGCCGTGATGCCGCCGAAGACGTTCACGAACACGGACTTGACCGCCGGGTCGGAGAGGATGACGGCCAGGCCGTCCGCCATCACCTGGGCGGACGCCCCTCCCCCGATGTCGAGGAAGTTGGCGGGGCGGGCGCCGCAGCCGGCGACCACATCGAGGGTGGACATGACGAGGCCCGCGCCGTTGCCGATGATGCCGACCTCGCCGTCGAGCTTCACGTAGTTGAGCCCCTTGGCCGCCGCGACGGCTTCCAGCGGGTCACCGTGCTCCTCGCTCTCACGGTCGCCCCAACGCTCTTGGCGGAAGCGCGCGTTGTCGTCAAGGGTAATTTTTCCGTCGACGGCGAGAATCAGCCCTTCTTCGGTACGGACCAATGGGTTGACTTCGACCAGAAGGGCGTCCTCCCTGACCACCACCTGCCAGAGCGCCCGGAGTACGGGGACGGTCTCGGGCGGTAGCTGGGCGGCTTTCGCGATCTCCGCCGCCTTCGCTTCCGTGACCCCTTCCGCGGGGTCGACGGGGACCCTCGCCACCGCCTCCGGGCGGCTCGCCGCGAGCTCCTCGATGTCCATGCCGCCTTCGGCGGAGGCGATCGCGAGGAAGGTGCCCGCCGCCCGGTCGAGGACGTAGGAGACGTAGAACTCAGATGCAATATGCACTGGTTGAGCGAGCATCACCTTCCCGACGGTGTGGCCCTTGATATCCATGCCGAGCATCTGACGGGCCGTCAATTCGGCTGCCGCGGGGTCGGTCGCGACCTTCACCCCGCCCGCTTTGCCCCGGCCTCCGGTCTTCACCTGTGCCTTGACGACCACCCGGCCACCGAGCCGCTCGGCGGCGAACCGGGCCTCCCTCGCGAGCTCCACCACCTCGGCCTCCGGCACCGCGATGCCATGGTCCGTGAAGAGTTCCCTTGCTTGGTGCTCGTACAGATCCATGCCGGCTCCCTTTTTGACGAAAGTGCCGCACGCCCCCTGGACACCATCCGCAGGATGCGGGATAACAAGCTTCATACAGTATTCGTCGACTGTATGCAATGTACCGCGAGGGCGACAGCCCTCCCGTATGCGAAGGGACAGGGGCCTCCTCATGCCGGACCGACGCGACCGAAGCGCACGCCCCCGTACCCACGGACCACACCAGGTACAAGTAGAGGAGTCCCTCCATGACTCAGGCTCTTGAGACCCCCCGGACGACCGTGTCCGCCAAGGCCCTTTCCGGCGTACGGGTACTGGACATGACGCATGTTCAGTCCGGGCCCTCCGCGACGCAGTTGCTCGGCTGGCTCGGCGCGGACGTGCTGAAGCTGGAGGCTCCGACCGGCGACATCACGCGTAAGCAGCTGCGCGACATCCCCGATGTCGACTCGCTGTACTTCACGATGCTCAACTGCAACAAGCGGTCCATCACCCTCAACACCAAGACCGAGCGCGGCAAGGAGATCCTGACCGAGCTGATCCGCCGTTCCGATGTCATGGTGGAGAACTTCGGACCCGGCGCCGTGGACCGTATGGGGTTCACCTGGGAGCGCATCCGGGAGATCAACCCGCGGATCGTCTACGCCTCCATCAAGGGCTTCGGCGAAGGCCCGTACACCAACTTCAAGGCGTACGAGGTCGTCGCGCAGGCCATGGGCGGCTCGATGACCACCACCGGTTTCGAGGACGGGCCGCCGCTCGCCACCGGCGCGCAGATAGGCGACTCCGGCACCGGCATCCACGCCGTCGCCGGCATACTCGCCGCGCTCTTCCAGCGTGAGCACACCGGTCGCGGACAGCGTGTCAATGTCGCGATGCAGCACGCCGTCCTCAACCTCTGCCGGGTCAAGCTCCGCGACCAGCAGCGGCTGGCGCACGGGCCGCTCGCCGAGTACCCCAACGAGGACTTCGGCGACGACGTACCGCGCAGCGGCAACGCGAGCGGCGGCGGACAGCCCGGCTGGGCCGTCAGATGCGCGCCGGGCGGCCCCAACGACTATGTCTATGTGATCGTCCAGCCGGTCGGCTGGCGGCCGGTCACCGAGCTGATGGGCCGGCCCGAGCTGGCGGACGACCCCGACTGGGCGACCCCGGAGGCCCGACTGCCCAAGCTCGGCAAGATGTTCCAGCTCATCGAGGAGTGGACGAGCACGCTCCCCAAGTGGGAGGTGCTGGAGAAGCTCAACGCGCACAACATCCCGTGCGGCCCGATCCTCTCCACCAAGGAGATCATCGAGGACGCCTCCCTGGCGGCCAACGAGATGGTCATCGAGGTCCCGCATCCTCGGCGCGGCACATTCACCACGGTCGGCAGCCCGCTGAAGCTTTCCGACTCCCCGGTTGACGTGGTCACCTCACCTCTGCTCGGTGAGCACAACGAGGAGGTGTACGTCGGCGAGCTCGGTCTCGGCGACGAGGAACTGCGACTGCTCAAATCGAACGGAGTCATCTAGCGGTGGACATCACTGAGGAGCGTCAGAAGGCCGTACGCGCTGTCCTGGACGCCGCACTGGCCGAGGGACGTACGGCCCTGACCGCGCCCGAGGGCAAGACCGTCACCGACGCGTACGCCATCCCCACCCCGGTGGAAGGTCTCGCCGAGTGCGCCGACGAGGCGGTGGCCCTCGCCGACCGGATCGGATTCCCGGTCGCGCTGAAGATCGTCTCGCCGCAGATCACACACAAGACGGAGGCGGGCGGCGTTGTGACGGGCCTGCGCTCGACCGCCGAGGTACGCGGGGCGTTCACCGGGATCGTCTCCAACGCGCTGGCGTACGACCCGCGGGCGCGGATCCTCGGCGTACAGGTGCAGCAGATGGTTCCGTCAGGCACGGAGGTGCTTGTCGGTACGGTCACCGACCCGACCTTCGGTCCGATCGTGGCGTTCGGTCTCGGCGGCGTCCTGGTGGAGGTCCTCAAGGACGTCACGTTCCGGCTCGCGCCGGCGTCCAGGGACGACGCGCTGTCGATGCTCGACGGGATCCGCGCGGCGGAGCTCCTGCGCGGGGTGCGCGGCGGCGAGGCCGTCGACCGGGACGCGCTCGCCGATCTGGTGGTCAAGGTGTCGCGGCTCGCGGCCGACTTCCCGGAGATCGCCGAGGTCGACCTCAATCCGGTGTTCGCCTCGGCGAGCGGGGTGATGGCCGCCGACGTGCGCGTCCTGCTGGCCGCGGAGCAACCGGTCGGGCGCCGTACGTACACCCGCGAGGAGATCCTTGTCTCGATGCGGCGGCTGATGAAGCCCGCCTCGGTGACCGTGATCGGGGCCTCCGGCGAGCCGGGCAAGATCGGTAACTCGGTCATGCGGAATCTCATCGACGGGGGCTTTCCGGGAGAGATCCATCCGGTGAACCCCAAGGCCGATGACATACTCGGCCGTAAGGCGTACAAGAGCGTGATGGACGTTCCGGGCCAGCCCGATGTGGCGGTCTTCGCGATTCCCGCGGCCTCCGTCCCCTCGGCCCTCGAAGAGGTCGGCCGCCGGGGCATCCCGAACGCCGTGCTGATCCCCTCCGGCTTCGCCGAGAGCGGCGAGGACGAACTCCAGGCGCGGATCGTGGCGATCGGCGAGGAGTACGGCGTACGGCTGCTGGGGCCGAACATCTACGGCTACTACTCCACCTGGCAGGACCTCTGCGCCACCTTCTGCACCCCGTACGACGTCCGCGGCGGTGTGGCGCTGACCTCGCAGTCCGGCGGCATCGGGATGGCGATCCTCGGCTTCGCCAGAAGCACGGGAACGGGTGTCTCGGCGATCGTCGGCCTCGGCAACAAGTCGGACCTCGACGAGGACGATCTGCTGACCTGGTTCGGCGAGGACCCCAACACCGAGTGCGTCGCCATGCATCTGGAGGACCTGAAGGACGGCCGGGCCTTCGTGGCGGCGGCGCGCGCGACCGTGCCGAAGAAGCCGGTCGTGGTCCTCAAGGCCGGGCGTACGGCGGCCGGCGCCAGAGCGGCGGGCTCGCACACCGGCGCGCTCGCGGGTGACGACGCCGTCTACGACGATGTGCTGCGGCAGGCGGGCGTCATCCGGGCGCCGGGCCTGAACGAGATGCTGGAGTACGCGCGGGCGCTGCCCGTGCTCCCCACTCCGCTGGGCGACAACGTCGTCATCATCACCGGCGCGGGCGGCTCGGGCGTACTGCTCTCCGACGCCGTCATCGACAACGGCATGTCGCTGATGGAGATCCCGCCGGACCTCGACACGGCGTTCCGCGCGTTCATCCCTCCCTTCGGCTCGGCGGGCAACCCGGTGGACATCACCGGGGGCGAGCCGCCGGCCACGTACGAGGCGACGATCAGGCTCGGCCTTGAGGACCCGCGGATCCACGCGCTGGTGCTGGGCTACTGGCACACGATCGTCACTCCTCCCATGGCCTTCGCTGAACTAACGGCCCGGGTGGTCGAGGAGTTCCGCGCGAAGGGCATCCAGAAACCGGTGGTGGCGTCCCTCGCGGGCGACATCGAGGTCGAGGAGGCCTGTCAGTACCTCTTCGAGCGCGGAGTGGTGGCCTATCCGTACACCACCGAGAAGCCGGTCGCGGCGCTCGGTGCGAAGTACGCGTGGGCGCGGGCTGCGGGGCTGCTGTGACACATCCACCAGACTTCCACCGGCCGGTCCGGGGGCTGCACCCCGGACATGACACCGCCGTGTGGACGCGAGCGGCGGGGCTGCTGACCGCCACTCGGAAAAAGATCATGACACACCGTCAGAAAGACTCGGTGTTAAGCCCGTTGGGAGGAAGTCGATGACCTGACCAAGTCGGGTGGCACGAAAGTTCGGACAGGGGGCGCTGGCCAGTTCTTTCGATGCAAGGGGTGTCTACACCGCATGACTACCACTCAACTCTCCAGCACCGTCCCCTTCAAGGAGGTGACGGATGCCAACGGCCGTGTGTTCCGGATCGGTGAGTCCGACCGGGACATCATGGGCCGTGCGCGATGGACGATGGTGCTCTTCCCGTGGATCGGGATGATGGGCATCAGTTCGTCGGAGTACGCGTTCACCTCGGCGGAGGACACTCTGCACGAGGCCCATCTATGGAGCAGCGGGCACATATTCTGGCTGATGGGCGTCTGGATATTCTTCCAGGCGGCCGTGGCCTTCCCCGCGGGGCAGCTCCGTGAGAGCGGCAAGCTGCCCGCCCGGTACGCCATGATGCTCGGCGCGCTGGGTACGCTCCTCGGCTATCTCTCACTGGCCTACGCGCCACATGTGATCGTGGCGTACATCGGCTTCGGCATGTTCAGCGGTATCGGCGCGGGTCTGGTCTATGCCACCTGTGTGAACATGGTCGGCAAGTGGTATCCGGAGCGCAAGGGAGGCAAGACCGGCCTCGTCAACGGCGGTTTCGCCTACGGCTCCGTGCCCTTCGTCTTCCTCTTCACCTCGTACATGGACCTGAGCAACTACCAGACGGTTCTGGTGGCGGTCGGTGTCATCTGCTGTGCCGTCGTCGCGATCTCCGGCTGGTTCTTCAAGGACCCGCCGAAGTACTGGTGGCCCTCCGAGGTCGACCCGCTGAAGACGTCGGAGGACCCGAGGATCCGGCGTGCGCTGGAGAAGAACCCGCCGGCGGTGAAGCAGTACACACCGAAGGAAGCGGCACGGACACCCGTGCTGTGGATGATGTGGTTCTGCCTGCTCTGCACGGCCGGCATCAATATCTTCGGAATCGCGTTCCAGGTGCCCTTCGGCAAGGACATGGGGTTCGCGGGCGGGATCGTGGCCACCGCGATGTCGCTCAAGGCGATCGTGAACGGTACGGGACGCGGTGTCATCGGCTGGATCTCCGACCGGTACGGACGCCGTAACACCCTGATCTTCGTCTGTCTCGTCCTGGGCTCCGCACAGTTCGGTGTGCTCGTCTCCGGGTCCATGGGCAGCATGCCGTTCTTCCTCTTCTGCTCGATGGTCTCCGGCTTCGGCGGCGGCGCGATCTTCCCGCTGTTCGCCGCGATGACCGCGGACTACTTCGGGGAGAACAACAACGCCTCCAACTACGGAATGGTCTACAGCTCCAAGCTCATCTCCGGCCTGGTCGGATCCGGTATGGGAGCCGTCGTGGTGGCCGCCTGGGATTACGAGGGCGCGTTCATCATCGCCGGAAGCATCGGACTCGCCTCAGCGGTACTGGCCCTGTTCCTCAAGGCGCCAGGAAGGCCGGACAGCAAGAAAATCGAACCAAACCCGAACCCGATTGGCCGTGAAATCGCTTAATGTCAGCAGAACCTCTTACCGGTAGGTCCGCGTCGGCTACGGCCGGCGCGGGCTACCGCGAAATCACAGACGAACGTGGCCGTGTCTACCGCATCGGCGAGACCGACCGGCAAATACTCGGTCACTCCCGCAAGTTCATGGTGTACCTGCCGTGGGCGGCCATGATGGCCATCAGCGTCTTCGAGTACGCCTTCGGATCAGCCGAAAGCGTCCTCTCGGCGGCGCATGGCTGGTCCCAGAGCAACACCTTCTGGATCCTCAGCATCTGGGTGTTCTTCCAGGCGGGTGTCGCCTTCCCGGCAGGCTGGTTGCGGGAGAAGGGGATTCTGACAGCTCGCGCCGCCACACTGATCGGCGCCGCTCTCTCCTTCGTGGGCTTCCTGTCCATCTCGCACTTCAACAACGTGTCGGCCGCGGTCCTCGGATTCGGCCTGCTCGGCGGTGTCGGATCCGGTCTCATCTACGCCACCTGCATCAATATGGTGGGCAAGTGGTTCCCGGAACGCCGTGGTGGAAAAACGGGATTCGTCAACGGCGGCTTCGCCTATGGCGCCGTACCGTTCATCTTCATCTTCAACTACGCGTTCAACATCGGTAACTACCGGACGGTGCTGGACCTGATCGGCGTCTATGTCCTGGTCATCGTCGCCGTCTGCGCCCTGTTCTTCAGGGACCCCCCGCAGAACTGGTGGCCGGCGGACATCGACCCGCTGAAGATCGCGGCGGACAGCAAGAACGCGAAGACGCTGGCCAAGAACCCTCCGTCGGCGAAGCAGTACCGGCCCATGGAGGCCGTCAGGACGGGCATGCTCCCGCTGATCTGGGTGTTGCTGGTGATCACCGCCGGTGTGTCCATCTTCGGTATCTCCTTCCAGGTGCCGTTCGCCAAGGACGTCGGGTTCGGACCACTCGTCGCCGCCTCGTCGGCCGGTGTGCTGTCCGTCGTCAACGGCGTCGGGCGAGGTGTTGTCGGCTGGCTGTCGGACCTCTGGGGCCGCAAGAGCACACTGATCTTCGTGATCACGGTGCTGGGGCTGGCGCAGTTCGGCGTCCTGTGGGCGGGCAACACGAAGAACGAGATCCTGTTCCTGGTGTTCGCCTTCATCTCCGGCTTCGGCGGCGGGGCGTTCTTCCCGCTGTTCGCGGCGCTCACGCCGGACTACTTCGGTGAGAACTACAACGCCACCAACTACGGTCTCGCCTACAGCGGCAAGCTGATCAGCGGCCTGTTCGGCGGCGGGCTCGGAGCGATGGCGGTCCACTCCTGGGGTTACAACGGCGCGTACATCCTCGCCGGTGGACTCTCCCTCGTAGCGGCGGCCATGGCCATGCTGTTGCGCAATCCCAACCAACCGCGGGACAAGAGCGCTCCCGCCGTGCCACAGCCGGCCGGCGGGTGACCGTTCGTCAACAGGCGGCCCTCCCCGCGGCTCATACCGAGCCGCGG
>NZ_JBHUBB010000062.1:0-23930 GCF_042789485.1 Streptomyces sp. NPDC056835
CGCGCGAAGCGCGGTGAGGAAAGCAGTCCGGACACGCACCTCCGGAGGCCCCGGCACCCGGCCGACGACGACGCGACCGCAACCCGCAACCCGCAACCCGCAACCCGCAACCCGCACCCCCGCCGGACGGCGCACCCCCGCCGGCAGGCGCACCCCCGCCGGACGGCGCCCCGCCGCCCCCGGTTCACGCCCGCCTGGTGTGATGCCCTGTGTCAGCTACCGACACAGGAGGCGCTTGTGAACCTGCTCGTCAATGGTGACGCCGAGCGTGGGCCCGGAGGGAGTGCGGAGCCCGTGTCCGCCGTTCAGGGATGGGTCGTACGGGAAGGCGCGCCCGCGCTCATCGGGTATGACGTCGGGAACGGCTATCCCACCCCCGCCGACCCGGGCCCCGCCCCCGCCCACCGTGGCAGCCGGTTCTTCTCCGGTGGGAACAGCCCGCGCACCGAGCTCGTCCAGGACGTCACGCTGCCCGCCGCCGGGCGGGTCGGTCGCGCCGCCGTGGACGCCGGGCGTGTGCGGTACGCCGTGTCCGGGTGGCTCGGCGGGTACGCCACGCAGGAGGACGGCGCCAGGCTGTCGGTCGAGTTCCGCGACGGCAGGGGCACACCCGTCGCCCTGTCCGTGCTCGGCCCGGTCACGGCGGCCGAACGCGGCGGCCGTACCGCGCTGGTCGAGCGGACCGCAGACGCCGCCGTGCCGCCCGGCGCACGGTCCGCGCGGGTGCTGCTCGTGTTCACCCGGGCCGGCTCCGGGGTCTCCAACGACGGTTACGCCGACGCGATATCGCTGACTCTGACGGCCTCGGGGGGACGGGCATGAAGCTGAACCGACGCGATCTGCTCAAGGCGGCCGGAGCCGCCGGAGCGCTCAATGTGGTCTGGCCGCTCAGCGCCGGGCTCTCGCCCGCGCAGGCCCGGGAGGCCGCCGAGGCGCTCGGCTCGACGTACGACGCCGCGCCGTTCACGCTCGGCGTCGGCTCGGGCGATCCGCAGCCCACGAGTGTCGTGCTGTGGACCCGCCTCGCGCCGGAGCCGTTCGCCGAGCCCGGTGAACAGCCGCTGCCGGAGGTCGTCGAGGTGCGCTGGGTCGTGGCCGAGGACCGGGCGCTGCGCCGGGTCGTCGCCCGGGGCACGGCCCCCGCGTCCGCGACGCTCGGGCACAGCGTGCACGTCCCGGTCCACGGCCTGCGTCCGGGCCGCGAGTACTGGTACGCGTTCACCGCGCTGGGCCGTACGAGCAGGCTCGGCAGGACCAGGACCGCGCCCTCGGGACGCGTGGGGAGCGTCCGGTTCGCCACGGCCAACTGCCAGAACTACCCGCAGGGTTACTACGCGGCGCTGCGCGGGATCGCCCGCGAGCGGCTGGACTTCGTCATCCATCTCGGCGACTACATCTACGAGTACGGGCCCGAGGGCGGCGATGTCGTCCGCGACAACAACGGCCCGATGATCTACACCCTCGCCGACTACCGCAAGCGTCACGCGCTCTACAAGGGCGATCCCTCGCTGCGCGAGGCGCACGCCGCCCACCCCTGGTTCCTGACCTGGGACGACCACGAGGTCGCCAACGACTACAGCGGTACGGGCGGCGGGGCGCCGTTCCTCCAGCGCCGGGCCGCCGCCTACCAGGCGTGGTACGAGCATCTGCCGCACCGCGACGCCGGTGACTCCGCCCTGCCCGACCCGGACATCCACCGGGTACGCCGCTGGGGCGATCTGCTGGAGCTGGCCGTACTGGATCTGCGGCAGTACCGCTCCGCGCAGAACCTCCCGGACGGCACGATCCTCGGTGCCGACCAGAAGGCATGGCTCAAGCGGACGGTCGACAGCGCCCCCGACTCGTGGCACATCTGGGCCAACTCGATCATGCTCAGTCAGCTGCGCGGCAGGCCCGGCGGTTCGTACATGTTCACCGATCAGTGGGACGGCTTCCTCGCCGAGCGCAAGGAAGTGCTCGAACATGTCCGTACGAGCGGCCTTGAGGACCTTGTCGTCCTCACGGGTGACTGGCACTCGGCGTTCGTCGACGACATCAGGCCGGACTACGACAACACGGAATCGCCCGTCATCGGTACGGAGTTCACGGCGCACTCGGTGACCTCCAGCGCGTACGACCCGGGGTGGAACGCGACCAACGGCCCGCTCATGGGCCGGGCCAACCCGCACCTCCAGTACTTCGAGGGGAACCGTTACGGCTACGACGTGTACGAGGTGACACCGGAGCGCTTCACCACCCATATGCGGGTGATCGAGGACCGCCGGGATCCGGTCTCGCCCGTGTCCACGCTGACGACGTTCCATGTGGACCGGGGGACGGCGGGCGCGTACGAGGACCCGGCGACCAGGAACTCGCCCGCGCAGTACCGCAGGGACTGATCCGGGGCGCGGGACGCGTGTCACACGCGCGTACGGTTCCTCCGCGTCCCGCGTCCGCTCTATCGTCAAGGTCATGTTCGCCGCCTACGCAGCCCGTATTGACCGCGACCACCCCCTCAACGGCCTTGAGCTGGGCGACCGCCCGGCGCCCGAGGTGCGCCCCGGCTGGACCACCGTCAGGGTGAAGGCCGCCTCGCTCAACCACCACGATCTGTGGTCGCTGCGCGGGGTCGGCCTGCCCGAGGGCAAGCTGCCGATGATCCTCGGCTGCGACGCCGCCGGCCTGGACCCGGACGGCAACGAGGTCGTCGTGCATTCGGTGATCGGCGGGGGCGATCACGGCGCCGAGCCCCGGTCGATCCTCACCGAGCACTACCAGGGCACGTTCGCCGAACAGGTCACCGTGCCCGTCGGGAACGTACTGCCCAAGCCGCCGGAGCTCACCTTCGAGCAGGCCGCCTGTCTGCCGACCGCCTGGCTGACCGCGTACCGCATGCTGTTCACCAACGCCGGGGTACGGCCCGGGGACTCGGTCCTCGTCCAGGGCGCGGGCGGCGGGGTCGCCACGGCGGCCATCGTGCTCGGCAGCGCCGCGGGGCTACGGGTGTACGCGACCAGCCGCGACGAGGCCAAGCGGGCGCGCGCGGTCGAACTGGGCGCGCAGGAGGCGTACGAGCCGGGCGCGCGGCTGCCGCACCGGGTGGACGCCGTCATCGAGACGGTGGGCGCCGCGACCTGGTCGCACTCCATCAAGTGCCTCCGGCGCGGCGGCACGCTGGTGATCTCGGGCGCGACGAGCGGTGACCGCCCGGCGCACGCCGAGCTGACCCGGATCTTCTTTCTGGAGCTGAGGGTCGTCGGCTCGACGATGGGGTCCAGGGACGAACTGGAGGATCTGCTCGCCTTCTGCGCGGTGAAGGGCGTACGGCCGGTGATCGACGAGGTGCTGCCGCTGGAGCGGGCGCGGGAGGGCTTCGAGCGGATGGCGGCGGGCGATCTGTTCGGCAAGGTCGTACTGACCCCCTGAGTTGTCAACGTGTGTTGACAACGCCTCCATGTCAACGTACGTTGACACCATGACCGAAGCAACGGATCTCGCCGAACGGGCGGGTGACCGCGACCCCCGGGTCGGGCTGAGGGCGGTCGCCGCGCTGCGGCGGCTGCTGGAGCAGCTCGAAGCCGTACAGGTGCGCGGCGCCCGCGATCAGGGCTGGTCGTGGCAGGAGATCGCGGACGAGCTGGGCGTCAGCCGGCAGGCCGCGCACAAGAAGCACGGGAGGCAGTGATGTTCGAACGGTTCACCAAGGGCGCCCGCGGTGTGGTCACCGGGGCCGTCGGACACTCCGAGCGCAAGGGCGCGGACACGGTCACCGACGAGCACCTTCTGCTGGCGCTCCTCGACCAGCGGGGCACCCGCGCGTCCTTCGCGCTGACCGCGCTCGGCATCACCGACCGGCGGGAGTCCCTGGAGGGCGCGTTCGAGGAGGCGCGCGGGCGGGGCGGCCTGACGAAGGCGGACGCGGACGCGCTGGCCGGGATCGGCATCGATGTGGGGGAGATCGTCTCGAAGGTCGAGGAAGCCCACGGGGAAGGCGCGATGCGGGTCGGCGAGAGGCCGAAGCGATGGTGGTCGGGGCACCGGGGATTCACCCCGGCGGCGAAGGCCACGCTGGAGAAGTCGCTGCGGATCGCGCTCGGCCGCGGCGACCGGCACATCGGCGACGAACACCTCCTGCTCGCGCTGACGGCCCGGCCGGGGCTGGTGGCGGAGGTCCTGGCGGACCACGGGGCGACGTACGCGACGGTGGAACGCGCGATGTTTGGCGGCCTGTCGCAGGCGAGCTGAAGCCCGGGCCGGTCGGTGGCGGGCGGTGAAGGGGGCGCGCAGGGGTCGTGTCCGGGACGTAGGGCGTGATTTGTGGCGCGCGGCCGCCCGTTTCCTGACTGTGGCCGGAGTCGCGACGTAAATCACGCGGTCCGGGGCGCGCACCCCGGAGCGCACCCCGGCGACAACCCGCACCCGGAAACCGGCCCCAGCCAAAGACGACCGCCCCCGGCGACGCGACAACCCGCACACAACCACCGGCCCCCGCTGAAACGCACCCCCCGGCCCCCCCGGCCCCCCCGTCACCCGTTGCGCGTGCGCAACACCTCGGCGATACGCGTCGCCGCCGCCGCCAAGTGACTTCGCGCCTCGGTCAGTTGTGCTTCCGTCACCCCGTTGTCCCGCGCCGCGTCGCGGATGTCGTCGCGGAAGCGGTCCAGCAGCCGGTCCAGGTCGCGTGCCGGGTCGCCCGTCCGCGGGGTGTCCTCCGCCCAGCCCGGATCGGGCTCCGCCTGCGGGGCCGGGGCGGGGGCCGGGGCGGGCGGCGGTTTGCGGGTGGACCATGCCGTACCGGCCAGGCCGCTCAGCTGGTCGGCCAGCTCCGACATGCCTTCGCGCAGGCCGCTCGGCCAGTCGCCCCGTACGAAGTGGTCCTGCACCTGGTCCTGGACCTGCTTCGCGATGCGCTGCACCGTCTCGCGGGTCTGCTGCGCGTCCTCGCGGGCCCGGCGGGACTCGTCCTTCGCCCGGCGGGCCTGCTCCTTCCACTCCTGCTTGGCGCGCTTGAGCTCTTCCTTGGCCGCACGCCAGGAGTCGTTGTCCCCGAAGGCCGACTCCCAGTCCGTCCGCGTGCCGCCCTTGCGGGTCTCGGAGGCCGCCGCGCGCATCTCGCTGCGCAGCCGGCCCGCCGCGCCCCGTACGTCGTCACGTATCTCCGCGGCCAGCTCGGCCACGGACTCGCGGATCTCCAGTTCCAGATCGGCCAGCTCGCCGCCTCGGCCTGCCAGTTCGGCGCGGCCCGCGTCGGTGATCGAGTAGACCTTGCGACCGCCCTCGGTGGCGTGCGTGACAAGGCCCTCGGCCTCCAGCTTGGCCAGCCGCGGGTAGACCGTGCCGGCGGACGGCGCGTACAGGCCCTGGAAGCGTTCCTCCAGGAGGCGGATCACCTCGTAGCCGTGCCGCGGCGCCTCGTCGAGGAGCTTGAGCAGATAGAGGCGGAGGCGGCCGTGGGCGAAGACCGGAGGCATGGTCAGAACTCCTTCGTGTCGGCCGGCGCCGTGCCGGCCGGGGCGGGGGCGGGCGAGTCGTACGGGGCGTCCTCCGCCGGCGGCCTTCGCAACAGCGCCACCGAGCCGGACACCGTGGTCGCCTTGAGCGTGCCGGTGCCCGCCCCCAGCGTGCCGGTGATCTTGTGCGCGCCCCACTGACCGCTGACCCGCAGATCGTCGAACGCGTTGGAGACGGCGCCGCTCGCCGTGTTCACCTCGACCCGCGCGTCCGCGGGGTGCGGCAGCCGGATCGCGATCTCGCCCGAGACCGTGGTCAGCTTGATGTCGGTGGGCGCGCCCGCCGGGTCGAGGTCCACGACCATGTCGCCGCTGACCGAGTCGGCCCGTACGGACGATCCCGTGCCCTCGACGACCGTCAGATCGCCCGAGACGGAGTGGAAGCGGAGGCCGCCGGTGACCGCCTGGGCCTCCACGCTGCCGGAGACCGTGTCGGCGCGTACCTCGCCGGACAGCCCCACGAGCGTGGTGTCGCCGGTGACGCCCCGGACGTCCGTACGCCCCCGTACCCCCGAGATCACGGCTCCCGCGCCGACCACCCCGACCTCGACCTCCGTCCCGGCGGGGACCGCGACGGAGACGACCGCGCTGCGGTGCCTGCCCTTGCGGTCCAGCCACTTGAGGAAGTCCTTCCAGGGCAGGTCCTCGTAGGCGACCGTGAGTGTGGAACCGCTTCTGGTCACGATCAGCGGGGGACCCTCGATGCGCGAGATCTCCAGATGGGCGCCGCCCTGTCCGTTCAGTACGGCCTCGTCCGTGCCGACGACGTTCACGGTCCCGTTGACCACGCGCACGCTGAGCGAGGTCACCGGGTCGTCGAAGGTGAGCTTTCTCGGCTCGGCGACTTCCCACGTCGACTCTGCCATGGTGCTGACCTCCTGAGGCCCGGCGTAACGCAACATATCGCGTCTCTTGATTGGCACGATATATCGCGGTTATCGGAAGTCAAGGCCGGGTGGCCGAACCCGCCGGGTGCCCGACGGTCACAGCGCCCATATCCGGGCAAAGTGCCCTAGCGTAAGGCTATGAACGCGACTTCCGTGGGGGCTCTGCTGCTCTGCCGGGCCGAGCCGGCGGTGGTACGGCCCGCCGCCCATCTGCTCCGCGAACGGCTGCTGCTCGCCCCGGCCGGTGCGGGCTGGACCGTGCTGGTTCCCGAGGGCAAGCCCTGGCTGCACGGCGACCACCCGGTCGACCGGGTGGTCGTGAGCTGGGCCACCGCGCTCGCCGTCGGCTCCAACTGGCCGGTTCTCGCCCTGTGGTGGGACGCGGGCCGGGCTGGCTACACCCTCGCGGCCGGCTTCCGGCGCACCGTCGGCTATGTCTGGCTCGCGGACGGCACGCCCGGCGGGGAGGACGAGGCGATGCGTACGTTCGCGGCCCGCCTCGGCCTCGATCCCGTACTGGATCTCCAGGCGCTGGAGCCGCTTACCCACCAGGACCCGGAGGCCGACTCCAGAACCAGACTCCGGGCGCTGGCCGCGTTCCTCACCCGTACCGGCCTCATGCTTCCGGCCGGTCTCACCCCGGGCGAACCGGCGGACCGGCTGCGCGAGGTCGCGCGGATCCAGCCGGGCGCCGAGCAGCTTGAATGGGCGGGCTGGCGCGACTCCGTGCGGGCCGAGCTCGATGTGGTGGAGGACGGGCCGCTGGGCCCCTGGCTCCGTGGCCCCAAGGCCCGGCTGCTCGCCACCGCCCAACTCGCGACGGGCGTACCGCTGGTCCTCTGGGCGGCCCGCCGCCGGAGCGCCGGATGGGTCTTCGCGGGAACGCTGCTCGTCACGCACGGCGTGCTGGGACTCGCGTACGACCGGTTCCGCGCCCAGGAAGCCCAGGAATGAGACCGGGGCCGTACGGGGGCCGGGTAAAGGGGCGCCGTACGGGCTATTCGTCGTCCTCGTCCTCGTCGTCCAGCCGCGCCAGCCACGTGGCGAGACGTTCGACCGGAACCTCGAAATCGGGATTGAGGTCGACAAACGTACGCAGCTGTTCGGCCAGCCACTCGAAAGTGACCTCCTCCTCGCCGCGCCGTTTCTCCAGTTCCTCGATCCCACGGTCGGTGAAGTACATGGAATCAGCCTAATGCCTGGTGAGAGGGGTGGGGGGAGCGGGAGCGAGGTCCCCGCCGGCGCCGAGAACCGACCGGGTGCGTGGCGCCGTCCTTTCCCATGACCCTCGCGCCGGCCCTCTACTGCCGTTAATCTGCGGGGAATTGGGGGAACGGGGGAAGTCATGGGTGTTGACGAGGCCAATGTCACGCGCATCGAAATGCCGGACGGCACGCCCGTATGGGCCCGGATCTCGGGGGCCGAGGAACTGCGCCGGCCCTCGGGGGGCCTGACGTACGCGGACACTGGGTTCGCCGACCAGGTACAGGCACGGGTCGAGAGTCTGCAATCCGTCGTGACCAGCGTCGCGCGGTCTCTCGCCGGGCCTCTACGCGCGGTGCGTCCCGACGAGGTGAGTGTCGAGTTCGGCATCGAGCTCACCGCCAAGTCCGGCAAGATCGTCGGACTGCTCGCGGACGGCGAGGCCAAGGGGGGCATCAAAGTCACCCTCACCTGGAACGACGGCGGTCCGCCCGCCGATCTCGCCGAGCCGCGGCCGCTGGTGCCGCCCCAGACCGCGCCGCCGCCACGGCCCACCGCGCCACCGGCCGTCCCGTCAACCGCGCCACCGGCCGCGCCGCCCACCGCGCCGCCCGCCGTCCCGCCCGCCGGTGGCACGCCCGGCGCATCCACCGGCGCACCGGCGCATCCCGGCGCGCCCACGCCCCCGGCCGGGAGCGGAGCATGATCGACGGGCTGGGCCGGGGTATGCCCGGGGCCTTCGGCGACGGCGGACTCGCCCTCCGCGACCTCGTCATGGCCGCCACCGTGCGCATCCATGGCCCGGAGGGCGGGTATGACCCTGATGGGCCAAGCGGAAGCTTCCTGGGGAGCGGCTTCTTCATCGCCCCGAGCTGGGTTCTCACATGTGCGCATGTGGCGTTGCAGGGGGAGGTGCGGGACGTGACCGTGGTCTTCGAAACCGGTCCCCGAAGCGGCGAGACGGCGGTCGCGGGGGCCGTCGTGGCGGCGCTTCCCGAGGCGCCCCCGGGCGGTGCCGGCGCGGGCTGGCCGGCTCCCGATCTCGCGCTCGTCCGGCTCAGCAGGCCCGTCGACCACGCCTGTGTGTACGTCAGTGAGCGCCCCGCGAAGTTCTTCGGCGGCGAGCAGGTGCTCTACTCGGGCTGGACGGAGGTGGGCGGCCGGCTGAAGCGGCTCAGCGGGCAGTGCGCCGTCCAGGGCACGGTCGGCGGCTGGGCCGACTCCGACGAGCAGCTGCGGCTCGGCGGGGATGTGCTGCCGCCGGGGATCTCCGGCGGGCCCGCCGTCGATCTGCGCCGCGGCGAGGTGGTCGGGGTGCTGAAGTCCCAGCTCCTCGGCGCCATGGGCGGGACCTCCATCGCCATCGACCGGCTGCGTTCGCTGCCGGTGCCCGCCGCGATGGCCGGGGCGGAGTCGGACGACGACTACCAGGCGGTGTTCCACGCCCATGACCGCTACCACTCCGACCGGCACTTCAGCCGGGTGGGCACCGGCCCCACGTGGACCGATGTGCAGAGCTCCCTCGCCACCGGCGCCGCCACCGGCGCGGACCGCGCGCTGACCCCGCAGCAGCGCGTCACGCTGCTCGGCAGGCTCGCCGAGCTGCCGCCGCCGGTCTCCACCCACAGCCTGCTCGATCTGCTCTTCCGGCTGCCCAATGTGCACTCCGTGGACCGCTATCCGGCGCCACGCAGCTGGCGGGACGGGCTCGGCGCGCTCTACGAGACCCGCGGCGGGGAGGCCGCGCTCGAACTCGTCCTGCGGTACTGCATGAGCGTCATCTCCGCCGAGCGCCCCTATGTCACGCACACCACCGCGGCGGCCGAGCAGGCGCTCTGGGACTGGGTGAAGGTGCTCGCCGACGGCCAGCTCTCGCGGGAGTTCCGCAACGAGATCACCCGGCTGTGGTCGGCCGGACGCCACCGTACGGACCGCGAGCAGCGGCGCGCGTCCCCGGCCTACGGGGAGCGGCCCCGGGAGGGCGAGCGCCCCTTCGTCCTGCTGGAGCTGGAGCCGCGCGGCTGGGAGCGGGACAGCTACGACTGGCGGGTGGGTGTCGGCCGGCACAGCGGCGAGGTGGTGCCGGTCGCCGAGGACAGCCGGGGCACCCCCGGCCACTCCCTGCGCACGCGCCTCA
Organism: Streptomyces sp. NPDC056835; assembly: GCF_042789485.1. NCBI lineage: Bacteria > Bacillati > Actinomycetota > Actinomycetes > Kitasatosporales > Streptomycetaceae > Streptomyces > Streptomyces sp. NPDC056835. The sequence goes on from NZ_JBHUBB010000062.1 coordinate 9,717, forward strand.
CCGCCGGGCTGACCGAGGCGTTCCGCCGCTGCGACGAGCCGGACAGCCCCGCCATGCTCCAGGTCGCCGTCGTACAGGCGCTGCTCGGCCTGGAGGTGGACGTATGGCAGCTGTCGCCCGACGAGCCGCCGCTCGGGGTCACGCGTCCGGTGGTCGTGCGCTGTTCGGACCAGGAGCCACCGCTCTCGGAGGACGAGGCCAGGGAGCGCAGGGCGCGCTGGAACCGTACGTGGAGCGCGGCGATGCAGGCCGAGATCGTCGACTGCGAGGACGGATTGCGGGTACCCGTTCCGACGGAGGAGGAGCTGCGCTCTCTGGCGTACGAGACGGTGCCCGTGCTCTGCCGCTACGGCGACCGGCCCGACGGGGAGACGGCCGCCGGACTGGCGCGGGTGGTGCGCGGCGGCTTCCATGTCGCCCTGCTGCGGCGCGGGATGGACCGTCCCGACGCGGTCTGCGCGGACTTCCACCGGCGCGCGGTGGCCACGGTCGCGGAGGCGGGCACGGCCGACCAGTTGCCGTGGAGGATCCAGGAACTGAGACGGGGAGTGCGCGCGGGCCGTACGGAGATGTTCTGGTCGGACGGCGTAGCGCTCTTCTACGACGATCCGCACCACCCGCTGCCCGGATCCGGCCAGTTGCTGGAGGCGCCGTGAACCGCCCCGGCCATCGGCCTCTTACGGGGTCGGCGGCGGATCGCTACCGTGTGGCACGTTCGGCGGTTGCTGCCCCTGGCGGACGAGTGATGACGAGGAACACGCAATGAGTGAATCCAGCGAGTGGCTCATCTATCGAGGGGCCGGCGAGCCGCACGGAGGCATCACGCAACTGCCTCCGCCGCCTCCCTGGCGGGACTTCGCGGGCCGCGGCGACAACTCCCCGGACGGCGCGGACGGTACGGGCGACGGCAGGGACGGCGGCGACGGCTCGGCCGACCGGCGGCTCGGCGGCTACCGGCACGAGGCGGAGCTGCACCGGCCGGGCGCCGAGGAGCTCGAAATGATCAACGCGGCCCTCTACTTGAGGCGCCCGCTGCTGGTCACGGGAAGCCCCGGCGCGGGCAAGAGCACCCTGGCCCACTCCGTCGCGCACGAGCTCGGGCTCGGCCGGGTGCTGCGCTGGCCCATCGTCAGCAGGTCCGCCCTCCAGGACGGGCTGTACCACTACGACGCGATCGCCCGGCTCCAGGACGTACAGCTGGCCGCGCACAGCGCCGCGGGACCGAACGGCACGAACGGTGCGGGCGGTACGGACGGTGCGGGTGGCACGAACGGTGCGGGCGGTACGGACCGCCACGACCCGTCGGCGGACATCGGCAGCTATATCCGCCTCGGCCCGCTGGGCACCGCGCTGCTGCCCTCGGAACAGCCCCGCGTGCTGCTCATCGACGAGCTGGACAAGAGCGACATCGATCTGCCGAACGACCTCCTCAATGTGCTGGAGGAAGGGGAGTTCGGCATTCCGGAGCTGGAGCGGATCGCCGACCGGCTGCCCGACGGCGAGGCCGAGGTCCTGACCGACGACGGCGAGAAGGTGCGGATCAAGGGCGGCCGGGTGCAGTGCCGTGCCTTCCCGTTCGTCGTCCTCACCAGCAACGGCGAACGGGACTTCCCGGCGCCCCTGATGCGCCGCTGTATCCATCTGGAGCTGGGCCGCCCCGACCACCAGCGGCTCGCCACGTTCGTACGGGCACATCTCGGCGACGAGGCCGCGCGCGCCGGCGACGATCTGATCATTCACTTCCTGGAGCGCTCGCGCAGCGAACTCATCTCCACCGACCAGCTGCTGAACGCCATCTATCTCACCGACGCCGCCGCCCCGGCGGGTCGCGACCGCCTCGCCGACCTGCTCATCCAGCGACTCGACCGGCCGAGGTGATGCGCTGATGGCGGGCGGTGCGGCGGACCGTACGACGGACGACGGCCCGGCGGGCGGGCGGGTGCCGTACGACGGCGCTCTGCTGACCGCGCTCGTCGCCCGGCTGCGCGAGGCCGGTCTCGACCCCGACGCCGAACAGCTCTGCGACGCCCTCTGGCTGGCCGGACAGACCGGACGCGGCCGGACACGCCAGGGACCGGGCGAGGACGGCGAGGAGGCGGCGGACAGCGGCGAACGGGCGGCCGTCACCCGCGCGCCGGCCGTCGCGCCCGCGTTCCTCGCCGACTCCGTCCAGGAGACCGAGCCGGAGGACGGTCCTGAGCCGCGGCCGGATCCCGGCGAGGAGGACGACCGCCGGATCTCCCTCTATCCCGTACCGAGCCACGGCGGACCGCGCACGCGGCACGGGCGCGGCGCCACCGCGCTCACCCTCGGGGTGCCCGCCGCCCCCGCGCTGCCCGCCCCGCTCGAACTCCAGCGCGCGTTACGGCCACTTCAGCGCTACCGGCCCGCCGCCCCGCCGATGCGCCGTACCCTTGACGAGGTGGCGACAGTGGAACTCAGCGCCCGGGCCGGCGGGCTGATCATCCCGGTATTCCGCGGGGTCTCGCGGGGGGACGCGCTGCTCCAGTTCGTCATGGACGCCTCGTCGTCGATGCGCGTCTGGGAACGCCTCTTCGGTGAACTCCAGCAGATATTCGGGCAGTTGGGTGCCTTCCGTGATGTGCAGGTGCGCTATCTGCACCAAGGGCCCGACGGCGCGCCCGCCGTCAGCAGAAGCCCCGATCCGGCCGCCGCGCCGCTCAGCTCCGCCGACCGGCTGAGCGACCCGACCGGACGCCGCGTCACCGTCGTCGTCAGCGACTGCGCGGGCCCGCTCTGGCACAGCGGACGCGCCCACCGGCTGCTGCACCAGCTCGCCCGCCAGGCGCCCACCGCCGTACTGCAACCGCTCCCGCAGCGCATGTGGAACCGCACCCGGCTGCCCGTCACCTACGGCGTGCTGTCCCGGGGCGAGGGGCTGGGCGGCGCGGCCGTGCTGAAGGTCGGCGGCGACGCCGCCACGGCGCCCGCCGCGCGGCCGGGAGCCCTCGCGATCCCCGTACTGCCGCCGGTCGCGGGCGCGCTCGACGCCTGGGCACGGCTGCTGTCGGGCACCGGCGCCGGCCGGATCTCCGGCGCGGTCGGCTGGGTGCGCGCCGACCATCCGGCGGCCCCCGCGCCACGCCGCGGCGACCGGATGTCCTCGCTCCAGCTGGTCAGCCGGTTCCGCTCGGCCGCCTCGCCGGCCGCCGGGCAACTGGCCGTCTATCTCGCCGCGGCCCCGCTCTATCTGCCGGTGATGCAGCTGGTGCAGCGCACGATGCTGCCCGACTCGGGACCGTCCGAACTGGCCGAGGTGCTGCTCAGCGGGCTGCTCTCGCGCAGCAAGGGCGACGGCGCGGACGACGGGCAGTGGTACGAGTTCGCGCCCGGCGTCCAGGACGCGCTGCTCGGACCGCTGGGACGGGACGAGGCGCTGCTCGTGCTCAAACACTGCTCGGAGTACATCGAGCAGAGATTCGGCAGGGGCGGTCCCAACTTCCCGGCCCTGGCCCTGGCGCAGCTGGGCGACGGCAGGCCGGGCCCGTACCTCCCGCGCCGCGGTCTCGACGACGGCCCGTTCCGCGGCGAGGGCGAGACGGAGATCGAGCCGGACGGCGAGAACGGCGACGCCGGCGAGAACGGCGGGCCCGAGGGCGACGCGCGACGTGCCCCGGATCCCTTCGCCGAGGTCGCGGCCCGGGTGCTTGAGCGGTTCATGCCGCTGCCCGACCAGTTCGCGCCGTACGGCGGCGGCCAGGTCCTCGACCCGCCCACCAACGACGCGGTGGAGAGCGCCCGGGGGCTGCTGCGCCAGTTCGAGTCGGACAGCATGGTGCAGTATCTGATCGACGCCGTACAGCTGCTGCGCGGCGCCACCGAGCGCGAGGAGCCCGCGTCCGGCTCCGACCCGGAGCTGTGGGCGGAGTTCGCCCGCTGCCTGCTGCGGCTGTGGGAGGTCCAGGGCGGCGGCGGACTGCTGCGCGAGGCCGAGCGCGCCGCCGAGAAGGCCGCCGCGCACCCCCGGGCGGTACGCGAACGGGCCGTGCTCGCCAAGGTGTTGCACGCCGCGGCCGACGACCGGCGCAGGCGCGGTGACCGGCGCGGCGCCCTGGAACTGCTGCGCCGCGCCGACCGCGAGTACACCGTCGCCTGCGCGGCGCCCGGACTGGAGCCGGGCGAGGCCCTGCGGCTGACCCTGGAGCGGGTGCGCGCCCTGGAGGCGCAGTGGAGACTGGGCGGCGACAGCGCGCTGCTCCAGGGCGCGATCGGCATGCTGGAGGCGTTCGCCGACGTCTGGCCCGACCAGGAGAACCGGCCGCCCGGCCTGCCGCTGGCCCATGGCCGGACGCTGCTGCGGCTGTCCGGCGCGACCGGCGACCTCGAACAGGCCCAGGTGTACGCGGGCCAGGCGGCGCGCTCGCTGCGCAGGGCGCTCGCCCCCGGCGGCCACACCGTCGGCACGCAGGCCCGGATCCTGCTCGATCTGGTGGACGCGCTGCTGCGGTCGGGCGACGGCCTGGACGAGGCGGGCACGCTCGTCGACCAGTCGCTGGTGACCGTACGGGACGAACGGCTGCTCGCCTCGCTCAGGACCAGGGCGGGCCGGGTACGGGCCGCCCGGTACGAACGCTCCGGCGACCCGGGCGATCTGGAGGAGGCCGCGGAGTACTTCGCCCGTGCCTCACGCGGAGTCCCCCGTGACTCCCGGGCCCACGCGGATCTGCTCGCCGAATGGGGCAGGACCCTGCTGAGGCGCGCGGAACTGCCGGACGGCAGCCGGTACATCGGCGCGGCGGTACGGGTCCTGCGCGACTGCCGTACGGAAACGGTGCCCGGCATCCGGCAGGCCGACCGGCTGCTGATGCTGGGGAAGGCCCTGATGCTGCGCCATCGGCTGGGCGGCGACCGGGTGGATCTGCGGGAGGCCGAGCATCTCTTCGGGCTCGCGGCCCAGGAGGCCCGCGATCCGCTGACCGCCGCACGCTGCTGGCTGGAACTGGGCCGCTCCCACTTCGACGCGCACCGGATCCTGCACCGGCCGGCCCGGCTCGACGAGGCGGCCGAGGCGTTCCGGGACGCGGCGGACTCGGCCAGGGCGGCGGAGGCGGAGCTGGACAATCCGCGACAGCGGCTGGAAGCCGTGGTCCTGCGCGCCGAGGCCAATCACTGGCGGGGAATGACCTACGAGGAAGCCGACAGGCCCCGGGCCGCGCGCGAGGCATATCGCGCGGCGCGTACGGAGTGGGGCAAGCTGCCGGACGGCGGCGGCGACCGGGCGCGTGCGACATCGGACCGGCTGGCCGAGCTGGAGCGGTGAGGACCGGTCGCGTACGGGGTACGTGAAGGGATACGACCGGTACGACGCACGGGCACGTTCAACGGGGAGGCGTGATGGACGACTTGACGCGGACGACGGACACGGCACACACGACGGACGCGGGGACACCGGACGGCCCCGGCGGTCTGCCGGATCTGCTGGCGCTGGACCTGGAGGCGCTGCGCACCCTCGACCACCCGGTCCTCGCCGAAGTGGTGGCGGACCTGCGCGGCCGGGCCGAACAGCCCCGCGAGATGCTGTGGGGCTTCAACAACGCGTTCTGACAGCTGCCGGAGTCTGCCGGCCTGTCCGGCCGATCTTCGCGGGCCCGCGGGTGTTTTCGGCCCGGGGCCCCTTTTGAACAGGACAACCTGTCGCGCCACGCGTTTGCCCGCCCGGTCGTCCAGGGAACCAGGCTCGGTGTCCTTGGCTCTGTCCGGGCGATCCCCGGCCGGCCCGGACGCCGTACAGCATCGGGGGTGTGGAATGGCTCGACAGGCGATGCCGCGCGGGCCGACGCCCGTGGCGGCGCCGGTGGTCCGGGGGGCGTCCGCCGCCGCCCCCGTACCCGCTGCCCCCGTCCCCGTTCCAGCCCCCGTCCCCGCTCAACCGCCCATCCCCTTCGGGCAGTTCATCGTCAAGGTGCACGGCCGCTGCAACCTCGCCTGCCGCTACTGCTATCTGTACGAGGGCCCCGACCGCACCTGGCGCGAGCGGCCCGCCGCCGCCTCACCCGCCGTCCTGGACCGCACGGCGTCCCGTATCGCCGAGCACGCCGCCACGCACGCGCTGCGCGACCTCTCGCTCGTCCTGCACGGCGGTGAGCCGCTGCTCGCGGGCGCCGGCCGGCTGGCCGCCTTCGCCGGACTCGTACGCGAACGGGTACCGCGCGGCTGCACCGTCCACGCCACCGTACAGACCAACGCCACCCTGCTCACCGAGGACCGGATCGCCACCCTGGCCCGGCACGGGATACGCGTCGGCATCAGCCTCGACGGCGGTCTGGCCGCCCACAACACCCTGCGCGTCGACCACGCGGGCCGCCCCTCCTGGCCCGCGGCCTCACGCGGCGCCCGGCTGCTCGCCGAGCACCACCCCGAGGCGTACGCGGGCATCCTCACGGTCGTCGACCCGCGCACCGACCCCGTCGAGGTGTACGCGTCGCTGCTGGCACTGCGCCCGCCCGCCCTCGATCTGCTGCTCCCGCACGGCAATTGGTCCGCCCCGCCGCCCGGTCTGCCCGCCGCCGATCCCGGCGGGCCCGGCGACGCGGGCGGGCCCGGCGGGCCCGACCGGCCCACCCCGTACGGCGACTGGCTCAGCGTGGTCTTCGACCGCTGGTGGTCGGCCGGGCGCAGAGAGACCAGGATCCGGCTCTTCGAGGAGTGTCTCGCCCTGCTGCTCGGGCTGCCCGGCGCCACCGAGTCCCTTGGACTCGACCCCGTCAACGCCATCGTGATCGAGACGGACGGCGCCATCGAACAGGTCGACTCCCTGAAGTCCGCCTACCACACGGCCGCAGCCACCGGACTCGACATCTTCCGGCACACCCTCGACGACGCCACCCGCCATCCCGCGGTCGCCGCCCGCCAGTCAGGCGCCGCGTCGCTCGCCGCCGGCTGCCGCGTCTGTCCGCTGCTCACCGTCTGCGGCGGCGGCCACTACGCCCACCGGTACCGCGCGGGACACGGCTTCACCAACCCCTCCGTCTACTGCGCGGACCTCCAGCGGCTGATCCGCCATGCGGCGGCCAGGCTCACCGAAGCGACGACACCCCGGACGGCGAGTCGGGGAGGCCCCGGGTGAGCCCCGTCGTACCGGAGCCGCTGCTGCGTGAACTCGGCCGTACCGAGGGCGGATCCGAAGCCCTCGGGCTGCTCGTGCGCGACCAGCACACGCGCCGGCTCGTCCTGCTGCGGGCCCTGCTCGACGCGGCGTCCGCCGCCCCCGCGGCCGTCTGTCCGCCCGGCCGGCTCGACCGGCTGCGCCAGGACTGGGCGCTGCTGGAGGCCGCCGAGCGCGCCGACCGGGCCGCCGCGCGCTCCGTCCTGCTCCATCCGCTGGCGGGCCCCTGGGCGCAGCGTTGTCTGCGTGGCCTCACCGCCGCCGCGCCGAGCCCCGAACTCGCCGCCGATCTCGCCCACTTCAGCGCCCTCGCCGCGGCGGCGGCGATCCGCGCCGGGCTCTCCTTCGAGGCGCGCCTCACCGCCCCCGACCGGCTGCTCGTCCTGCCCACACTGGGCGCGCTCCGCACCGGCCGGAGGACGCGCACGGCGGTCGATATCGCCCAGGCGGACGGCAAGGTGACGTTACGTCGGAGAGGCGTGGGGGCGGTCACCGTACGGCTCGGCGAGGACGGCGCGCGCTCGGACGGTACGGGCTCCGGCGGCGCGCGCTCCGGCGATCCGCGCTGGCTGCCCGTGCTCACCCTCCCCGCCGTACTGCCAGGCACCGCGCCCGTACCGCTGGACGACCTCGATCCTTACCGCGCCGCGGGCAGCGGTCTCCAGCGGTTCGGGCTCTCCTCCGTCGCCGGCCTCGACCCGGGCGAACGCACGGCCTGGCGGGAGCTGTGGGCCGGGGTGGCGCCCATGCTCCGGATCGGCGGCGCGCACCGCACCGCCGAGACGGTGGCCCTGCTGCGCTGTCTGGTCCCGCTCTCCCCGCCGCCCGGCTCCACCACCGGCTCCCCGTCCCCGCGAGAAGGCGCCGCGCAGTGCAGCGGGACCCGGCGCGAGGCGTTCGGCGCGATCCTGAGCAGCAGGCCCGCCACGGCCGCCCACTTCGCGTCGACCCTCGTCCACGAACTCCAGCACACCAAACTCGCCGCGCTCGCGGCCCTCACCCCACTGCACCACGAGGACACGACACCACGGCACTTCGCGCCCTGGCGCCCCGACGCCAGGCCCTTCGACGGGCTTCTCCAGGGCGCCTACTCGCATATCGCGCTCGCCGACTACTGGCAGCGCTGCGCGCTCGGCACGGACCGCCCCTCCGCCCGCGATCTGGCCTGGGCCGAGCACGCCCGCTGCCAGGAGCAGGTCGGCGCGGTCCTGCCGGTGCTGGCGGCCTCCGGCGCGCTGACCCCGGAGGGCCGCGTGCTGGTCAACGAGATGATCTCCATGTACCACCGGCTGGCCGACACCCCTCCACCGCCCGGACATCTCGCCCGGGCGGTGGCGTACGTACGCACCGCACGCATGATCTGGCGCCAAAGGAACGCAAGTTAATGCGGCACGCACCCGGATGGATTCCGTCGGCCCGGGGGTATGTTAAAAGGGCGTATGACGAAGCAGGGAGACGGTCGAATGCCCGGAGCGCGTAAGCCAGTTGGAGCAACCGGGACGCAGGCTGTCACCATCAGTTTCGCCGGTTTCAACCGGGCCTGGGCGGCCTGGATCGGGGACCGGCTCCAGCGCCGCGGGCTCACGGTCGTCTACCAGCGGTGGGACCCGCCGGTGGAGACATCGCTGGAGGAGTCGCTACAGGATCTGCTGCTGGCGCCCGGACCCGTGCTCGTGATCCTCAGCGACTGGTACTTCCAGCTCGGCCCGCGCAGCCACGACGAGTGGAACCGCGCCCTGCGCCAGGTGGTCGCCGCCCAGCCCGACCGGTTCGCGGCCGTCACGGTCACCACGTCCGCGCTGCCCGGCGCCACCACCGTCTTCGCCGCCGCCGATCTGACCACCGTCGGTGAGTCGGAGGCGGAGCGGCGCGTGCTGGTGCGCCTGGGACTGCCCACCGACCCACTGCCCGATCTCGGCGAGGCGCGCTCCGGCCCGCGCTATCCCGCCGACACTCCCGATGTGTGGGGCGGCGTCCCCCGCCGCAATACGCGCTTCACCGGCCGCGAGACCCTGCTCAACAACGCGTACCAGGCGCTTCAGGAGGCCGGCGGCGGTGCCGGTGTGGTGACGCTGCACGGCATGTCGGGCGTGGGCAAGACCCAGCTGGCCGCCGAGTACGTGTACCGCTTCGGCGCCGAGTACGACGTGGTGTGGTGGGTTTCCGCCGACAAACGGGTCACCTGCCGGCAGAAACTGGCCGAACTCGCCCCGGCGCTGGGCCTGTCCACCGGTGTGGAGTACGGCGAGCGGCTGCGCGCCGCCCGGGACGCGCTGCGCCGCGGCGATCCGTACCGGCGCTGGCTGCTGGTCCTGGACGGGGCCGACGAACCCGACCAGATCTGGGACCTGGTGCCGACCGGGCCCGGCCATGTGCTGATCACGGCGCGCAATCCGGAGTGGGGCGAGCACAACAGCGCCCTGATGGAGGTGCCGGTCTACGACCGCGACGAGTCGGTCGCGTTCATCCGCCGCCGCGCGCCGCGCCTGACCCACGCCGACGCCGACCAGCTCGCGGAGGCGCTCGAAGACCTGCCGCTGCTGCTCGACCAGACCGCCGGCTGGCTCAACGACTCGAACATGTCGGTCGACCAGTACATCGAGTTGCTGGAGGACGGCATCGACCAGGACGTCGTGCGGATCTCCGCCGACTTCCCGCTCGCTTTCCAGACCGGCTGGTCGATACTGCTCAACCAACTCCGCGAGACCGTCCCCGAGTCGGTCGATCTGCTCCGGCTGTGTACGTTCTTCGCGCCGGGCGCCATCCCCGTACGGCTGGTGCGCGACCTGCCGGTGGACACGCTCCCGGAGAAGCTGCGCGGACTGGTGGACGATCCGGTGCGGTGGGCGCGGGCGATCAACAAGCTGCGGCAGTACGCCGTCGTACGGGCCGCGGGGGTCGGCGAGCGCGAGGTCCACGACTCGGTGCACGACGCCGGTCTCTCCGGTGTCGCGGGCGACACCCTCTACATGCACCGTATGGTCCACCAGATCGTCCACCAGGACATGCCCGAGCAGGACCACCAGGACTTCATCGACGTGGTGCGCCGGGCGCTGGTGGCGGCCGATCCCGGCCGGCCGACCGACACCCGGCTGTGGCCCCGGTACGCGGAGATCACCCCGCACCTCAAGTGGGCCGACGTCCTGAAGAGCACCGACCCGGGGATGCACGGCCTGGTCCTCAACTGCCTGCGCTACATGTACCTCTCCGGGGAGTACCGGGCGGGCATCAACCTCGGCCGGCGCGCGCTGACGGCCTGGCGGCGCCTCCTCGGCGAGACGCACCCGAGGATCTGGGATGTGAGCTACCACTACGCCAACCTGATGCGCGCGGTGGGCGACTACGCGGGCACCGAAGCCATCGAGCGCGCCGCCGTCGAGCATCTGCGCCGCGAGCGCGGCCCGAAGGACCTGGAGCATCTGCGGGCCTCCGGAGGGCTCGCCGCCGATCTGCGCGGCCTCGGCCGGTACGAGGAGGCCCTTGAGGTCTCCTCCTGGATCCTGACCTGCTACCGCGAGCTGCTGGGCGAACAGGACTCCCGTACCCTCAACGCCCAGAACAACCTGGCCGTCTCGCTGCGGCTGCTCGGCCGGTACGAGGAGTCGCTGGAACTCAACCGGCGGACGCTGGAGGCCCGTCGGCAGACGCTGCGCCTGCGGCACAACTGGACCCTCTTCTCCGAGATCAACTACGCCACAGATCTGCGCCTGCTCGGCCGCTACAACGAGGCCGAATCGCTCCAGGCGCAGAGCGTGCGTGTCCACCGGAGGGTGCTGGGCCCGGACAACCCCCAGACGCTGCGCGCCGAGCACAATCTCGCGCTCTGCCTCTACCGCTCGGGCGAACGCGGCAAGGCCGCCGTGCTGTTCACCCAGGTCCTGGAGAACTGCGAGCGGGTCCTCGGCGAACACGACCCGCTCACGATGATGTTCGCGGCCGGCCAGAGCTGCTTCGCCCGTGAGCACGGCGACATCGACCAGGCCATGGACATAAGTGACAAGGTCGTCCACGGCTATCTGGGGATGCTCGGGGAGGGCCATCCGTTCCTCGCCGGTGCCCGTGCCAACCACGCCCTGGTCCTGCGCAATGTGGGGGAGCGGGAGCAGGCGCACGCACTGATCGAGGACTCCCTCGCCGATCTGACCCGGGCCGTCGGCGAGCACCATCCCTGGACCCTGGGATGCGCCATCAACGCCTCGGCGCTGCGCAATCTGGTGGGCGACCAGGAGGGCGCCGCCGCGCTGACCGGCGACACCGTCACCCGCGCCACCGAGACGCTGGGCAGGACCCATCCGCTGACGCTCTCGGCCCGGATCGCGCACGCGGCGGATCTGCGGGCCCTGCGGGAGGGACAGCGCGCCGAGAAGACCGAGGGGGAGGCGCTGGACGATCTGGCGGCGACCCTGGGCGCGCAGCATGTCCACACCGTCGCGGCCCGGTCCCGTAACCGTCCCTACTGGGACTTCGAACCGCCGATCGTCTGACACCCGGGAAGTACGGAACAGCCGGGAAGTACGGAAAGCCGGGAAGTACGGAAAAGCCGGAGGGCCCGGCCCCGCGGAGATCGCGGGGCCGGGCCCTCCGGTACGTACGGCGGGTCCGTCAGGCGTCGAAGACCTCGTTCACCAGCTGCTGCTGCTCGGCCTGGTGGCGCTTGGCCGAGCCGACCGCCGGGGACGAGGAGTGCGGACGCGAGATACGGCGCAGCCGCTCGCCGTGCGGCACATCCGCGCCGACCGCCAGGTCCAGGTGGTCGATCAGGTTGAGCGCGATGAACGGCCAGGCACCCTGGTTCGCCGGCTCCTCCTGGGCCCACAGGTACTTCTCGGCGTTCGGGAACTTGGCGATCTCGGCCTGGAGTTCCGCACCCGGCAGCGGGTACAGGCGCTCCAGACGCAGGATCGCGGTGTCCGTCACGCCACGCTTCTGCCGCTCGGCGTCGAGGTCGTAGTAGACCTTGCCGGCGGTGAAGACGACCTTGCGCACGGCGCTCGGGTCCACGCTCGGGTCGCCGATCACCGGGCGGAAGCCGCCGGTGGTGAACTCCTCCGCCTTGGACGCCGCGGCCTTCAGACGCAGCATCGACTTCGGGGTGAAGACGACGAGCGGCTTGTGGTGCGGGTTGTGGACCTGCCAGCGCAGCAGGTGGAAGTAGTTCGACGGCAGGGTCGGCATGGCGACCGTCATGTTGTTCTGCGCGCACATCTGGAGGAAGCGCTCCGGGCGGGCGGACGAGTGGTCCGGGCCCTGGCCCTCGTAGCCGTGCGGCAGCAGCAGCGTGACGCCGGAGGTCTGGCCCCACTTCTGCTCGGCCGACGAGATGAACTCGTCCACGACGGTCTGCGCGCCATTGACGAAGTCACCGAACTGGGCCTCCCACATGACCAGCGCGTCCGGCCTGGCCAGGGAGTAGCCGTACTCGAAGCCCATCGCCGCGTACTCGCTGAGCAGCGAGTCGTAGACGTTGTAGCGGGCCTGCTCGTCGGTGAGGTACTGGAGCGGGGTGTAGTCCTCGCCCGTGCCCTGGTCGACCAGGACCGCGTGGCGCTGGCCGAACGTACCGCGGCGGGTGTCCTGCCCGGAGAGCCGGACCGGCGTGCCCTCCATCAGCAGCGAGCCGATGGCGAGGGTCTCGCCCATGCCCCAGTCGATCGTGCCGTCCTCCACCGAGGCGGCCCGGCGCTGCATCTGCGGCATCAGGCGCGGGTGGACGGTGACCGTGTCGGGGATGTTGACCTGCGACTCGGCGATCCGCTTGACGACCTCCTGGGAGACCGCGGTGGTGACGGCCACCGGGAACTCCGCCTGGGCGTCCGGGACCTGGGCCGTGGCCCGGTGCGAGGTGGCCTCGCGGACCTCCGCGAAGACCTTCTCCAGCTGGCCCTGGAAGTCCTGGAGCGCCTGCTCCGCCTCTTCCAGCGTGATGTCGCCGCGGCCGATCAGCGACTCGGTGTAGAGCTTGCGCACCGAGCGCTTCTTGTCGATCAGACGGACCATCTGCGGGTTGGTGAACTGCGGGTTGTCGCCCTCGTTGTGACCGCGGCGGCGGTAGCAGATGAGGTCGATCACGACGTCCTTGTTGAACGTCTGGCGGAACTCGAAGGCGAGCCGTCCGACGCGGACCACGGCCTCCGGGTCGTCACCGTTCACATGGATGATCGGCGCCTCGATCATGCGGGCCACGTCGGTCGCGTACATCGAGGACCGCGACGCCTCGGGCGCGGCGGTGAAGCCGACCTGGTTGTTGATCACGATATGGACCGTGCCGCCGGTGCGGTAGCCGCGCAGCTGCGACATGTTGAGCGTCTCGGCGACCACACCCTGGCCCGCGAAGGCCGCGTCGCCGTGCAGCGCGAGCGGCAGGACCGTGAAGTCCGTACCGCCCTTGTTGATGATGTCCTGCTTGGCGCGGACGACGCCCTCCAGGACCGGGTCCACCGCCTCCAGGTGCGAGGGGTTGGCGGTCAGCGAGACCTTGATCTGCTCGCCGTCCAGACCGGTGAAGGTGCCCTCGGCGCCCAGGTGGTACTTCACATCGCCGGAGCCGTGCATCGACTTCGGGTCGAGGTTGCCCTCGAACTCCCGGAAGATCTGCGCGTACGACTTGCCCACGATGTTGGCGAGGACGTTCAGCCGGCCGCGGTGGGCCATGCCGATGACGACCTCGTCGAGCCGCGACTCGGCGGCGGAGTCGATGACCGCGTCGAGCAGCGGGATGACGGACTCGCCGCCCTCCAGCGAGAACCGCTTCTGGCCGACGTACTTCGTCTGCAGGAAGGTCTCGAACGCCTCGGCGGCGTTGAGCCTGCGCAGGATCCGCAGCTGCTCCTCGCGCTCCGGCTTGGCGTGTGCGCCGCGCTCGATACGGTCCTGGATCCACTTGCGCTGCTTCGGGTCCTGGATGTGCATGAACTCGATGCCGGTGGTGCGGCAGTACGAGTCGCGCAGCACGCCCAGGATGTCGCGCAGCTTCATCATGGACTTGCCGGCGAAGCCGCCGACCGCGAACTCCCGCTCCAGGTCCCACAGCGTGAGCCCGTGCTCGGTGATGTCCAGGTCGGGGTGCTTGCGCTGGAGGTAGTCCAACG
>NZ_JBHUBB010000063.1:0-1167 GCF_042789485.1 Streptomyces sp. NPDC056835
GGACGGCGCACCCCCCCGCCGGACGGCGCACCCCCCCGCCGGACGGCGCACCCCCCCGCCGGACGGCGCACCCCCCCGCCGGACGGCGCACCCCCCCGCCGGACGGCGCACCCCCTCGCCGGGAGGCGAAGCCCATCCGAACCGGTGACAGGCCAGGTGAGTTCCCCCACAACGGCCCACTGTGGAGGAGCGACCCGCCCTTTCGCGCCTTACGCTCAACGAACCGCACGACCCCCGTCGCCCCCCTTCCACGCCACGGAGGTTCCCGCTCCATGAAGCTCACCGTCGTCGGCTGTTCGGGCTCGTTCCCCTCCGCGGGATCGGCCTGCTCCAGCTACCTCGTAGAGGCCGACGGCTTCCGGCTGCTCCTCGACATGGGTAACGGCGCCCTTGGCGAGCTGCAGCGCCACGTTGGTCTCTACGACCTCGACGCCATTTTCCTCAGCCATCTCCACGCTGATCACTGCATCGACATGTGCGCCTACTTCGTCGCCCGTTACTACCGGTTCGACGGCGGGCGCTGCGACGCCATGCCCGTCTACGGCCCCGAGGGCACCGAGCAGCGTCTCACCACGGCGTACGCGGACACGCCCTCGGACAAGTCCATGAGCGAGGTCTTCGACTTCCACACGCTCAAGCCGGGCTCCTTCGACATCGGCCCCTTCTCGGTACGGACGGAGAAGGTCGCGCACCCCGTCGACACCTTCGGTATCCGGGTCGAGCACGGCGGCCGGTCGCTCACGTACTCGGGGGACACCGGCGTCTGCGAGCCGCTGGTGGAGCTGGCGGAGGATACGGATCTGTTCCTCTGCGAGGCGGCGTTCACCCACGGCAAGGAGGATGTCGTCGGGCTCCATCTGAATGGCCGTGAGGCCGGCGCCCATGCCGCGCGGGCGCGGGCGCGCAGGCTTGTGCTCACGCATATCCCGCCCTGGACGGACGCCGAGCGGAACCTGGCCGACGCGCGCGATGTGTACGCGGGCCCGGCGGAGCTGGCCGTTCCCGGCACGGTGTACGAGATCTGACCGGTCGGCAGCCGAGGTGACCGCGCACAGCCGTGGGGGGGGGCGGGGGGGGCCCCGCCCGGGGCCCCCCGGCGGGCGGGGGGGGGGGGGGGGCGCGGGGGGGGGGGACACCGGGGGGGGGGGGGGGGTTTTTAAAAAATTA
>NZ_JBHUBB010000063.1:1177-22614 GCF_042789485.1 Streptomyces sp. NPDC056835
TAATCACCCGGCCACCACCGATATAAACACGGCTGTTGTCGTCGGCCGCTTCATTTGTGTATATCACCCCCCCCGCCCGGGTGTACGATATCTCACCGGTCGGCCGCCGTGGTCACCGCGCACCGCCGTGGGCCCGGCCGTTCCTGACAACGGCCGGGCCCACGGAGCGTGCGGAGAGGCTACTTCGCCTCGGCCTTCTGCAACTCGGCGAGTTCCTCGTCGCTCTCCCGGCCCGGCGTCGGGATATTGAACTTGGTGATCGCGAAGCGGAAGATCACGTAGTAGAGCGCCGCGAAGCAGAGGCCGACCAGCGCCAGCCCCCATGGATTGGTCGCGATGCCCAGGTTGAGGGCGAAGTCCACCGCGCCGGCCGAGAAGCCGAAGCCGTCCTTCATGCCGAGGGCCCAGGTCAGCGCCATGGAGACACCGGTCAGCACGGCGTGCACCGCGTACAGCGCCGGGGCGATGAACATGAAGGTGAACTCGATCGGCTCGGTCACGCCCGTGACGAACGCGGTGAGCGCGAGCGAGAGCATCATGCCGCCGACGACCTTGCGGCGCTCGGGGCGGGCGCAGTGGACGATCGCCAGACAGGCCGCGGGGAGGGCGAACATCATGATCGGGAAGAAGCCGGTCATGAACTGTCCGGCCGTCGGGTCACCCGCCAGGAAGCGGTTGATGTCGCCGCTCTTGCCCTCGAACGTGCCGGCCTGGAACCACGGGAACGAGTTCAGCAGGTGGTGCATGCCCACGGGGATCAGCGCGCGGTTGGCGACACCGAAGATGCCCGCGCCCACGGCGCCGGAGCCGACCAGCCACTCACCGAAGTTGTGCAGACCCGCGCCGAGTACCGGCCAGATGTAGCCGAAGACGATGCCGATGACCAGGCCCGCGAAGGCGGAGAGGATCGGTACGAGGCGACGGCCGCCGAAGAAGCCCGCCCAGTCGGGCAGCTTCGTCCGGTAGAACCGCTGGTAGAGCAGCGCGACCACGATGCCCATGACGACACCGCCGAGGACCTTCGCGTCGACGGGCGCGCTGTTCATGACTATTTTGCCGTCGACCACCGCCGCGACCTTGGGCAGGTTGGAGTCGGTGAAGGTGGCCAGCACGTTCTTGAAGACGAGGTAGCCGGTGACGGCGGCGAGCGCGGTGGAGCCGTCCGCCTTCTTGGCGAAGCCGATCGCGATGCCGACGGCGAAGAGCAGCGGCATGTTGTCCAGGATGGCGTTGCCGCCCGCGGCCATGAACGAGGCGATCTTGGTGATGAACGCCGGGAACGAGTCACGGCCGAGCATGTCGGTGTTGCCGAGGCGCACCAGCAGGGCGCCGGCGGGCAGGACGGCGACGGGGAGCATCAGGCTGCGGCCGATACGCTGCATCACGGCCATCGCGCCGCTGCCCTTGCTCTTGCCCGCCGAGGGCTTCTTGTCCGCCGAGGCGGTGGCGCTGGCCGTGGACATCAACTTCCTCCAGGGGGAACGCGGCACACGGCCGCGTGGTCTACACCATCAGTGGTGTAGACCAGTTTTAGCACGGTGTGAATCACATAAGGAACCTGCGCGGCGATGTTCGGCGACGACTGTGGCCCGGGCCATAGTCCGCGCCCATCGGGCAGGGCCTACGGCTGGGTGTTCTGCTTCTCGACGGCCTCTTCCAGCTCCTCGGGCTCATGCCCGGGGGTCGGGATGTCGAACACCTTGATCGCGACGCGGAAGACCACGTAATACACGACGGCGAAGCACAGGCCGATCGGAATGATCAGCCAGGGCTTGGTGTCAAGGTGCCAGTTGACCAGGTAGTCGATCAAGCCGGCCGAGAAGCTGAACCCCGCGTGCACCCCCAGCGCCCAGGTGATCGCCATCGAGGCGCCGGTCAGCAGCGCGTGCGCACCGTACAGCAGGGGCGCGGCGAACATGAAGGAGAACTCCAGCGGCTCGGTCACGCCCGTGACGAACGAGGTCAGCGCGAGCGAGGCCATCAGGCCCGTAACCCTCTTGCGGTGCTCGGGGCGGGCGCTGTGCGCGATGGCGAGCGCGGCGGCCAGCAGCCCGAACATCATGATCGGGAAGAACCCTGACATGAACTGGCCCGCCGAGGGGTCCCCGGCGAAGAACCGGGTCAGATCGCCCATCACGACGGTGCCGTCCGGCTTGGTGTACTCACCGGCCTGGAACCAGAAGAAGGTGTTCAGGAACTGGTGCAGGCCGATGGGGATGAGCAGCCGGTTGGCGACCCCGAAGATGCCCGCGCCCCACGCGCCCAGATCGATCAGCTGCTTGGCGAACGCGGTCAGCGCGTCCCCGACCGGCTGCCACAGCAGCCCGAAGGCCACGCCGAGGAGGGTGCAGATGAAGGCCATCAGGATCGGCACCAGGCGGCGGCCGTTGAAGAAGCCGAGCCAGTCGACCAGTTTCGTACGGTGGAACCGCTGCCAGACGACCGCCGTGAGCAGCCCGATCAGAATGCCGCCGAGCACGCCGGGGTTCTGCGGGATGCCGTCGGGCGTCGCCTTCGTCACCGAACCGCCGACCGGGAAGGCGGCCAGCACGCCGTGGTAGACGAGGAAGCCGACGACCGCGGCGAGCGCGGTGGACCCGTCCGCCTTCTTGGCGAAGCCGATCGCGACCCCGATGCAGAAGAGCAGCGGCAGCCCGAACGCGCCGTCCAGAATGGCGCCGCCGCCCAGGCTGAGCACCCGCGCCGTCCTGTCCCAGAACGGGCCGTGCAGATACGCGGCGAAGAGATTCCCGAGGCTGACCAGCAGCCCGGCCGCGGGCAGTACGGCCACCGGGAGCTGGAGACTGCGGCCGATCTTCTGAAGCCCCTGGAACAATCCGTTCCGCCAGCTCTTCCCCGGCGGCGCCGGCCTCCGCCGCGGCGCTGCCGTGCTGTCGGAGCTCATCGGCACCCTTCCGTCGTTCCCGACTGGTGTAGACCAGTTGCGATAGGCTCCCGGGGGCCGGTCGCGGGCGGGGCGCCGTTGATCGTCATCATTGGGTACGCGATGAACGCGCGCCCGTGAAGATGGTCCAACCGTGCGTTACCGTGACGAAACGGTTCATAGCGCTTTTCGGCAGTCAGTTCGACAGTCAGGGAGAAAGACATGGCCACCAAGGCTGAGAAGATCGTCGCCGGGCTCGGCGGACTCGACAACATCGAAGAGGTCGAGGGCTGCATCACCCGCCTGCGCACGGAGGTCGTCGACCCCGACCTCGTCGACGAGGCCGCCCTGAAGGCCGCCGGCGCCCACGGCGTCGTGAAGATGGGCACCGCGATCCAGGTCGTCATCGGCACCGACGCCGACCCCATCGCCAGTGAGATCGAAGACATGATGTGAAGCGCTGACAGCCACTCAGCACCACCGAGGGCCTGATCCGGACCACCGGAACAGGCCCTTCGCGCAGGTCCCTATAGGCTCAAGCCCATGTCTCGTATCGACGGCCGAACCCCCGAACAGCTCCGTCCCGTCACCATCGAACGCGGATGGAGCAAGCACGCCGAGGGCTCCGTCCTCATCTCCTTCGGCGACACCAAGGTCTTCTGCACCGCCTCCGTCACCGAGGGCGTCCCGCGCTGGCGCAAGGGCAGCGGCGAAGGCTGGGTCACCGCCGAATACTCGATGCTGCCGCGCTCGACCAACACCCGCGGCGACCGCGAATCCGTACGCGGCAAGATCGGCGGCCGTACCCACGAGATCAGCCGCCTCATCGGCCGGTCCCTGCGCGCCGTCATCGACTACAAGGCGCTCGGCGAGAACACCATCGTCCTCGACTGCGATGTCCTCCAGGCCGACGGCGGCACCCGCACCGCGGCCATCACCGGCGCCTATGTCGCCCTCGCCGACGCCGTCGCCTGGGCCCAGGGCAAGAAGATCGTCAAGGCCGGCCGCCGCCCGCTGACCGGCACCGTCGCCGCCGTCAGCGTCGGCATCGTCGACGGCACCCCTCTCCTGGACCTCCGCTACGAGGAAGACGTCCGCGCCGAGACCGACATGAACGTCGTCTGCACCGGCGACGGCCGCTTCGTCGAGGTCCAGGGCACCGCCGAGGCCGAGCCCTTCGACCGCAAGGAACTGAACGCGCTCCTCGACCTCGCCACCGGCGGCTGCGCCGACCTCGCCGCGCTCCAGACCACGGCGCTCGACCAGACCCTCTGAGCCGGACCCGGACCCCCTGAGCCGGACCCCCTGAGCCGGCCCCGCCGAGCCGGGCTCTCCGGGTAAAGACGCAACCAAGAAGAACCCCGGGGCGTCTCCACCCACACGGGCGCACGGACCGAACCGTGCGCCCGTCCACACCTCGGAGAGGAACCGCGCCATGCCCGCCGCGCCGATACGCCGACGCCGCATCACCCTGGCACTCGCCGCCGCCACCGCCGCACTCGCGCTGCCCCTCACCGCCGGCTGCGGCGCCCTCGACAAGGCGCTGGACTGCGTCAAGACCGCCGACGCCATCGCGGGCAGCGTCAACGACCTCCAGCAGGCCGTCTCCAACGCCGGGGACAACCCTCTCAAGATCGACGAGTCGCTCAACGACATCGACAACAAGCTCGACAGCCTCGCGGACCAGACCGACAACGCGGACCTGAGCAAGGCCGTCGACGATCTGGGCAAGGGCGTCGACAACGTGCGTACGTCCGTCAAGAACGGGAACAACGCCCCCGATCTCACCCCCATCACCGACGCCGCGTCCGAAATCGGCAAGATCTGCACCCCCTGACCGGCCCCCCGGCCCGGTCCGATACTGGGGGCATGACCCGCCTGATCCTCGCCACCCGAAACGCCGGGAAACTCACCGAACTCCAGGCCATCCTCGCCGACGCGGGCCTGCCCCATGACCTCGTCGGCGCGGACGCCTACCCCGATATCCCCGACGTCAAGGAAACAGGCGTCACCTTCGCCGAGAACGCGCTGCTCAAGGCCCACGCCCTCGCCGACGCCACCGGCCTCCCGGCCGTGGCCGACGACTCCGGCCTCTGCGTCGACGTCCTCGGCGGCGCCCCCGGCATCTTCTCCGCCCGCTGGGCCGGAGCCCACGGCGACGACACCGCCAATCTGAACCTGCTCCTGGCCCAGCTCTCCGACATCGCCCCGCCCCACCGCGCCGCCCACTTCTTCTGCGCCGCGGCCCTGGCCCTCCCGGACGGCACGGAACGCGTGGTCGAAGGCCGCCTCCTGGGCACCCTCCGGGAGTCCCCGTCCGGTACGGGCGGCTTCGGCTACGACCCGATCCTCCAGCCGTCCGGCGAGACCCGCACGTGCGCGGAACTGTCCCCGGCGGAGAAGAACGCGATCAGCCACCGCGGCAAGGCATTCCGCGCGCTGGTCCCGGTCGTAAGGGAGCTCCTGGGCTGACGGCGCCCTCCCACGCCGAAGGGCGCGGAGCCGTTTGCGGCTCCGCGCCCTTTCGATGTGGGCCCGGTGGGACTCGAACCCACGACACACCGGACCTAAACCGGCGCCCTCTGGCCAGCTGGGGTACGGACCCGCGGCGCACAGCTTACTGTGCCCGGCCGACGTCAGAACCTGGGCTCCGGGGACTGCGACTCCACGAGTTCCACCGCTTCCGCCTCCGTCGCGACCGACGGTGGTGAGCCGTCCAGCGGGCGCCGGGCCGTTTCCTTCATACGGGTCACCGCGATCACGCCCACCAGCGCCGCCGCCATCGAGTAGTACGCCGGCATCAGGTTGTTGCCGGTCAGGCCGATCAGGCCGGTGATCACAAGCGGGGTCGTGCCGCCGAAGAGGGACGCGGAGAGGTTGTAGCCCACCGAGAGCGAGCCGTATCTGACCTCCGTCGGGAACAGCGCGGGGAGCGCGGCCGACATCGTGCCCAGCAGGCAGACCAGGGACAGGCCCAGCATCAGTACGCCCGCCGTGATCGCCGGGATACCGCCCTGCTTGATCAGGAGGAACGCGGGCAGCGAGAGGAAGAAGAAGCCGAGCATGCCCGCCATCAGCAGCGGCTTGCGCCCGAAGCGGTCGTTGAGCTTGCCGACCTGGTTGATGATCAGCATCAGGAAGGCCATCACGGCCAGCAGGATGAGCAGCCCGTGCGTCTCGCTGTAGCCCAGCTCGTCGGAGAGATACGTCGGCATGTACGACAGCAGCATGTAGTCCGTGACGTTGTACGCGCCGACCAGCGCGACACACAGGATCAGCGAGGGCCAGTACCGCCGGAAGATCTTGGCGAGGTCGTCCTTCGTGGTGATCTCCACCGAGTCCGCCGCCTCGGAGACGTGCGCGGTGTCCGACTCCAGTTTCCGGAACGCGGGCGTCTCGTCGAGCCGCAGTCGCAGATACAGCCCGATCAGCCCCAGCGGCCCCGCGACCAGGAACGCGACGCGCCACCCCCAGGCCTGCATGCCGTCCGGGCCGAGCGCCGCGGTCAGCGCGGTGACCAGGCCCGCCGCGCCGATGTAACCGGCGAGGGTGCCGAACTCAAGGAAGCTGCCGAAGAATCCCCGGCGCTTGTCGGGGGCGTACTCCGCGATGAACGTGGACGCGCCGCCGTACTCGCCGCCGGTGGAGAAGCCCTGGACCAGCCGGAAGAAGATCAGCAGGACCGGGGCCCAGAATCCGATCGAGGCGTACGAGGGGATCAGCCCGATGGCGAAGGTGCCGATCGCCATCATGATCATGGTCAGGGCGAGGACCTTCTTACGGCCGAGCCTGTCACCCATCGGGCCGAAGAACATGCCGCCGAGTGGCCGCACGAGAAAGGCCACGGCGAAGGTCGCGAACGAGGACAGCAGCTCGACCGTGGAATTCCCCGAAGGGAAGAAGACATGCCCGATGGTGACGGCGAGATAGCTGTAGATGCCGAAGTCGAACCACTCCATGGCATTGCCCAGGGAGGCCGCCTTCACCGCCCGCTTGACCGCCGCCTCGTCGGTGACGGTGATGTCGGACCGCCGGAGCTTGGGGTTCTTGCGCTGTCTGATGGTGCGGAAGAGGGCCGGGTGGCGTTTGACCGCGGCGGGGTCGGCCGTCCGTTCGCGCTTCTGGCCGGCCATGGAATGGTCCTTTCCTCGGGTGAGTCAGTCCAAGGGAACCTTCTGCGCGGTCGTGGCGATCGCAAACCGAGGTCCCACCGAAGTGGGACCTCCGTCACGGCGAATCCCGGACTCGGGGAACCTCAGATACCGAGGTCCTTGATGATCTTCGCTACATGGCCGGTGGCCCGCACGTTGTAGAGGGCCTGCTCGACCTTGCCGTCCTCGTCCACGACGATCGTCGAGCGGATCACGCCGGTCACGGTCTTGCCGTACATCTTCTTCTCGCCGAAGGCCCCGTACGTCTCCAGGACGGCCTTGGACGGGTCGCCGACCAGGGTGACCTTGAGGTTCTCCTTGTCGCGGAACTTCGCGAGCTTCTCCGGCTTGTCGGGGGACACGCCGATGACGTCGTAGCCCGCGCCCGCCAGCAGGTCGAGGTTGTCCGTGAAGTCGCACGCCTGCTTGGTGCAGCCGGGGGTGAGCGCCGCCGGGTAGAAGTAGACGATGACCTTGCGGCCCTTGTGATCGGCGAGCGATACGTCGTTGCCGTCGGCGTCGGGCAGGGTGAAGGCGGGGGCGGTGTCGCCGGGCTGGAGGCGCTCGCTCATGGTTCTCCTCGGTGGAACGGGGTGGACGTCGGGCCGTACGCCGCCGAGCGTAATCGGGGGTGCCGCCGGGTGCGGTGACGACGGAGCTGACAGACTGTCGGGGAAGGACAACAGGACACGACGACGGAGGCAGCGCGGTGTCGGATTCCAGGACCCCGGCGCAGATCGAGGCGGACATCGTCCGCAGGCGCGGGCAGCTCGCCGAGACGCTCGACGAGATCGGGGTGCGGGTGCACCCGAAGACGATCGTCGGCGACGCCAAGGCCAAGGTGGTCTCCACGGTGGACCAGACGGCCGGGCGTGCGTTCGGGGCCGTGAACAGGACGCTGGCGGGCGTACGGGCGCCGTTCGTCAAGGACGACGGCGCGCCGCGGCTGGAGCGGCTGGTGCCGGTGGCGCTGGTGGCGGTCGGGCTCGTGGGGCTGCTGGTGGTGTCGACGAGGCGCCGCAAGGTTTGATTCGCCCCTGTGGCGTGCGCCGGCGGCCTGGGCAGGTAGGTTCTGGGGCGTGAGCGAGAACACCCACGACAAACTGCCCATCCGGATGCTCCATGACCGCGTGCTGGTCAGGACGGACATCCCGGAGGGCGAACGGCGTTCGTCCGGCGGCATCCTCATCCCCGCGACGGCCGAGGTCGGTCGGCGGCTGGCCTGGGCCGAGGTGGTGGCCGTGGGGCAGAACGTACGGACGGTGACGCCGGGGGACCGAGTGCTGTACGACCCCGAGGACCGCGCCGAGGTCGAGGTGCGCGGGGTGGCGTACGTACTGATGCGCGAGCGCGATCTGCACGCCGTCGCGGCGGACCGGTTCGAGGGGTCCGAGGACTCCACCGGGCTTTATCTGTAAGCCCCTCGCAGCCCTTCGCAGCCCCTCACGTTCCTTCGTAGCCCCTCGCGGCCCTTCGCGGCCCTTCGCGTGGAGCCGCCCGCCGGTTTGCTACCTTGGGGGAACCCCGACGAGACGCGCCGTACCGGGCCAAACGAAAGACGACGCACCTGTTGTCCGTGTTTTTCGTGCCGGAGGTGCCGTCATGGCTTGGGTTCTGTTGATTGTCGCCGGTCTGCTTGAGGTCGGCTGGTCGATCGGGATGAAGTACACCGAGGGGTTCACCCGGCTGTGGCCGAGCCTGTTCACCGGCGCCGGGATCGTCGCGAGCATGCTGTTGCTGTCGCATGCGGCGAAGACGTTGCCGATCGGTACCGCGTACGGCGTGTGGGTCGGTATCGGCGCGGCCGGTGCGGCGGTGCTCGGCATGGTGGTGCTGGGGGAGCCCGCGACCGCCGCCCGGATCTTCTTCGTCTGTCTGCTGCTGGTGGCCGTGGTGGGGCTGAAGGCGACGTCGGGCCACTGATTCGATGTCGCCCCGCCCGGCCGCCGCTGTCAGGCGCCCGGCACGTCGAACAGGGAGGTGCGGGCGCCCGGATCGCCGCCCGCGTCTCCCTTGCCGTCCTCGTCGGCGCTGGTGGCGCCGGCGCCCGTACTGCCCTTGGCCGACCCCCCACCCGTGCCGCCGCCGGACTGTTCCGTTGGCCGGCCCTCGGGCTGACCGGTCGTCCGCCCCGTCGGCTGTCCGTGGCTCCGGCCCTGCTCGGGGTCTTGCGGCCGGCCCTGGGCCGGGCCCTTCGTCGGTCCCTGGGACTGCCCCGGGGCCAGGCCCCGCGCCGTACCCTCGGCGCCCGCCCGGTGCGACCCGTTCGGTTTGCCTGACGGGCCCGCCTGCTCCTCGTCCGAGGACCACTCGTCGTCGGAGTCCCCTTCCAGCCGCAGATCGAAGTCCCGCGCCGGGCTCTTCCGGAGAGCGGCGGCCGTGTACCGGCCCCAGATCTCGGCCGGCGGCCCGCCGCCGTTGACGCGCTCCCGGCCGAGAGCCCCGTACAGCGACTGCTGCGCGGCGGTCACCGGATCGGCGCCCATGACCGCGACGACCGTCGCGAGGTCCGGGGTGTAGCCCGCGAACCAGGCCGCCTTGTCCTCCTCCGCCGTGCCGGTCTTGCCCGCCGCGGGGCGGCCAGCGGACTGGGCGGCGATGCCGGTGCCGTCGTCGACGACGCTCCGCAGCACGGAGGTGGTGGTGTCGGCGGCCTGGCGGCTGATGGCCTGCGTGAAGTCCCGCTTCGGCAGGGCGACATCCACACCGTTCCTGGTGATCTTGTCGACCAGCGTGTACATGCCGTGCCTGCCGTGGTTGGCGAGGGTCGCGTACGCCTCCGCCATGTCCAGTACGGAGGCGGTGGCCGGGCCGAGCGCGATGGAGGGTGTCGCGGTCAGGTCGGGGGTGTTCTCGGGGAGGCCGAGGGCGACGGCGGTCTTCCTGACCGTGCCGGGGCCCACGTCCTGGGCCATCTGCGCGTAGACGGCGTTGACGGAGAGGTCGGTGGCGGTCTGTACGGAGATGGGCCCGTAGTTGGTGTCGTCCTCGTTCGCCGGGGAGTAGCCGGTGGGGCCGTCGGCGCCCTCGACCATGTGCTGGTTGTCGCCGTCGTAGAGGGTGTACGGGGTGATCGGCTCGCCGTACAGGGTCTCGGAGCCGTTCTCGACGGCGGCGGCGAGGACGAACGGCTTGAAGGTGGAGCCGACCTGGTAGTCACGGCGGGTCGCGTTGTTGACGTACTGCTTGGTGTAGTCGATCCCGCCGTACATGGCGACGACCTTGCCGGTCCTCGGATCGATGGAGACACCGCCGACCCGGACGTTGCGGTCGGCCTTGCGGCCGGCGTCGAGCTGTGAGGTGACCTGCTGCTTGACGGCGGCGGTGAAGGCCTCCTGCTTCTCGCGGTCCAGTGTGGTGGTGATCCGGTACCCGCCGGCGGCCAGGGTCTTCTCGTCGATGATCTTGTTGCCGGTGAGATGGTCCTCGACGGCCTGCACGATATAGCCGCGCTGTCCGGAGAGCCCGATGCCGGCATGCCTGATCCTGCCGGGCTTCGGGAACTTCATCTTGCGGCGCTCGGCCGGGCTGAGCCAGTCCTCCTTGACCATGCCGTCGAGCACATAGTTCCAGCGTGCGCGGGCGGCCCGCTTGTTCTCGGGGTGGAAGACGACATCGAACTCGCTGGGGGCGTTGAGCAGAGAGGCCAGATAGGCGCCCTCCGCCGTGTTGATGTCCTTCACGTCCTTGCCGTAGTACGCCTGGGCGGCGGCCTGGACGCCGTACGCGTTACGGCCGAAGTAGCTGGTGTTGAGATAGCCCCGGAGGATCTGCGCCTTGGTCGCCTCGCGGTTGAGCTTGATCGCGATGAAGAACTCCTTGGCCTTGCGGACGATCGTCTGTTCCTGCCCGAGGTAGTAGTTCTTGACGTACTGCTGGGTGATGGTGGAGCCGCCCTGGGTGCCCTTGCCCGTGATGGTGTTCCAGGCGGCGCGGACCATGCCCTGCGGGTCGATGGCGGGCTCGTTGTAGAAGCCGCGGTCCTCGGCGGCCAGTACGGCCAGCTGTACGGTCTTCGGCACCTGCGCGAGCTTGACGTTCTCGCGGTTGACCTCGCCGTCGCGGGCGAGCTGCGTGCCGTCCGCGTACAGGTACACATTGGACTGGGCGGTGGCGGCGGCGTTGGCCGGCGGGATGCTGACGAGCTTGTAGCCCAGGACGAAGCCGCCCATGAGGACGAGCCCGAAGATCAGTAATCCGCCGAACAGCGTGCGCCGGGTCGGGAGGGCGCTGCGCCAACCGGTGCGGGGACGCAGGGGACGCCCGGCCCGCCCGCCCGGCCGGCCGGGGGCGGAGTGGGGGGCCGAGGGGTCCCGTGGGGCCCAGCCGTAGTGCTTTGGCTCGTCGCTCATATCAGTGGAGACTCCTCGGCCGCGGACGGCGGTTCACTTCCGGCATAAAGCGGTTCACTTCTGGCATAAGGCGGTTCACTCCCGGCCTGACGGTGGTGGCATGACGGTGTCGTATCAGGCGATGAGCGGCGCAGACCCAAGAAACACTGCGTACATCCAAGAAAAGCGGCTCATCTCTGCGAAATGCCGCGTACTCCTGAGAAACGCTGCGTACCTCGGAGAAACGCTGTGTACTCCCATGAAACATGGACAGAACGGTGGAGCACCGACAGCCGGATAACCGGTCGCGGCGGCCGGTCCCCGTGGGCTAGGGTCGTGCGCTTTGGTGCCAGGAGGCCGACGACGCGCTGATGGAGTGAGGGAAATGGTGTGGGGGAGGGGACTGTAGTGCGGCTGTACGCAGTAGTGGCAGCAGGTGGGTTCCGCCGCTATGCGACCTACCGGGTGGCCACCTTCGCGGGAGTGTTCACCAACACCGTCTTCGGCTTCATCACGGCGTACGCCTATACGGCTCTCTGGGACGAGCGGCCGCACCTCGGTGGCTACGACCTCTCCCAGGCGGTCACCTATGTGTGGCTCGGCCAGGCGCTGTTGATGACCTGCGCCATGATGGGCGGCGGTTTCGAGGAAGAACTGATCGAGCGAATCCGCACGGGTGACATCGCCGTCGACCTCTACCGGCCGGCCGATCTCCAGCTGTGGTGGATGGCCGGGGATCTGGGCCGGGCGGCGTTCCATCTGCTGGGGCGCGGGGTCGTACCGATGGTGCTCGGCTCGCTCGCCTTCGAGCTGGCGCTGCCGGGGGATCCGCTGACCTGGCTGGCGTTCCTGTTCGCCGTGGTGCTCGGAGTGGTCGTCAGTTTCGCGATCCGCTTCCTGGTCGCGCTCTCCGCGTTCTGGCTGATGGACGGCGCGGGCGTGGCGCAGATGACGATGCTGGCGGGGATGTTCTTCTCCGGGCTGCTGCTGCCGCTCAACCTCTTCCCGGGGACGCTGGGGGAGGTGGCGCGGGCGCTGCCCTGGTCGTCGCTGCTCCAGGTCCCGGCGGATGTCCTCCTGGGCAAGCACACCGGGTGGGACCTGGCCGGGGCGTACGCGTTCCAGGCCGGCTGGGCGCTGGCGCTGCTGGCGACAGGGCGGCTGCTCCAGACCGTCGCGACACGCAGGGTGGTGGTCCAGGGTGGCTGACGAGATCGCCGCGAGCGGGACGGTGGGCACGAGTGGGACGGTGGGCACGAGTGGGACGGTGGGAGAGGTGACGTCCGCGTACGCGGCTGCGGGGGCGGACACCGACGCGGGATCGGAGGCGGCTGCCGACGCGGGATCGGAGGCATGGATTCCGCGATTGTCGCGGCGGGCCGCCCTGCGTGACGGGCTGCGGGCGTACGGCCTGATCGTGGCGATGTGGACGCGGTCCACGATGGCGTACCGCGCGTCCTTCGTGATGATGGCGTTCGGGAATTTCGCGGCGACCGCCTTCGACTTCGTCGCGATCCTGCTGATGTTCGCGCACGTGGACGCGCTGGGCGGCTACTCCCTGCCCGAGGTGGCCTTCCTGTACGGGACGTCCGCCACGGCCTTCGGCCTCGCCGATCTGGTGCTCGGCTCCATGGACCGGCTGGGGCGCCGGGTACGGGACGGCACGCTCGACACGCTGCTGCTGCGGCCCGTACCCGTACTGGCGCAGGTGGCGGCCGACCGGTTCGCGCTGCGCCGGCTCGGCCGGGTCACCCAAGGGGTGCTGGTGCTGGGCTATGCCCTGCTGACGCTCGACATCGACTGGACGGTGACGCGGGCGCTGATGCTTCCGATGATGGTGCTGAGCGGGGCGGCGATCTTCGCGGCGGTGTTCGTGGCGGGCGCCGCGTTCCAGTTCTGGGCGCAGGACGCCTCCGAGGTGCAGAACTCGTTCACGTACGGCGGGACGACGCTGTTGCAGTACCCGCCGACGGTCTTCGCGAAGGATCTGGTGCGCGGAGCGACGTTCGTGGTGCCGCTGGCGTTCGTCAACTGGATCCCGGCCCTGTATGTCCTGGGCAAGGAGGACCCGTTGGGGCTGCCGGACCTGGCCGCGTTCCTGCCGCCGGTGGTGGCGGTGGTGTGCTGCGCGCTGGCGGGGGTGGCGTGGCGGGCGGGGCTGCGCGCGTATCGGAGTACGGGGAGCTAGGTCCTGTCTTCAAAGTAGCGCCGTCCGCCCGGAGGGCGGGCTCGGAGGGCGGGCTCGGAGGCGGCCGGTGCGTGCGATCGCAAGGCGGAGGGTCGCCCCAGTACTGGATGTACTGGGGTGATCCCGACAACGCCGCGAGCGTGCGTGCCGGGCGTCGCCGAGCAGGCGGGACTTTGAAGACAGGGCCTAGGGCATTGAGCGAGAGGCGGCGGAGCGTTCATGAGTACGGATAGCGCGGATGACACGGATAGCGCGGATGACACGGATAGCGCGGATGACACGGATAGCGCGGATGGCACGGATCGTGCGCATCGCGGCGGTAGGGCCGATCGCGGCGGTAGCGCGGAGCGCGGCGGTAGCGCGGACGGCACGGGCTTCATCGAGCTGGACGGCGTCGAGAAGGTCTTCGACGTGCGCCGCAAGGCCGGTCTGCTGCGCCGCGAGAAGCACCAGGTGCGGGCGGTCGACGGCATCAGCTTCCGGGTGCCGCGCGGCGAGATGGTCGGCTACATCGGCCCGAACGGCGCCGGTAAGTCGACCACCATCAAGATGCTCACGGGCATTCTGACCCCGAGCGGCGGCCGGCTGCGGGTCGCGGGCATCGATCCTTCCCGGGAGCGTACGAGGCTGGCGCAGCGCATCGGCGTGGTCTTCGGGCAGCACTACCGCAAACGATGCGCTGGACAAGTCCAGTGTATCGGCCTCTGAGGGGCATAGGAAGGCGCGGCCCGCGCTTGCGAAACCGCAGCTCAGGGGACGTGCGCACGCCTGCTACGAGGCCAACGGCGGTCATTCGAGATCGGGTTGCCTTGCACGTGAATGATCATGGGCCAAATTCCTACCCTTGACCGGTCATCAGGGACGGGCGCACGATGTGCGAGAACGGTTCGCCAAGTTTCTAGCAAAGGAGGGCGCGCCATGCGTGCTCAGTTCCTCGGCAAGGACCCTGAGTCTCAGGTGGGCAACTCACCTACGTTGTTCGCCACCGACCGCACGGACCGCAAAACCTATATTGCGCAGGGTTGGAAGGTGACGGACCCCCAGGTGCTCGCCGACGTCGGTGAAGTGCCGGACCACGAAACCCTGATCGAGATCCCGGAAGACGTGCTCAAGATGTACGCCCTCCGCTACTTGAACAAGGAGGAAGGGCACTGAGTCTGCTCAACGGCGACGATTTCGGTCAGCTCTTCAAGTCCTTCGAGCACACGGCCTTTCGTCTTGAAGTACGCGACCGCTACGACGCGGATTATGAGAACGAGTCGTTGCGGAAGTTCCTCGCGCAGGAAAAAGACGATCTGCCTTGGATGCAGGACTGGTTGACCATGATCCGGGATGCTACGTCGAAGGGGCGTCGCTTCACCCGTGTGCGGGTGGTCAGCTTGCCTCTTACCGACTACAGCCGTTTCGGCGTGTGGTGTTCCCAGTTCACCAACGGAGCGGGTGAGGATATCCGCTACCTGACGCGTGACCAAGCCAACGCCGAGAACCTACCCAATCACGATTACTGGCTGTTCGACTCGAACAAGCTGGTACGGATGCACTTCGATGACTCGGACGCCTTCCTTGGCGGCGAAGTCATCGAGGATGCCGCCGAGATCGTGAGGCACAACTACTGGCGAGATGCCGCGTGGCATCGGGCCAACAGGCGGGATGACTTTGCCACCGAACAACGCCTCGGGTTCGTCTAACGTCCACGAGGCCAGGAGCACCCTGGGCAAACGACTCCGCGAGCTTCGCGTTGCCGCTGGACTAAGCGGCAGGCAGCTCGCGGAGTCTTTGTCGTGGCCTCCTTCCAAAGTGTCCAAGCTGGAAAACGGCCGCCAGACACCCACCGACGACGACCTACGCGGTTGGACAGCAGCGACGAGCAGCGAGGGCGAGACGGAAGCCCTGCTCGCTTCGCTGCATACCCTTGAAGTGCAACATGCCGAGTGGCAACGCATCCTGCGTACCGGGTTGAAGCCTCACCAACAAGAGCTGATCTCATGGGATCAGAAGACGCGACTCTTCCGCGCCTTCGAAGCGACGGTGATTCCTGGTCTTCTCCAAACACCGGAGTATGCGCGCGCCCGCTTCGCCGAAGGTATCCGCCGTCTCAAGTTGCCCAACGACATCAACGAGGCTATTGCCGGAAGAGTGCAGCGCCAAGAGATTCTGTACCGACCAGATAAACGGTTCCACTTCGTCCTCACCGAAGCTGCGCTCAGGTTTCGCCTTTGCGCTCCAGACATCATGCTCGGACAGCTCGACCGATTGATCTCTCTTTCTCAACTGCTAAACGTGCGGCTTGGGGTCATCGGTTTTGAAACGCAGTACGCCACGTCACCGTGGCACGGCTTCTGGCTCTACGACAATGAGCGGGTACTTGTTGAGACCTTGTCGGCTGAACTTGACCTCCGTCAGCCGCAGGAAATCGAGCTGTACGGCAGCGCCTTCGAGCAGCTTGCCGCCGTTGCCAGCTATGGCCGGTCGGCGCGCACGATCATCAACCGCGTCATGGAAGATCTTGCCCCTGACTCGCCGGACGATAGCGCCTGATTTCCCGAGGGTTCCCCCTGCGGGTGTATTGCTAGAAATTCCAAGAAACTTTCTATCCAAGCGGAACCGGCACCCCTACGCTCCCAAATGGAGCGCGTAACTACGCGCTCCATCCGTCCTCGGACATGGGAGGCCGTCAGGTGCCTGTCTCAGTACAGCTCTTAACGCGGGATCAGATAGAGCGGATGCCGGAGCGTGCCCGTGAGGTGGTCGAGTACCGCAAGAGCGGCCTCAGCCTGAATCACATCCAGGGGTGCCCGCTCGACTGCGCCTACTGCATCCGCCACACCTACGGCCTGTGGGATCAGCGTGTGCCGCGAGCCCTCATGAGCGATGCCGAGGCGGTGGAAGAACTTGTCAATCACCGGTACTTCCAGCCGCACGTCACGCCCGTGCAGGTGTTCAACCGCGCCACCGACCCGTTCTTGCCGGTGGTCCGGCCGCACACCCTCGCCGTACTGGAAGACCTGGACGCGCGGGAGCTGACGAATCACGTACTCGTCATCACCCGGCACCAGATGAAACCCGAGGACATCGACCGACTCAACCGACTGCGGCACATCAAGGTGACGCTTCTGTTCACCTACTCGGGCATCGACAACAAGGACATCGAGCCCTACCCGTCGCACGTCGCGGCCGAGTCCTTGAAGCTCATGAGCGCGCCGCGGGAGCGCCGATACCGCACGGTTCTCTACTGGCGCCCGCTGGTGCCTGGCCTCAACGACTCACCGGAGCACCTGGGCCGGGCGTACGAGCTGAGCAAACACGCCGACGCCACGGTGTTCACCGGTCTGTTCTATCGGGACCAGATCGCGGAGTACTACCAGGCGAACAAGCTCCCGGAGCCGTACGAGGAAACCGCACGCCGCAAGATTGTGCCGGAGACGCTGGAAAGTCGCGTCCTCTCAACCTTCGCCGGCAGCGACACGTTGTTCCGCAAGACCTCGTGTGCCGTGGCCTATGCCCATGAACTGCCGGACTACAACGGGCACTACGGCATCCGTGAACTCTGCGACATCTGCCCACTCGCGCAGCTCAACCGCTGCAAGGACGCGTACAAGGTTCCCGCAGCACGGGACGTACGGCAGGTCGCCAGTTCCTTGCCCGAGGCGCACGGCCTGGTGGTCGTGGACATCACGGAGCAAGCAGCCATCGTTTCAGGGTTGGAAACTGAACAGCCCCGTTACTACCTGCA
The DNA here is from genome assembly GCF_042789485.1 of Streptomyces sp. NPDC056835. Taxonomy (NCBI): domain Bacteria; kingdom Bacillati; phylum Actinomycetota; class Actinomycetes; order Kitasatosporales; family Streptomycetaceae; genus Streptomyces; species Streptomyces sp. NPDC056835. Next base: position 18,465 of record NZ_JBHUBB010000063.1, read on the forward strand.
GCACGCGCTCGGTTTCCAGGTGCACGACGTACGGCACCCGCACCGGGAACGACGACACGGCCGAGCAGACATCGGCTGGAAGGACGGCACACAAGATGGCTGACTGGACGGATCTCTCGTACGTCGTCGTAGACGTTGAAGGCAACGGACAGCAGCCGCCCGACTTGGTGGAGCTGGCCGCCGTGCCGATCGTCGGTGGTGTCATCGGGGAGCCGTCGAGCTGGTTGGTTCGACCTGATAAGTCGATCACCCCGATGGCCAACCGGATTCACGGCATCAGCAACGGGGCGGTTGCCGAAGCGCCGGTGTACAAGGATGTCGTCGTTGAGGTGTTGCACGCGCTGTCGCATCCGGCGCTCATCGCCCACAACGCGCATGTGGACGTGAAGGTTCTCCAGCGCAAGATGACCGGCTGGGAGTGCCCGGAGGTCTTCGACACCCTCAAGCTCGCCCGGCGCTTTGTACCCGACCAGATGAGTTTCCGGCTCGGGTCGTTGGTCGAGGCGTTTCAACTCGCCGAGGGCCTGCCACATGACCTGCGCCCTCACCGCGCCACGTACGACGCGCTGGTTACGGCACGTCTATTCGTCCGGCTCGCCACCGCGGCCGGCTCGCTGGAAGAACTGCGTGGTCTTCCGCCCGGAGGGAGGGCTGATGAAGCTCCGTCCCTTTTCTGACCACGACCGAGGCATGTTCGTCAGCGTTGATGGCCCGAGCGGCGCCGGGAAGAGCACGATCGTTCACCACCTGGCGCAGATGCTCGTAGCAGCAGGCGAACAAGTGCACATCACCGCCGAGCCGTCCACCGGACCTATCGGCCAGCTCTGCCGAGAGTTGACCGAGACGGTCACCGGTCACGCGCTCGCCTGCCTGTACGCGGCGGACCGCTACCACCACGTCGAGACGGAAGTCCGCAAGCACACCGAGGCGGGGCAGACGGTCATCAGCGACCGGTACATCCCGTCGGCGCTGGTCATGCAGCGTTTCGACGGGGTAGATCCGGCGTTTCTCTGGAATCTCAACGCCGAGGCTGAACGGCCCGACCTCGCTGTCATCCTCGAAGCCGACCCCGAAGTCATCTCGGAACGGCTGCATGAGCGCGGAGCGCATAACCGTTTCCAGCTCTCACCGGGCAGCAGTCACGCCGAAGTTCACTTTTACCGGCAGGCCAGGGAGCGTCTGGTGCAAGCGGGCTTCGACGTACTGCGGGTGGACTGCAACCAGGGGCCACCAGAGAAGTCGGCCGCGTTCATCCGCGACCGTCTGTTGACCTTTTTCGCTCCCAGCGAGGGTGAACAGGCTTGATCGTAAACGACGCTTCCCAGCGTCCGACCACTGAGCGGGATGGACTCAACGCGCTCGCAACGGTGGTCGTGAACGAGCACACCAACGACCACGACCTGTGTGCCGTGTGTGGCTGTGCTTTCCCGTGCCAGCAAGTCGCCCTTGCTACGCACCTCCCAGTGCGCTGAACGCGCGCTCAAAGACGGTTGGGCCAGTGGCGGTGACGCCATACCCGCCACTGGCCCGACCTCCAGCACGGAGACGCCGCCGTGAATCCGATGACCGCTCGACCTCCGTCCCTTCTCCTTGTCTCGAACCTCCGACTTGCCGCCGTGCTGACAGCGGTGAGCTGTGCGCGGATGTATGTCCGGCGCACGCTGGACTACTGGAAGTTGCCGGATCACATCGACGCCGCCGAACTGGTGATGAGTGAGCTGGTGACCAACGCCGTCAAGGCAACCGGCCTCACCGACCCCGATCCCAAGTGGGAGGACATAAAGGCGCACCACATCATCGGTGTGCAGCTTCGCGTCATCGACACGCGGCTGTATGTCGAGGTGTGGGACAACAGTGCGGTTGCTCCCACGAAACAAGACGTCACCGACGACGCGGAAAGCGGTCGGGGGCTTCTGCTGGTCGAGCTGTCCAGTAGAAGGTGGGGCACCTTCCGGCCGCCGGCGGGCGGCAAGATCGTGTGGGCTGAGTTGGAGCTTTCCAAGTCGCCCGACCTGGAGACGGCGTTCCCCATTCTTCCGAGGCGGGTGTCCGGTGCAGGCCGCTTGCCGAAGGGCGCATCTGTCGAGCTGGTGGAAGCAGCCCTTCTTGAGCGCGTGCTCGTCGGGCTGCGTGAGCGGCTGTGACAGTCCCAGAAACAGGAGGGCGGATGGGCAACGCCCGGTCATTTCGTTTTCGGAACTACGAAATCCGCTCCGATTCTCTCAGCGAGGCGACCTACGCGGCTACGTGTGTCTCGGGTGACGAGGCTGATTGCGGTGCGCAGTCGGCCGAAGAAGTGGAAACCAACAAGGTTGAACGCTGGATCGCGGAACACGTACGAGACACTGGTCACCAGCGCTACCGGCGCACGATGGCCGATTACGTCACGGCCGAACCCGGCGCGTGGCGGTGACTTGACCAAACGTAGCGACAATCCCCAGAAACGAAGAACACCCCGCATCCACAACGGACACGGGGTGTTCTTCGCTGCGGTGCGGGGTGGGGGTGTCGAAGGAGAGCGCTCAGCGCTCCGTGGTCGGAGGAGCTTCGCCCTAGGGGCGCGGGTGCGGGGCGGACGGGTCCTTGAGAAGTCGATCGGGGATCTGGTCGTCCGGAATGGACGTGCCCGCCGCGATGGCGTTGGTGTCGTCCATCATCTGGACGACGAGTACCACTCCCGGCGACTTCTTGAGGTCGGTCGCGCATGCTCCACGGGCCGCCTGTCGGACCGCGAGTGCGGTCTCGATGAGACCTCGCGCGCCGGGGCGCATGGGCTTTTCTTCTGACATATTGGTTTACCTCTTTGGCTCGATTCGGGTAGGGCACGCCACCGGCTTATTTGAAGTGGGCGGGGTGCCATACTCGAAGAGTTGAAAGAGCGGGTACTATCGCTAAATGCGACTGTTTCTATTTGTAACATAATTCACGTGAAAGATCAATCCTGGAGGCAATTCATGGATCTGATTGCCGCGAGCGCCCTCTATGTAATTAGTGGATTCGGTGTTACCGCTTTTCCTCAGAAATGGACATGACCCCGGAGCGCTGGGCTTCCGGGGTCGGGGGATGTGATGGTGGCCGTAGGGCCTGCGTGGGTTACTTCCGCTCGCTCTGGACGAGGTCGCGGTAGAACTGGATGGTTGCTCCGAGAGCGACCACGACACAGACGTTGGTCGTCGCGTGTGCAGATCCGTCCTGCGCGAACTGCCTGATGCTGTCCAGAAGAGAGACCATCAGTCCCGCTCCGGCGAAGCCGAAGGGCAGTACACGCCGTACCTGACGCATGAGATTCACAACGTTCTCCTTCAACAGGAAACACCTAAAACCGAGGTGATCGGGTTCGACTGATGCAGGCGAACGGTGTGAAGATGAAACTCGTTCATCTATATCTAGTTAAACATTAAATGATCATTTTGTCAATAGTGATCAGTCCGAGAGTATGCCCTCACCACATGTAACAATGCCTGGGTGCAAGTATGCAGTTACTACGAATTAGAGATTTGGTACAGCGTATTGTACGAAATGAGAACTGCATTTGTCTAGAACTTAATGAATAGGCGAGCGATTTCCTGCATTTCGTCGATGTATTTTTCAGGAGTGTCCTTTAACTCTTTTACGAATTTATCTTCGCCCACCCAGGCAAGTTGTTCTAGTTCCTCTTCTTGAGGATGAAATGCTTCAATGGGTTTGTCGATGATAGTTTGATACCACTGTACAAAATACCTTGCAGGCGAACTGACATATTGTTTTGGTCCGACCTCATAACTACCGACCTTAAGTCCAATCTCTTCCTCGGTTTCGCGAAGCATTGTCGACTCATAGTCATCTTCTCCTTCGACGGTTCCACCGACAGCTTCACTCCATTTTCCGGGATTGCTCCGTTTTGTGAATTTTCGCTGAGCAAGTAGAATATCTCCATTGCGGTTCGTTATCCATAGTGATGCTGAACGGACAATATCTACAGAGGGATTTATGTCAGCACGGTCTTTATGGCCAATTATTTCGTCTTTTTCGTTTACGACAGGGATACGCATGTAATTAACTATAACAGTCGTTAAGCTAGTGTCTTGTGATTCTGATCGTGTTACTTCGAGTTGTTATTGACGAGTTTCTTCACGCTGGTCTGGACGAGTCGGACCTTGGTGAGGATCTC
>NZ_JBHUBB010000064.1:0-22425 GCF_042789485.1 Streptomyces sp. NPDC056835
ACGCTCGGCTGGGAAACCCCAGCCGAGCGCCTGTCTAAACTGCTCGCGGCCTGATCAACCGACCACGGTGTTGCAACGACCCCTCGAATTCGCCTACACCCGGGAGGGGCTTCGAGGGTGAGAGCTATGCGACCGCGCCCTACTCGGAGTGAAGAGCGACGAGGGCAGGGGTAGCGGCGGCCGTCCGAACGCGGCGCACGCGCCAGCCCGCTCCTGCTCCGGCCAGGTGCAGGGCGGCGATCCGGCCCGCGCTGGTGGTGAGCTTCAGGTAATAGCTGGAGCAGTAGACGATGCCGATAGGGGTGCCCGTCTCGTCGTACTCGAAGGTGATCCAGTTGCCGTTGCAGTCGTCGATCTGCGCCTGAAGGGCGAGATCCTCATCGGGGCCCCGGGAAATGCCCGGCGGGGCCCTCGACGGAGCGTAGTGGCCTGTCGGCGCACTCCATGTAGGACGTTCACCACGAACGGGAATCCTCTCCGGGAGTTGAAGCTCTCGAAGGAGAATCTGCTCGCGGCGTACAACCGTGAACAATGCCCCCGGGCCTGTACCCATCAGGACTTGTAGTGCTCAATAAGACGGCTGACGACCCGGTGGAGGACGTCCGCGCGACGCCAGTCGTCCCGCTGGTCGCGCAGGGCTCGCTCGGCCGCTCGGAGCCTGCGATGTAGCGGTCGCGTTCGTAGCGGGTGGCCGCGCCGAGTGGCCTCCGTGTTTTCCCCTTACTCGGAGACCGCGAAGACGCTTGTCCGAAATCGGGAGAGTCAGCCTTCTTCCAGCCAGCTCAATGGATCTTCTTCCTGGGTACCTGAAAGGGTGAGGCTGGTAAAGGAAACCGGGAGAGCCAAGGACGCCAGCTGCTCAAGGGCAGTGGGGGAGATGAATAGCTGGTCGCCGGTCTCCACTGTTCCCGCGATGGCTACCTGGGCCGAGTGGCCGCTCCGTAGAAGTGCGTCGACCCTATCCAAGCGGGGTCTGATTCTCTGTGTCAAAGAAATCGCCATTGCTTCCAGGTCGCCTGCGGACTCTTCGGTGTAGGTGTATGCCCACCAGTGCGGCCCCGAATAAATCCTGGCCCCATGAGCTGATTGATCATCGTCGAACCCGAGAGCGTTGTTGACGAAGTCGGCGGAGATGTCCATCTTCGTAATGGCCAGCGAAACATTCACCGACTCCCACGAGCGAGTCGAATGCATGGCGTCCTCCTTCTGCGGCGAACCTATCGCGCATTAACGTTCGGGATGATTTTGAGAGGAATGTTCAGGCGGGAGACCCTTACCATCTCGTCCGCAGAGAAACACATGGCTTGACTACTATTTCAAACCGGCCAACCCAGACCTCACCGTGACTCACGCCGCAGATTACGACCAAAGCGACAAGAAGACGCAGAACAAAGAGCACGAGCAATATATCAAGGACCTCAAAAAAGCCCACGGCAAGTAGCGTAGGGTTGATCCGTGACTAGCTTTCTGACATCAGGAAATCTGATTCGCCTCTTCGACCTCGACGGAATCATCTACTTCCCGGATTACCCCGGAAATGGCCTGAACGCCGCGACCGCTTCATTTCTGAGTTCAGTCGGCCTGCCGCACGACGACTTCTTCACCTCCACCCACCTGGACCTAGCTCTGGACGAGAGCAATCCCGTCGCACTCGGGCTCCTCATGGACCTGGAAGGCGGCGAAATTCCGCAGACCCGCCGTTCCTGGCCGGTCCTCGGCTCCTTGAGAACAGCGGTCATCGCCATCGACGCGCAGTCCGGCGCAGTGCACTCCTACCCCGAAGGCGAGAACGAGAGCCAGGTACTGCACCGCGACATCGAATCCTTCGTCTTCCGCCTTGCCGAATTCCGAAAACTCCGTGACGCCAAATCAGAAGACTCCGATAACGAAACCCTGGTCCAGTCCTTTCGGACGGCCGTCAGCACCCCCGACCCCACGCCGTTCGCCGACGAGGACTCGGACTGGAACCTCATCCTCGACGAGATCCTCGACGGCGTGTGGTAGCCCGGGAACTGTAAAACGTCCGACCCTGTCCCGTAATCGGCGGTAACTGTAAGCCACCTTGCGCCGGGACTGAGTCGTGCTTGAGGCCAACGCCCTTGTGGGCGTGGCGTTTTACCGTGCGGGTGCCCGGCTTCCACGGTGAACCGGCGCCCGCGCGAGGCGATGTGAGTAGATCAGCGCCGCTGCGTGGTTGGCGGCACCGGAACGGGGGCGGACCGGGACCGCCGACAGTCCAACGACGGCGGGCCGGACCGGTCACCGCCCGGTGCAGACCAGGCGGACCCGGGGTCGGGCTGTTACACGGTCCGCCCGCAGCCGGGCGGTGGCGCACTGGGGTGGCCCCGGGGTGGCACGCCCCGGCGCCGGCTGCGTGGTTGTAGGTGTGGTGCGGGTGGATGCATGGCGCACTGGTCATGAATACGACAGGCTTATGCTTCGTTGCACTCTGCAATCGATGGTTACGGACATGTCTATGTTTTGTAACGCGAACTGCGCGTTCCGCTTGTGCGGGGCGGTTCCGTCATGGTCGTGTCCTCGGCCGACGGGGCCGGGAACGTCAGACGCTGCGCGGACCCGTCAGGGGTTCTGCGGGCACACGGAAATGAGGGGGCATCATGTCTGCTTCTGTATCGGGCCGTCGTACGGCCGCGCTGGTTCTCGCCGCCGGCGCGCTGGTCGGGGCCGCGGCCCTGCCGGCGTCCGCCACCGGCCACCAGGCACCCCGCCCCTCCGTCGTCCTGGGGAAGATCCAGTACGACAGCCCCGGTCGCGACACCGGCTCCAACCGATCACTGAACGGTGAGTGGGTCGAGGTCACCAACAAGAGCCGGCGAGCGGTGAACCTGGACGGCTGGCCCCTCTCCGACCGCGACGGCAACCGCTACACCTTCGACCTGCGCCTCGCGGGCCGTTCCACCGTCGGCGTCCACACCGGCGACGGCCGCGACACCCGCACCGCCGTCTACCAGGACAACCGCTCGTACATCTGGGAAAACCGCGGTGACACCGCGACACTGCGCAACGACCGCGGGCGCAAGGTGGACTCCGAGTCATGGGGCCGCGGAAGCCGCTGACCCCTGCTAACAGGCGCGTCCCCCGGCACCACGTGCCGGGGGACGCACCCGTTCTGTGAGCGGCTTCGTGACGTGCCGCGCTTCGGTGAAGGCACGGGCTTGTAGTCGGGTGACGGCTTCATAGCCGAGAGCGGGCTCACGCCACTCAGGCGGGAAAGCGGACCGCAGGATATCGAGCATGGCCTCATCGGGGCGCTGATCAGCTTCCCGTCACGGAAGCATGCGGGCAGAGACGACCGACAGCGCTGCCGCTGGGAGAGAAGGGAGACAGCCCGTTCGAACGCCGGTCTCGTCCACCGCGGAGCCCCTCGGCTCCCGCCGGTACTGCGGCGGCCGGTCCGAGGCCAGCGCCCGCAGCACGGTGTTCCTTGAGATCCCCAGCTGCCGGGCCACAGCACGGGCCGACAAGCCCTCAGCCCGGTGCAGCCGACGGATCTCTGCCCAGTCCTCCACATGGATCACCCTCTCTTCCTCCCGACTCCACCCATGAAGTCAGGATGATCAAGAGATCGCAGAGCGGCTCAGTTTTCATCCGCCTTCCGTGCAGGGCTTGATCAAGTTCCTTAGCTGTCCGGATCGTTGACGAAAATCTTGTATGAGCCGAGACCCGCACCCAGCCCGAGGTTAGTGCTATTCGGGCCCCGTGCGTCCTGTCCGACAGTGGAACCCGGCCGGGCCACTGTAATTTCGCGCCGTAGTGGGCGCAACGGGCGCCAGCCCCGGGCCGTCTGCTCGGCAGGACGCTACTCGCCGCCAGCTTCGCCATAGAGTCGCCGGAATTCGGCGTCGAACATGTCCTCCGTGAAGCCGAGCTCCTGGTGAGCCGGTTCGTGGACCACGGCGCTCAGGCGGGCGCGAACTCCCTGGATGACCTCGACGTCCGCGTCCAGGTTGCGGATCATCTCCGTCTGACCTGAGGGCGAGACGAACTGCAGGTCACGCTGACGCCAGTACGAATGGGCAAGGCAGTTTCGGAGCGTGAACGCATCCCGCTTCGAGAGCGGCTGCAGGAGATCGAGGCGTACGCACTCACCCGTAAGGACACGCTCGACGATCGCGGAACCGAGCGGTTTGCTTGCCCCATCACCAAGCTCAACTGCCCTTGGGCACAGGAGCGTGAGGGTCGCGGCGCACCACCGAAGAGGGAGCCCGTACCGGTCGTCATCAACCTCGATGCCCACAGGGAGCGCACCGCGCACCCCGCAAGCCGGCCAACCGTAGAACCCCCAACCCTGCCGCTCGCCGAACGCCCCAAATGTTGCCGCCAGTCCTCCGTCACCGTGCAGGCGCACGTCATGCCCCGCACGCGCCAGGAACTGCCTTGGCAGACGCCCTCCTGGGCCCTGGCCTACCAGACGCTGCGTGCTCACATCGAAGGTGGCAACGGTCGGCTGAAGTCCATCGACTCCGCCCTGCACGCCCGCGAGAGACGCCAGCCCCGTGGCCGCGTCGCGCAAACCCTCCTGTCCGCCATCACCGTCATGGTCCACAACATCAAGGAACTCGAGCAGTACCTGGCCGCGAGCAAGCAGAGCGCGATCATCGGCCTCGACCTCGAGCCGAACGACGTCCTTCTGCCCTACCCGACGATCAGCTTGACGGCCCCGCCCCGCTCCCAGGCGCTGAGCCGTAGCCCCTGAGCGGGCATGTTCCGGGTAATTGAAGATCGACACATCGCGAGACCGCAGGAGCCTGCCTCCACGCCTGCGGTCCCCGCGGCATGTCCGCATCCCGACCCCCGGTCCGTTCCGACGCGGGCCGTTGCGCTTCCCGGCGGCCCGGCAGGCTGACTTTCACACAAGCAGGAGCTCAAACGACGAGATCCCGGTCAGACGGCGACCGTCTGACCGGGATCTCGTGAACCGTTCCGGGATGAACCCGTGAACGGCCCTTTGCTGTGGACCTGAGGGGATTTGAACCCCTGACCCCCTCGATGCGAACGAGGTGCGCTACCAGTCTGCGCCACAGGCCCTTGCAACGAGTGAAACCTTAGCACTCCCGCCGCCGTGCTCGGAAATCCGTCAGCGGCTGGTCACCGGGCCACCGGGCCGGGCGGTGGCCGGGGGGAGCGGGGGCGGGGTGGGGGGCGGTGGGTCACTCGTTGGCCGCGCGGGGGCGGTCGTCCTCGTCGTACTGGTCGAACAGCGGGGTCCTGCCGCGGTCGCGCGTGCGGCGGGGGGCCGGGGCGCGGGGTGGCGGTGGGGGCTCCGCGGTGGGTTCGGCCGTGGAGGAACGGGCCGCGCTCCACGTTTCCGGGTCGCTGACCTCGACCCCGCCAGTCGCGCGGGGAGCGACCGGGGCGGTGACGTACGTGGGGAGCGGGACCGGTACGGGGTCCCAGCTGTCGCCGCTCGCCGGGCCGCGTTCGCGCTGCTGGTCCACCCACTCCGCGTGGTCGGTCTGCTCGACCAGGGCGCGGCGGCCCGCCTCTTGGGGCGAGACGGTGGGGACGGAGGCGGGTTCGGGGCCGGGTTCGGGCTCCTCGTCCGGCTCGCCCGCGGCGGCCGTCGACGGCTGATGGCGGCGCGGGCGGTTCTCGCGTAGCCGCTGCGCGGCGGCCTCTGCCCTGCGCCGGTCCATGGTGAAGGCGAAGCGGCGTCGCTCCTGACCGCGCAGATGCACGATGTACACGCTCAGGAGTACGGCCGGGAAGGCCGGCGCCCAGAGGAAGCCGAGGCCGCCGACCGCCGCGACGATCGTGCCCAGTGTGAAGGCGAGAAAGAGGACCACGGTGGTACGGCGCCTGCGGGCGAGGACCTGGAGGCGCTGTGCGCGCCGGGCGCGTTCCGCCGCGGCGCCCGAGGGTCGCGCGCGCCGCTCGGGAGCGCGCCGCTCGGGAGCGGGGGCCGAACGGCCGGACGCGGGGCGCGCGGAGGCCGGGCGGGACACCGGGGCGGGGCGGGACACCGGGCGCGCGGCCCCTGACCTGGCCGGCGCGGGGACGTCCGGGTGGATTTCCATCCGGGCTTCGGTACGGGCCGGAGGCGCGGAGAAGGCCCGGACGTCGACGGAGCTGATCGACTCCGTGCGGCTGTCCGGTTCCCCGTCGGGCCCCGCCTCCTCGGCGGTGCGCTCCTGAAGCTCCTTGGCGTAACGGCGCTCCATGGCCGCCCGTCCGGACAGCAGCCGGATGGCGGTGCTGAAGCGTTCCGTCGGGCGTGCCTCATTGAGCTCGTCCTGCCTGCGGAGCCACATCGGCACCAAGTAGGCGGCCCAGGCCCCGACGATGACTGCGTAGATGAGGCCGCTGCTGCTCACGGTTCACACCGTAGAGGGGTTCGCACGAGGGCATCCGCCAATTGAGCCGGTGTGTCGCACGATCTAGCTGATAGCACTGAAATTTTTTGTGATGGTGCGGATCAGTTTATGGCCACATGTCGACCAATATCGAACACTTATTTCATTTTATGATCGTTGCCGGTCGCACCTGGTCGGGCCCTGCGCCAGCGCCGGAGCAGCCCGTCGGGCACCTCCTCGGCCGTGAGCACATAGACGAGATGGTCCCGCCACGCCCCGTCGATATGCAGATAGCGGGGCCGTAGCCCTTCCTCGCGAAATCCGAGTTTGTCGACGACCCGGCGGCTGGGGCCATTCTCCGGACGGATACAGATCTCGACGCGGTGCAATCCGACCATGCGGAAGCAGTGGTCCACCGCGAGGGCGACCGCGGTCGGCATGACCCCGCGCCCCGCGACCTCGCGGTCCACCCAGTAGCCGATATGGCCCGAGCACATCGAGCCCCAGGTGATGCCCGCGACGGTCAGCTGGCCGACGAGCCGGCCCTGGTACTCGATGACGAAGGGCAGCATCCGGCCGGCGTTGGCCTCGCCGCGCAGATGGCGGACCATCTGACGGTAGGTGGGGCGCTGGGCGAGCGGACCGCCCGGGGGCGGCGGCGGGATCGTCGCCTCCCAGGGCCGCAGCCAGTCGCGGTTGCGGCGGTTCACCTCACGCCAGGCGCGCTGGTCGCGCAGCCTTATGGGGCGGAGGGTGATGTCGCCGTCCACCAGCGTCACGGGCCAGGCCGGGTTCATCCGGAAGTACGGGGGTGATCGCCGCCGTGGATCTGGTCCACGGCGTGGACGAGCAGCCGGCCGAGTACGGCGAGACCGTCCCGTACACCGCCCGTCGAGCCCGGCAGGTTCACGATCAGGGTCCGCCCCGCCACCCCCGCCAGACCCCGGGAGAGGGCGGCCGCGGGAGCCTTCGCGGCGCCCTCGGCGCGGATCGCCTCCGGGATACCCGGGATCTCGTAATCGAGCAGGCGCCGGGTGGCGTCCGGGGTGCGGTCCGTCGGGGAGATGCCCGTACCGCCGGTGGTCAGGATGACGTCGTACGCGGCGGCGACGCCGTCGCGCAGGGCCTGTTCGACCGGATCCCCGTCGGGGACGACCTTCGGTCCGTCGACCGCGAAGCCCAGCGCGGTCAGGCCGTCGGCGAGGATCGGGCCGCCCGTGTCGGCGTAGACCCCGGCGGCGGCGCGGTTGGACGCCGTGACGACCAGGGCGCGGTACGTGGACCGGGACGGGGACGGAGAGGCGGACCGCGGCTCCGGCCCGGAGCCGCCGCCTCTCGCGGGCGTACTCACTCCGCGCCTCCGTCCGCCTCGGAGACCACCTCCTCGGGCGGCACCTCCGTCCCGGGGCGGGTCCAGTGGCCCGACCTGCCGCCCGTCTTCTCCTCGACCCGTACGTCCGTGATGACCGCGCCCTTGTCGACAGCCTTCACCATGTCGACCACCGTCAGCGCGGCCACCGAGACGGCGGTCAGGGCCTCCATCTCGACGCCCGTGCGGTCGGTGGTCTTCACCGTCGCGAGGATCTCGACGGCGTCGTCCGCGACCGAGAGGTCGAGCGTGACCCCCGAGACGGCGAGCGGGTGGCAGAGCGGAATCAGGTCCGGGGTCCGCTTGACGCCCATGATGCCCGCGATACGGGCGGTGGCGAGGGCGTCCCCCTTGGGTACTCCCCCGCCCCTGAGCAGTTCGACGACGCGTGGCGAGACCAGAACACGGCCGCTGGCGCGCGCGACGCGCGCCGTGACCTCTTTCGCCGAGACGTCGACCATACGAGCCGCGCCCGACTCGTCGATATGCGTCAAGCCGCCTTGCTGAGGGGGTCCGGGGGTCTCCCCCCGGGAAAACACAGTCATTCGCTGTGGCGCTCCCGGTCCGGGCCCGACGGGGCCTGTGTGGGCAGACACGGTACCGCCACCGCGTGGTGATCAGCCGATCAGGACCACGTCGACGTCCGTGCCGGGCTCCACCGAGACGGACTCCTCCGGGATCACGATCAGCGCGTCGGCATGGGCGAGGGCGGCGACGAGATGGGAGCCGGACCCGCCCACGGGGGTGATCGTGCCCTCCTCGGCGTTGTACGTACCGCGCAGGAACTGCCGACGGCCCGCCGGGGACGACAGCGTCTTGCCGGCCGCGAGCGTCGCCCGGACGACAGGACGGTGCACATCCTCGCGGCCCATCAGAGCGCGGATCGCGGGGCGGACGAACAGCTCGAAGGAGACGTACGAGGAGACCGGGTTGCCCGGGAGGGCGAGCAGAGGGGTGTGCTCCGGGCCGATCGAGCCGAAGCCCTGCGGCTTGCCGGGCTGCATGGCGAGCTTGCGGAAGTCGACACCGCCTCCCGGCTCGTCCTCGTCGCCGACGGAGGAAAGCGCCTCCTTGACGACGTCGTACGCCCCGACGCTGACGCCGCCCGTGGTGACGACCATGTCGGCGCGGATCAGCTGGTCCTCGATGGTGGCGCGGAGCGTGTCGGCGTCGTCGGTGACGGCACCGACGCGGTACGCGATGGCGCCCGCGTCCCGGGCCGCGGCGGTCAGCGCGAAGCTGTTCGAGTCGTAGATCTGGCCCTCGCCCAGCTCCTCGCCGGGCTGGATCAACTCGCTGCCGGTGGAGAGCACGACCACGCGCGGGCGGGGTCTGACCCGTACCGAACCGCGGCCGATGGCGGCCAGCAGACCGATCTGTGGCGGCCCCAGGACCGTGCCCGCCTCCAGGGCCAGGTCTCCGGCACGCACATCGCTGCCGCGCGAGCGGACATGGGCACGCGCCTCGGCCGAGCGGAACACCCGTACCTCACCACTCGCGCCCTCACCACCGGCGCCGGCGGGGCGCATCGAGGTGGCCGCGGCGCCGCCCGCGCCGCCGTCGGTCCACTCCACCGGGACGACGGCCTCGGCGCCGGGCGGCAGCGGGGCGCCGGTCATGATCCGGGCCGCCTGCCCGGGGCCGACCTCGGGCAACGCGCCGCTGCCCGCCGCGACATCGCCGATGACGGTCAGCACGGCCGGGAACTCGTCGGTGGCGCCAGCGACATCGGCCGTACGGACCGCGTATCCGTCCATGGAGCTGTTGTCGAACGGCGGCAGAGCCACCGGTACCGTGACGTCCTCCACCAGCACACAGCCCTGGGCGTCGGGCAGTTGCAGCTCGATGGGGTCGAGCGGGTGGACCGCGGCGAGGATGTCCGCGAGATGGTCGTCCACCGACCAGAGCCGCTCGTGGCCGGCGGCCGGTACCGATTCTGCCGTGCTGCTCAAGTGCTACATCTCCTCGCTGACATAACTGCGGAGCCAGGCGCGGAAGTCCGGGCCCAGGTCTTCACGTTCGCACGCGAGTCTGACAATGGCACGCAGATAGTCGCCGCGGTCACCTGTGTCATAGCGACGGCCCTTGAAAACCACGCCATGGACCGGTCCGCCCACCTTCTCGTCCACGGACAGCTGCTGAAGCGCGTCGGTGAGCTGGATCTCACCGCCGCGGCCCGGCTCGGTCTGGCGCAGTATGTCGAAGACGGCGGGGTCGAGGACATAGCGGCCGATGATCGCGTAATTGCTGGGGGCGTCGGCGGTGTCGGGCTTCTCGACCAGATCGTGCACCTTGACCACATCGGCGTCACCGGTGGGCTCCACGGCGGCGCAGCCGTAGAGGTGGATCTGCTCGGGGTCGACCTCCATCAGCGCGATGACGCTGCCGCCCTCCCGCTCCTGGATCTCCACCATGCGGGCCAGCAGCGGGTCGCGCGGGTCGATCAGGTCGTCACCGAGCAGCACCGCGAAGGGCTGGTCACCGACGTGCGGGGCGGCGCAGAGCACGGCGTGGCCGAGGCCCTTGGGGTTGCCCTGACGCACGTAGTGCATGGTGGCGAGGTCACTGGACTCCTGGACCTTCGCGAGGCGGTCGGCGTCCCCCTTGCGGGTAAGCGCCTCCTCCAGCTCGTAATTCCGGTCGAAGTGGTCCTCCAGCGGACGCTTGTTGCGGCCCGTCACCATGAGGACGTCGGAGAGCCCGGCGGCCACCGCCTCCTCGACCACGTACTGGATCGCGGGTTTGTCCACAACCGGCAGCATCTCTTTCGGAGTGGCCTTCGTGGCGGGCAGGAACCGGGTGCCGAGGCCCGCGGCGGGGATGACAGCCTTGGTGATCCGGGAGGACGAGTGAGTCATGCGGAGTACCCTAACCGCGCTGTATGGGCGGAAGATGATACTCCGGTTAACTTTCGTCTCATAAAAGAGCAGACGCGAGGTTTGTGATGTCCGGTGCGTAATGATGAGTAATGACATGACCGGAAAGGCCGCGCTGCGCCGTGAACTCCTCGCCGTGAGAGCGCTCCTGTCCAGTGAGGACGTCCGTGAAACCGCGGCGGTTCTGGCGCGGCGCGCACTCGACCTGCCGGAACTCGCCCGCGCCCGTACCGTAGCCGCCTATGTCTCGGTGGGGCGCGAACCGGGCACGCGCGCGCTGCTCGACGCGCTGCGTGCGCGGGGGGTACGGGTCCTGCTGCCGGTGCTGCTGGCGGACAACGACCTCGACTGGGCGGAGTACGAGGGCGCGGACCGTCTGGTGCCCGCCGGGCGGGGGCTGCTGGAACCGGACGGTACCCGGCTCGGTGTGGACGCGGTGCTGGACGCGGAGGTCGTGCTGCTGCCCGGCCTCGCGGTGGACGGGCGCGGGACGCGGCTGGGGCGGGGCGGTGGCTCGTACGACCGGGTCCTCGGCCGGCTGGCCCGGGCCGGCGCCGAACCCGCGCTGACCGTCCTGCTGTACGAGAACGAGGTGGTCGCGCGGGTCCCTGAGGAACCGCACGACCACCCCGTACGGGCCGTGGTGACGCCGGGGGGCGTCAGGCGCTTCGACGACCGGCTTTAGCGGCGTCGTCCGTCTTCGGGCAGCCCCCGGCTCACGATCCGGGCGGTGTGAGCGTGAGCGTGTCGCTCGTGGCGCGCTCCACCGTATTGACCGTGAAGGACCAGTCCAGCAGCTCGCCCTTGGCCCACTTGTCCGTCTGGTCGGTGTAGTGCGGGCTGTACGCGTGTCCCGAGGCGCCCGTCAGATTGATCCAGCGGGACTTGTCCCACTCGCCGACGTTGACGACCATCCGCATCGACGGCACCCACACGACCTCGTACCCGCCCGCCGCGTTCCAGCCCGTCGCGTTGACCGCGGCCTCGCCGCCGCCGAGGTTCCACGGGCCCCGGTTGAGCATCTGCTTCAGGAGGCCGGGGCCGCTGGTCCCAAGGGTCTGGTTGTCCAGCTGGAGCTGGTGCAGCCGGCCCCAGCTCCAGCTGGAGACGTCCTTGCCGAGCTTGGCGGTCAGCTCCCAGCGGGCGTCCTCCATGGCGCGCTCGAACAGCTTGTCGCGGGTCTTGGTGGCGTCGTCCCCGCGGCTGCGCGGGGAGCTCCACCACGCGTTGTCCTCGTCCTTGATGATGCCGCGCACGACCTCGTACCAGCGGTCCCCGCCGTCCGGCTGGGCAGCGTCGGGCGCGCGCTGGCCGCACTCCCGTACCACCGGTACATCGTCGTCCGCCGGGCCGGTGCTGTCGGCGGGACGGACGTTCAGGCACTCGCCCTGGACCCGTACCTCCTTGGGGAGCTTGTTCCCGAAAGCGAGCTTGAGGACGTTGCGCCAGACCGCGTTGAAGTAGGCGGCCGCCCCCGAGTCGGGTTCCTGGGTGTAGTCCCAGCCTTCGAGGAGCTTCTGCGCCTCGCGTACGGACGGCTCCGCGACATTGATCTTGAGCAGATAGGGCATCAGCAACTTCGCGATCTCGCTGGTGTTGTCCATCTGCATCGTCTGCATGTCTTCGGTCGAGATCTTCCCGCCGTCCTTGATCTTCGACTCGATCAGGTCGTTTATCCGCTGGCTGCGGGCGCCGTAGCCCCAGTCCTCGGTCAGCGGGTAGGGGTACTTCTTCGAGTCGACGACGGCCTGGTTGGCGGTGACGATGTAGCCGCGCTCCGGGTTGTACTCGTACGGCAGCTCGTCGAAGGGGATGTACCCCTTCCACTGGTACTTCGGGTCCCAGCCGGGAGCCGGCGTCCGGCCGTCGAACCCGTCCGAGCGGATCGGGATGCTGCCCGGCGCCTGGTAGCCGATGTTGCCCTTGGTGTCGGCGTAGATGAGGTTCTGCGAGGGGACCTCGAAGTGCTCGGCGGCCTTGCGGAACTGGCTGAAGTCCTTGGCCCTGTTGAGCTCGAAGACCGCGTCCATGGACTTGCCCGGCTGGAGCGCCGTCCACTGGAGCGACACGGCGTAGCCGGAGCCGCGGTCCGGGGCGACGTCGCCGACCGGGGCCTTCTCGCCGACCTTCACCAACTCGCTGTCGCGGTCCGAGACCACCGGGCCGCGGTCGGTGGAGCGGACGGTGATCGTCTTGCTCTGGCCACCCGCGACCTTGATCGTCTCCTCGCGGGTCCTGAACCGCTTCTCCTTGTCGCCGTACTGGTAGGAGTCGCCGTTGACCTTTTCCAGGAAGAGATCGGTCACATCGGCGCCGAGGTTGGTGAAGCCCCAGGCGATGTCCTGGTTGTGGCCGATTATGACGCCGGGCATTCCGGCGAAGGTGTAGCCCGCGACGTCGTACTTGCAGGTCGCCGAGACGCTGCGGCAGTGCAGACCCATCTGGTACCAGAGCGAGGGCAGCTGGGGCGCGAGATGCGGGTCGTTGGCGAGGAGGGGCTTGTCGGTGGTCGTGTACCGGCCGGAGACGACCCAGGAGTTGGAGCCGATGCCGCTGCCGCTCGGGCCGAGCAGCTCGGGGATCTCGTCGAGCGTGCCGGAGAGCGCTTCGAGCTGGGAGTTGAAGCCGGAGGTGGCGTCGGACGCGGTGCCTGTGCCTGTGCCGACGTCGATGCCCGTGCCGGTGCCCATGCCTGTTCCGGTGCCTGTCCCCGTGCCCGTGCCGGTGCCGGTGCTGCCACCCGTCGCGTTGTCGGACCCGGACCCGGAGGCGCCCACGTCGCTGGGCTCGGCCTTGGGGTCGTATGTGCCGGTGATCGGGTCGATCCCGCCCTCGCTGACGATCGGCTTGTTCCGGTCGTACGGATACGACGGATACAGGTCATCGATCTGCTGATCGCTCAGCCGGCTCGTCAGCAGCGAGCGGTCGATCTCGTCCTGCATATTGCTGCGCAGGTCCCAGGCCATCGCCTTGAGCCAGGCCACCGAGTCGACGGGCGTCCACTTCTCGGGCTTGTAGTCATTGGTGAAGTTCAGCGCGGCGTACTCGACGGAGATGTCCTTGCCGTCGCGGCCCTCCAGATACGCGTTGACGCCGTCCGCGTACGCCTGGAGGTTCTTCTTGGTCTCCGCCGAGAGCTTGGTGTCGTACTCCCGCTGCGCCACCCCGTGCCAGTCGAGGGTGCGCAGGAAGGTGTCGGTCTTGACCTGGCTCTTGCCGAACATCTCGGAGAGCCTGCCGGAGGTCATATGGCGCCGGACGTCCATCTCCCAGAAGCGGTCCTGCG
The DNA here is from genome assembly GCF_042789485.1 of Streptomyces sp. NPDC056835. Taxonomy (NCBI): domain Bacteria; kingdom Bacillati; phylum Actinomycetota; class Actinomycetes; order Kitasatosporales; family Streptomycetaceae; genus Streptomyces; species Streptomyces sp. NPDC056835. Next base: position 13,846 of record NZ_JBHUBB010000064.1, read on the forward strand.
CCTGGACGAAGCCCTGGGCGCGGAACAGGTCCTGGTCGCTGTTCGCGTAGATCTGCGGGATGCCGTAGCTGTCGCGTCTGACGTCCACGCGATCGGAGAGACCTTCGAGTTCGAGCGTCCCCGTCGTCTGGGGGAAGGAGGCACGGACCGTGCTGACGCCCCAGTACGTGCCGTAGCCGACACCACCGACGAGCGCCAGCACCAGGACGATCACGATCAGACGGGCGCGTCGCCCCTTCTTTTTGGCGGAAGGGCGGGCTGTGTTGGCGGGCATCGCTGTCCTTCGAGGGGCAGGGTGGTCCTGGAATGCTGGAGCAACCATAGGCGCAGCCGTTCATCGTCCCGGACGCGGTGTCATGTAGTGCGACTCGTCGGACGATCGCACAAGTGATCACGCCATGGTTCCCGCCGCATAGCGGCCGAAAGGGAGGCACAGATCACATCGGCTCGTACTGGCGATCGAAAGCGTCAAGAAAGCGTTAAAGATTAGGTAAGGTAACGAAGTACCGGCTGCTGGAGGAACGATCCGGCATGCGCGAGGGGAAGGATCGGCCGCTGTCTGTCCACCATCTCAACGAACTCCTGCTCATCAGCTCCCTCGTGCTGCTGATCGCGGTCGCGGCCGTCCGGATCTCCTCCCGGAGCGGGCTCCCCAGCCTGCTGCTGTATCTCGGGATCGGAGTCGTCATAGGGCAGGACGGCCTCTTTCACGTCAAGTTCGACAACGCCGAACTGACGCAGGTAATCGGATATGCCGCCCTTGTGGTGATCCTGGCCGAGGGTGGTCTGGGCACCAAGTGGAAAGAGGTGAAACCGGCGTTGCCCGCCGCCGCCGTCCTCTCGACAGTGGGCGTCGCGGTGAGCGTCGCGGTGACCGCATCGGCCGCGCACTATCTGATCGGTCTGGAGTGGCGGCAGGCGCTGATCGTCGGCGCGGTCGTCTCCTCGACGGATGCCGCGGCGGTCTTCTCCGTACTGCGCAAGGTGCCACTGCCGTCCCGGGTGACCGGAGCGCTGGAGGCCGAGTCGGGTTTCAATGACGCCCCTGTGGTGATCATGGTGGTCGCGCTCTCGGCGGCGGGCCCGGTCGAGCACTGGTACGTGCTGGTCGGCGAGATCACGCTGGAACTGGCGATCGGCGCGTGCGTCGGCCTCGCCGTGGGCTGGGCGGGCGCCTTCGGGCTGCGGCATGTGGCCCTGCCCGCCTCCGGGCTGTATCCGATCGCCGTGATGGCCATCGCCGTCTCGGCGTACGCGATCGGCGCCACGGCACACGGCAGCGGCTTCCTCGCCGTCTATCTCGCCTCGATGATCCTGGGGAACTCCAAGCTGCCGCACGCCCCGGCCAACCGCGGGTTCGCGGAGGGGCTCGGCTGGATCGCGCAGATCGGCATGTTCGTCCTGCTCGGGCTGCTGGTGACCCCGCACGAGCTGGGAGACGACTTCCTGCCCGCGGTCGTCGTCGGTCTCGTCCTGACCGTGGTGGCCCGGCCCCTGGCCGTACTGATCAGCCTGCTGCCGTTCCGTATCCCCTGGCAGGAACAGGCGCTGATGTCCTGGGCCGGTCTGCGCGGCGCGGTGCCCATCATCCTGGCGACCATCCCGATGGTGTCGAACATCGAGGGCAGCCTCCGGATCTTCAACATCGTCTTCATCCTGGTCGTCGTCTACACACTGATCCAGGGGCCGACGCTGCCCTGGCTGGCCAAGGCCCTGCGGCTCGGCGACCCCGCCGAGGCCGCCGACCTGGGCATCGAGTCGGCGCCGCTGGAGCGGCTGCGCGGGCATCTGCTCTCCGTGGCGATCCCCGCGCACTCGAAGATGCACGGCGTGGAGATCGGAGAACTGCGGCTGCCGGCCGGGTCCGCGGTGACCCTGGTCGTACGGGACGGCAAGAGCTTCGTACCGCAGCCGGCGACCGTACTGCGCCGCGGCGACGAGCTCCTGGTGGTCGCGACCGATCCGGTACGGGACGCCGCCGAGCGACGGCTTCGCGCGGTCGGACAGGGCGGAAAGCTGGCCGACTGGCTGGGGACGGGCGCGGGCGCGGGTGCCGCGGCCGGGACCGGAACCGGCGCCGGGACCGGGACCGGAACCGGAACCGGAACCGGAACCGGGGGCAACCTCCGCCCCTAATCGCAGGCGTGCGTCCATGGTGTTCGCTCCTTTCCCAGGTGGCGTGATGTTCGTGCCTGTACGATGAAGGCACAGTTGATCGACCAACTCTGCCTGACGCAGTGCTGGCGCGACCGTATGGCGGCCGTGGCGTTCCCCGATGTGGGCCCTGGTATCTACCGCAGTTCCGCGCAAGAGGACAGCTCTCGGCGGCGCCCGTACATCCAGGGGCGTGCTACCAGGCGGCAGAAAGGCAAGGACCGTGTCCCACAACACGGTCGACACCACCGAGGACGCCGCCCCGGCCGCGACGCCCCGCCCCGGATACGGGCGGCTACTGCGCACGCCCGGCGCTTGGACGTTCCTGCTGCCCGGTTTCGCCGCCCGGCAACCCTTCGCGATGCTGACGATCGGCATCGTGCTCCTGGTCCAGCACACCACCGGCTCGTACGGCAGCGCGGGAGCCGTCGCCGCGGTGACCGGTGTCTCCATGGCGCTCTTCGCGCCGCAGGGCGGGAAGCTCGCCGACCGGTTCGGACAGCGCGCGGTGCTCGTCCCGGGCGTGCTGCTGCACACGGCTTCCGTCACGGCGCTGATCGTGCTCGCGCTCGCCGACGCCCCGCTGTGGGCGCTGTTTCTCGCCGCTGTCCCGACCGGCGCCTCCGTCCCGCAGATCGGCCCCATGGTCCGGTCCCGCTGGGCCGCCCTGCTGGGACACGGCCCCTCCGGTTCAACCTCTGGTTCGAGCTCCGGCTCTCGCTCCAGCGGTGACGCGTCGCTGCTCCCGACGGCTGCCGCGTTCGAGTCCGTGACGGATGAGTTCACCTTTGTCATCGGCCCGGTACTGGCGACCGCGCTGTGCACCGGTGTCCACCCGGCGGCCGGACTGATCGCCGAGGCCGTGCTGACGCTGGCCGGCGGGCTGCTCTTCGCCGCTCAGCGCGGTACACAACCCAAGACCGGCCGGCGTGAGGACGGCGGCTCGGCCGAGCCGCGCGTCTCGGCGCTCTCCGTGCCCGGGGTGCGGGTTCTCGCCATCTCCTTCCTGGGGATCGGTTCAGTCTTCGGGGGGATGCAGGTCTCGCTGACCGCGTTCGCCGAGGAGATCGGCAACCCCGGCGTGAACGGTCTGCTGTACGGCGTCTTCGCGGCGGGCAACATGCTCGCCGGCCTCGTCTGCGGCGCTGTGGCCTGGAGGATCGGGCCACGTCGCAGGCTGGTGGTCGGATACGCGGGGCTGACGCTGGCCGCGTCAGCGCTGTGGGCTGTGCACTCGGTGCCGCTGCTCGCCGGACTCGGACTGCTGGTCGGACTCTGTATCGCGCCCGCGCTGATCACGGGCTACACGCTGGTCGAGTCGCTGGTGCCCGCTTCGGCCCGTACCGAGGCGTTCACCTGGCTGACCGGCGCCGTCGCGCTCGGCCAGGCCGCGGCGGTCACCGTCGCCGGGCAGCTGGCGGACGCCCGTGGCGCGAGCGCCGGTTTCCTGGTGCCGCTGGTGGGCACCGCGCTGGCGCTGGTCACGCTGATCGCGCTGCGTTCGAGGCTGACCCCGAAGGCCTCCGGGTGGAGCACCACGCGTGGGATGAGTCACCGCGTGCCGATGACAGTGGACTGATCGCGCGGAATACGTCACTATGGAGCGTCGTTAGCACTCATTGAGTGAGAGTGCCAGGAGGAGCAAGTGCCGACCTATCAGTACCAGTGCACCGAGTGTGGCGAGGGCCTTGAGGCGGTGCAGAAGTTCACCGATGACGCCCTCACCGTGTGCCCGAATTGCCAAGGACGCCTGAAGAAGGTCTTCTCCGCAGTCGGCATCGTCTTCAAGGGCTCCGGGTTCTACCGGAACGACAGTCGTGGCTCGTCGTCGAGCAGCGCGCCTGCTTCGGCGGGTTCCTCGGGCTCCACCGCGGGTTCCGCGGGTACGAAGTCGTCCTCGTCGGAGTCCAAGACCCCGGCGTCGGCCTCGTCCTCCTCCGGCTCGGGCTCCTCCTCGGGCGGCTCCGGGTCCGGTTCGGGCTCCAGCTCATCGAGCAGCTCCAGCGGCTCCTCGGCCGCCTGACGCCTTCCTTCCTTTCTCTCGTTCTGTTTCGTGGGGACCCCGCCGTTTTGAACGGCCGGGGTCTTTCGCGTACGCGCGGGCGAGTACCGCTACTGTGATCGGATGGCGAACGCAGAGATCGGTGTGATCGGTGGCTCGGGTTTCTACTCCTTCCTGGAGGATGTGACCGAGGTCGAGGTGGAGACTCCCTACGGACCCCCCAGCGACTCCCTCTTCCTCGGCGAGATCGCCGGCCGGCAGGTCGCGTTCCTGCCCCGCCACGGACGCTCCCACGGCCTCGCGCCGCACCGCATCAACTACCGCGCCAATCTGTGGGCACTGCGTTCCGTCGGTGTGAAGCAGGTTCTGGGACCGTGTGCCGTGGGCGGGCTGCGGCCGGAGTTCGGGCCGGGCACGCTGCTCGTACCCGATCAGTTGGTGGACCGTACGAAGGCGCGCACGCAGACCTACTACGACGGGCTGCCGCTTCCGGACGGAAGCACCTCGAAGGTCGTGCACATCTCGCTCGCCGATCCTTACTGCCCTGAGGGACGCAGGACAACGCTGGCGGCGGCGCGAGGGCGCGACTGGGAGCCGGTGGACGGCGGGACGCTCGTGGTCATCGAGGGACCGCGTTTCTCGACGCGGGCGGAATCGCGATGGCATGCGGCGATGGGCTGGTCGGTGGTCGGGATGACCGGGCACCCCGAGGCGGTACTCGCTCGTGAACTGGGGCTCTGCTACACCTCCATGACTCTGGTGACGGATCTGGACGCGGGCGCGGAGACCGGCGAGGGGGTCTCCCACGAGGAGGTCCTCAAGGTCTTCGCCTCGAATGTCGGCCGCCTGCGCACGGTGCTGTTCGACGCGGTGGGCGGATTGCAGGCGAGCGAGACGCGCGACTGCCTGTGCGCACACGCTCTGGACGGGATCGACACCGGGATCGAGCTGCCCTGATCACGATGTGCCCGGCCCTCTCGCGAACCATGCGCGAGAAACCGGGAATTGCGGCGACGCCGGCCTGAACCACCCCGGCGAGTGAGGAAGTTGTCCACAACCGGCGGCTGATCCACAGGCCGCCGCGGGATCGTGACGGACCGTGCATCGTGAGGAGCGACCGCAGAACTCCTCACGGCAGGTGGTGGTTGCCATGTCCCGTTCCTTCTCGCATGATCCGTCCCTTCCTCCCCTTCCGGGCTCCTCGCCCGTCCCCTCCCCACTCTCCTCACTCTTTCCTTCCCCTCTCCCCTCGCCCGCCGCGCCCGAGCCATGCGGTGTGCCGCACTTCGATCCGCTGCGGGTACGGGGCTCAGGCCGGCGGCTGCGCAGAGCCCTGTTCAGGCGGCGGCGCGCGACGGCGGCCGGTCTTGCCATGACGGCTGCCGCGCTGGCCGCCGCCGGAGCGGGGGGCTCCGTCGGTGCGGCGGCGGACGCCGAAGCCCGTGCGGAGTCCGCTGCGCCCGGCGCTGTGGCAGCGGCGACACCGTCCCGGCCGTCCCGCGCTCAGCGGGCCGCGGAGCTGGTGTCCGCGCCGGTCCGTATCGCGGACGCGGCGACGGTCCGGCTGCTTCGCCGAGGAGACCGGGTGGATGTGATCGCGGCGGTGGAGGGGGCGCCGGAGGCGAGGGTGGTGGCCTCGGGCGCCCGGGTGACCGAGGTTCCGAAGGCACGGGAGACCGTCATGGACACAGGGGACGGCGGGGCGCTGATCGTCCTGTCCGTTCCACGCGCGACCGCCACGGAGCTGGCCGCCGCGGGCGTCACATCACGGCTGGCGGTGACGCTGTGCTGAGCCGGCTCGTGCGGGGGCGGCTCGTCCGGGGGTGGCTCGCGCTGGGCAGGCGCGTTCACACTCGCACTGGCGAACTGTGGGGTCGCCTGATCGCGTCTGCGGATTGGACAGTGTGGGCACGCGCTGCCGTAGGTTGCGAAGCTGATTGTCACCTCTACCGCACATGCGAAGAAAGGCTCACTCGTGAGCAAGAAGAAGGAGAGCGTGTTGGAGGGCTTCAAGGCCTTCCTGATGCGCGGCAACGTGATCGACCTCGCGGTCGCGGTGGTTATCGGCGCGGCGTTCACGAATGTGGTGAACTCGGTCGTCAAGGGTCTGATCAACCCGGTGGTCGGCGCGTTCGGCACCCAGGATCTGAACAAGTACAGCTCGTGCCTGAAGTCGCCGTGCGAGACGAACGACGCGGGCGAGGTCGTGAGCGGCATCCCGATCATGTGGGGAACGGTGCTGAGCGCGGTCCTCACGTTCCTGATCACGGCGGCCGTCGTGTACTTCCTCATGGTCCTGCCGATGTCCAAGTACCTCGCCAGGCGGGCCAGGCAGCAGGCGGCTCAGGAAGAGGTTCAGGAAGCCGCGGAGGTCAGCGAGCTGGAGGTGCTGAAGGAGATCAGGGACACCCTGATCGCGCAGCGCGGGGCCGGCACGGCCGTTCCTGGACAGACCACAGCCGGTCAGACCACCACCGGTCAGACCACCTCGGGGCAGGGCAATTCGTAGCGGCTGATTGCCGCACCGCTGGTCAGAGGTGGTGGGGCGGCTTTTCGTCGAGGAAGCGGGCGAGATCGGCCGCACTGTCACCGCTCCCGGCGGGTCGGTCTCCCCAGCCACGGTCCGTATCGTCCGTCGACTGCTGGTCCAGCGGATCGTCGAAGATCAACGCCGGATTGGGGCGGGGCGGCCGGGACGGCTGGGGCTGCTCCGCTGCCGGCGGCTCGGGGGTGGGGGCGGTGCTCATGGCTCCAGGGTACGGGGGCGCGGTCCGCACCGGCGCGGACGAGGGCTGCCGGGAGCGCCCCTTCCCGGTCGGGCCGGCACTCAGCACGCGCCTCACCGCCCCGCCACCACCCGTACCTCTGCTGCGCCGGGCGCACGACGCCGACCCACGCGACAGCGCTTCTGCGCCGTATGACCGCTCCCGGCCACACCTAGGTCCGCCGTGCCGCGACGCCGCTGGAGCTCTTCATCGACCTGTGCTTCGTCGTCGCGGTCGCCCGGGCCGGGGTGCGGCTGCCGCACGCGCGCCACTTCAAGGCCGGTACGGCGCAGCCGCTCGTCCTGCCGGTCTCGGCGGCAGTGGTCGTCGCCTGTACGTTCCTCGGGGCTCGGGCGGTCCTCGCGTCGCGGCCGGTGGCGGCGACCGTGGCGGTGGGGGTGACACTTGCCGGGCGCGCGGACCACCGTGGTACGGATGGGGGTTCATGACATCCAATGACGCACTGACCGACGTGGCGGGCCTGCGGGTGGGGCACGCCCGAGTGGCCGGGGACCGGGCGCTGACCGGCACCACCGTCGTTCTCGCCCCGGAGGGCGGGGTGGTGGCCGCGGTGGACGTACGGGGCGGCGGGCCGGCCACCCGGGAGACCGACGCTCTCGATCCACGCAATATCGTCCAGCGCGTTGAGGCGGTCGTGCTGACGGGCGGCAGCGCGTACGGGCTCGACTCGGCGTCCGGGGTGATGGCGTGGCTGGAGGAGCGCGGGCGCGGCATCCGGGTCGGCCCCGACCCGTCCCAGGTGGTGCCGGTCGTGCCGGCGGCCGGGGTCTTCGACCTGGGGCGCGGTGGTGACTGGCGGGTCCGGCCGGACGCGGCGACGGGCCGGGCGGCCGTGGAGGCGGCGGCCGGTACGGCGATTGGGTCACCGGTCGCGGAGGGCGGCGTGGGCGCCGGGACGGGCGCTCTCGTCGGCCCGGTCAAGGGCGGGGTCGGTACGGCGAGCCTGGTGCTGGACTCCGGGATCACCGTGGCCGCCCTGGTCGTGGCCAACGCGGCGGGTTCCGTGATCGATCCGCTGACGGGCGTGCTGTACGGGCGCTACCTCAACGGCCGTACGGAGTACCCGGCGCCCGAGGTCCACGAGGCGGCCCAGCGGCGGCTGGCCGAGTTGCGCGAGCGGAACGGACCCCCACCGCTCAACACCACGCTGGCCGTCGTCGCCACCGACGCCGAACTGTCCCGGGCACAGGCGCACAAGCTCGCGGGCACGGCGCACGACGGCATCGCGCGCGCCGTCCGTCCCGTGCATCTGCTCAACGACGGAGACACGGTTTTTGCTCTGGCGACGGGTCAACTCTCCCTCGCCGAGGGGGATCCGCTCGCGCTCAATGAGGTACTGGCGGCCGGAGCGGACGCCGTGACCAGGGCAATCGTCTCCGCCGTCGAGGCGGCTGAGAGCGTGGCGGGGTCCGGCGGGACGTTCCCTTCGTACCGCGAGTTGTACGGGCTCGACTGACCGGCGTAGTCACCGAGTTGGCCGGGGGCGCGCGGGAACTTCACGTACGCCCCCTTCGTTTTCTCAAACTTAGGACGCGATGTCAGCCCTAGTGTCTTGTGATTCTGATCGTGTTACTTCGAGTTGTTATTGACGAGTTTCTTCACGCTGGTCTGGACGAGTCGGACCTTGGTGAGGATCTC
>NZ_JBHUBB010000065.1:0-16223 GCF_042789485.1 Streptomyces sp. NPDC056835
GGCGCACCCCGCACAGCGCGCCGCAGCGCTAAAGCAACGACCTGAGCCGCGACGCCAGCAAGTCCCAGCGCCACCTCTCCTCCACCCACTCCCGCCCCCGCTCCCCCATCCGCCGCCTCAGCTCCGCGTCCCGCAGCAGCGCCACCACCCGCTCCGCCGTCTCCGCCGACGCCACCTCCCGCGGCCCCCCGCGCACCACCCAGCCCGTCTCCCCCTCCAGCACCGCGTCCGGCGCCCCGCCCGAGTCGCCCGCGATCACCGGAAGCCCCGTCGCCGACGCCTCCAGATAGACGATGCCCAGGCCCTCGACGTCGAGCCCGCCGCGCCGGGTGCGGCACGGCATCGCGAAGACGTCGCCGGCGCCGAAGTGGGCGGGCAGTTCCGACCAGGGGACGGCGCCGGTGAAACGTACCGAGCCGGCCACCCCCGTGTCGGCCGCCAGCTTCCGCAGCGCACCCTCGTACGGCCCGCCGCCCACGATCAGCAGCACGGTGTCAGGCACCCGCTCCAGGATCGCGGGCAGCGCGAGGATCAGCGTGTCCTGGCCCTTGCGCGGGACCAGCCGGGAGACGCAGACCACGACGGGCCGGTCCGCGAGGCCGAGCCGTTCGCGGACGGCCTGGCCGCCCGAGCCCGGGTGAAAGGTCTTCTCGTCGACGCCGGGCGGCAGTTGCACCATGCGCGCGGCGGCCTCAGGGGTGAGCGCGGCGGCGATGCGCGAGCGCGTGTACTCACCGAGATAGGTGATCGTGTCCGTGCCCTCGCCGATGCGCCGCAGCAGCTGCCGGGAGGCGGGCAGCTGGGCCCAGCCGGCCTCGTGGCCGTGCGTGGTGGCGACCAGGCGCCGGGCGCCGGCGGCGCGCAGGGCGGGGGCCATCAGACCGAGCGGGGCCGCGGCGCCGAACCAGACCGACTCGCAGCCGTGCTCGCGCAGCAGCCGGGTGGCTCTGCGGGTGACGCGCGGGGTCGGCAGCAGCATCGTCGTACGGTCGCGTACGACGGTGAACGGCTGCTCCGCGTCGAACGCGGCGGTCGCCTCCGCGCCCTCGCGCCCGCGCTTCCAGGTGGAGGCGTAGACGACGAGCCGCTCGGGGTCCAGACGGAGCGCCATGTTGTGCAGGAACGCCTGGATGCCGCCCGGCCTGGGCGGAAAGTCATTGGTCACGATCAATGTCTTGTGCATCGCCGCAGACAGTACCCAACGCACCGGCGGCCCTGCCTCGTGGCTCCCGCACAGCACCGCCCGGCATCATGACTCCCGCGAGCACGTACGAGTCGGACGAGGATGAGGCGGTCATGGCGGGCGCGCACGGCACACGGTTCCCGGTCGCGGTGTGGGCCCTCACCAGGGCGGCGCTGCTGCTCTGCGTCTTCAAGGTCGTCACGCTGCCGGGGCCCGACGTCACCGGCGATGTCTCGGTGATCTACCAGGGCTGGTACGAGGTGCTGAAGACCGGCACGTATCCGCTGGACGATGTGACCTGGCAGTATCCGCCGGCCGCCGTGCTGGCGATCATCTCGCCCGCGGTGCTGCCGTTCCTCGGCTACGCCTCCGCGTTCTTCGTGCTGGCGCTGCTCTGTGACGCGGTGGCCTTCGGTCTTCTGCTGTACGCGGGCCGGCGGACCGGCCGGTCCCCGGGAGGCGCGTGGGTGTGGGTGGCGGGGGTGCCGCTGCTGGGTCCGACGGCGTACGCGCGCTACGACCTGATGGTGACGGCGGTGGCGGTCGCGGCCCTGCTCGCCGGGGTGCGCAGGCCGCGGCTGCTGGGGGCGCTCGCCGGGTTCGGCGCGCTGCTGAAGGTGTGGCCGGTCCTGCTGCTGGTGGGCACCCCTCGCGGCCGGGCCACCCGGCGCTCGTGGGCGACGGCCGCGGTGGTGGCGGCCCTGCTGGTCGTGGTCTGTTCCGCCGCGATGCCCGGGGCGCTGGCGTTCCTCACCTTCCAGCGCGACCGGGGCACCGAGATCGAGTCGCTGGGCGCGATGGTCTTCCAGGTGGCGAGGCATTACGGCTGGAACGGGAGCGTGCTGCTCAACTACGGATCCGTGGAGTTCGTCGGACCGTATGTCCCGCTGGTCAGCAACGCCGCGCTGGCGCTGACCGTAGTGGCCTTCGGCTGGCTGCTGGTGTGGCGGCTGAGGGCGCGCGCGTTCACCTCGGGCACGCCGTACGACGCGGCCCTCGCCGCCGTGCTGCTGTTCACCACCACGAGCCGGGTGATCAGCCCGCAGTACATGCTCTGGCTGGTCGGTCTGGCGGCCGTCTGTCTGACGCTGCGGGCGAGCCGGATGACCCTCCCCGCGTGGCTGGTGGTGGCCGCGACCGCGGTGACGCTGCTCGAATTCCCGCTGCTGTTCTCGCATGTGGTGGCCGGCGACCCGATGGGCGTCCTGCTGCTGGCCGTACGGAACGGGCTGCTGGTCGCGGCGACCTTGATCGCCTGTGCGCGCCTGTGGCGGGACACGGTCTCCGGGCCCCGGCGGCGCGACGGGGACGCGCTCGCGGTCAGGCCAGACGCTGACGCGCGAAGTCGCGCCAACGTGCGGTGAGGTCGTCGGGCGTGGTGGAGAGCACGTCGTGCGCCGCCTTCTCCACCGCTCCTTCGCGCCCCGGGTGCGCCCCGACCGCGCGGTAGAAGTCGGTCAGCCGCCGCTCGCCCCAGTCCCGGGCGATCAGTTCGCAGGCCAGCCAGCCGCCCTCGTAGGAACGGGCCAGCCGGTCGGCGTCGCCGCCGAAGGCGAAGTCCTCGTCGGACGGCAGTTCGGAGGGCGTCTCCCCGCGGCGGACGGCGCGCTGGAGTTCGGGGGCGATCTCGCCCGCCGTCCGGTCACTGCCCCGGTACGCGACCCAGTCGGCGAAGCCCTCCGAGAGCCACGCCGGAGTGGCGGCCGAGGTGGCGGCGCGGGTCGCGACATGGGCGGTCTCGTGGGTGAGGACGATCCGCTGTCCGTAGGTGCTCAGGGCGGCGTACGCCTCGGGGTTCACCACGATCCGGTCGGCGGGCGCCGCGCCCGGGGAGCCGACCTCGCCGGTGGTGACCGCCGCGATGCCGCGGTATCCGGCCGCGGGCGCCCCCAGCAGCCCGGCCATGGATTCCAGGGAGTCCGGCACGAGCAGCACCACCCGGCGCGCCCACGTGCCCGGCCAGGCGTCGTCCACGGCGGGTACGGCCCGGTCGGCGGCGGTCGCGATGCCGCGCAGCCGCGCTTCGGCGGTCTCGCCCGCTCCGACGCCGAGGACGAGGCTGTGCGTGCCGCGTACGGCCCGTACCTCGCCCTGCTGCCAGAGCTGTGGGGCGCCGCCCGCGCCGGGCCGGTCCCCGGTCACGTACCAGCTCCCCCCGCTCTCCTCCAGCGCCAGCGTCCGGGGCGTGGAGACCGGCGCGGTGTCGTAGCCGGCGATCCGGTAGCGCAGTTCGGCCTGGACGGTGGCCCGGTCACCGGCGCGTTCGATGTCGGTGAGGTGGTACGTCCAGGAGCCGAGCGGCACGTCCGCGAGGTTCTCGAACTCCTCGCGCGCGGTGGCGCGCAGGGTCCGCGCGGAGGGGGCGAGGACGGCGAGATACGCGTCCTCGTCCCGGTCCATCACGGCGGCGGCCCGCCGTTCCAAGGTCCGCCCGATCGCGTCGGTGGCGGTGTCGGGGGCCTTCTCGGGGGCCGTACAGCCCGCCGCCAGCAGCAGCGCGACGAGCCACGGCACGGCCGTACGTCCCCACGCGCCGTGCCGTCCTGCCGCCGTACGCGCCCGACCTGCCACGCCGCCGATCGTACGGGGTGGCCGGCGGACCGGTACCGATCAGACGCGCGTGACCGACGAGACCGGCATCATGCCGACCGGGTCGTAGCGCACCGAGGCTCCGGGGTACGGGGCGTGGATCACCTGGCCGTTGCCCGCGTACATGCCGATGTGACTGGCGTCGTCGCGGTACGCCACGAGGTCACCGGGGCGCGCGGCGGAGAGCGGGACCTGCCGGCCCGCGTACCGCTGCGCCTGGGAGGTGCGCGGCAGTCCGACGCCCGCCTGCGCGTACGACCACTGGGTGAGCCCGGAACAGTCGAAGCCGGCGGGCCCGTTGGCGCCCCAGACGTAGGGCCTGCCCACCGCGTTCTGGGCGGCGCGTACCGCCGCCGCGGCGCGCCCCGAGGCCGGTACGCCGCCCATGAGCGCGGATCCCTCGCCCCGGTCGGAGCGTGAGGCCCGGTCGTAGGAGTCGCGGTCGGCGCTCGGCAGCGAGTCGAGCAGCCGGCGCGCCTCGGCGAGTTTGCGTTCGACGGTGCGCTTGTGCCGGGATACGGCGGCCCTGCTGCGCTCCAGCTCGGTGAGGTCGTGGGCGGCTTCCATACGCACCTGTCCCAGCCTCCGCTGGGCCTGCTGGAGTTCCCTCAGGGTGCCGGACTGGCGGGCGCCGACCCGGTCCAGGACGGAGGCCTTGTCGAGATAGCTGTCGGGGTCGGAGGAGAGCAGCAGGGCGAGGGCCGGATCGATGCCGCCCGAGCGGTACTGGGCGCCGGCGAGTGACCCGAGCGCTCCGCGCATCTTGTTGACGCGCTCCTGGCCACGGGCGGCGCTGTCCTGCGCCTGGTCGACCAAGACGCGCAGCCGTCCCGCCTGTTCGCTCGCCTTGTTGTACAACTCGGTGGCCCTCTCGGCCTGTTCGTAGAGCCGGTCGACCTGGGCGCGGGTGGCCTCCGGCGTCTGCTGCGGGTCGGCGCCCGCGGGGGCGGCTCCGAGCGCCGCCGCGGCCGTGGCCGCCGCGGCGGACACTGCGATCGCGCTGTTACGGGCGCCGAGGCCCAGACCGGGCTGTGAGGGGCGGCGATGGGACACCACAGGAAGCCGCACTTCCTTCCGCTGTACGCACTGACGCAGCCCCTGCCGCCCGACGGGCGGACCGCTGGCCGGAGCTGCGCGCAGCAGACAGTAGCCGTGCGACCACGGAGCGACCAACGACCGCCCCGCGCACACAAAACGGCGCCCCACCGGAGACCACAAGGTCATCGGCGGGGCGCGGCGTCAGCGTGCGTAGCGGGAATTCGCCCGAATGGGCGGGTGTCAGCGGCCGTCAGACGATCCGGACACCGAACTGGAACGGCATGTTGTTGATGGACTCGTAGCGCACGTTGGCACCGGGCTTGGGGGCGTGCAGCACCTGGCCGTTGCCCGCGTAGAAGCCGACGTGGTGCAGGTCGCCGTAGAAGATGACCAGGTCGCCCTGCTTGAGCTGGCTCATCCCGAGGCGCGTACCGGCGTTGGCCTGGGCCTGGGAGGTACGGGGTATGGTCGCGCCGGCCTGCGCGAACGCCCAGGAGGTCAGCCCGGAGCAGTCGAACGAGCCGGGGCCGCTGGCGCCGTAGACGTACGGGGTGCCGATCTTGCTCTGGGCGGCGGCGAACGCGGCGGCGGCGAGCTGCGAGGAGGACCCGACGTTGCCGAGGTCGGCGCGCGAGGAGGTACCGCCGTCGCGGCTGGCGCGGGACTCCTCCTCCTGGGCGAGTGCCTGGCGCTCCTGCGCGGTCAGTGTGTTGAGCAGCTTCTGCGCCTCGGCGAGCTTGGCCCGGACCTCGTCCTTCTTCTCGCCGAGCTGCTTGCGGGTCTCCGCGAGGTCCGTGACCTTGCTCTGGGCCTCCTGGCGCTGCTGCGCGAGGGTCCGCTGCTTGGACTGGATCTGCTGGAGCGTGTCGGCCTGCTTGGCGCTGACCTGGTCGAGCGTGGACGCCTTCTCCAGGTAGCTGTCCGGGTCCGAGGAGAGGAACAGCTGCACGGCCGGGTCGATGCCACCGGTGCGGTACTGGGCGCTGGCCATCGAACCGAGGCCGTCGCGCAGGTCGTTGAGCTCGTCCTGGCCGCGGGCGACCTTGTCCTGGAGGGCGTCGACCTGCTTTTCGAGCTTGCCCTGCGCCTCCTTGGCCCCGTTGAACTTCTCGGTGGCCTTCTCCGCGTCCTCGTAGAGCTTGTCGACCTTTTCCTTGACGTCTTCCTTGCTCGGCTTCGGGTCGGCGTGTGCGGCCTGGGAGCTGAGAGCAACGGCAGCGGCGGCGGTAGCGGTGAGCACGGTCACACGGGCGCGGCTCGGCTGCTTGGGTCGACGGTGGGACGCCACGGAGGCGAGCTCCTTCTTCCTCAGCCGCCTACCGGGCAGTGGGGGACGCGAAGTCCCGGCTTCCTGCGTCCACCCCTCCAGCGAACTGAACTGGACTCAACCGGGCCGAACTGCACGAAATCGGCGGTTCCTTCGCTGTCACCCCGGATGGATGATCAACCGCGCGAAGGTTCGAGGCCTGACCCTAGTGACCTTCTTGTGATCACTTCAAATCCTTCCAGGGAAAAACTCGGTGGGGACGCACATAATTTACAGACACCACACAGGCAGTCATGGACATTTGACGCTGCGCTGCGGAGATGGGCGCTCAATTCGGTCATTGTTCGCATGAGTTGACCAGTGCCACGATCAGGGTGTGATCGGCATCAGACGCGCGAAAGCCGCTTCAGTAGCAAGGCGGACGCGACCGGCCTGGCGCCGGCCCTGGCGACCCCGTCCGCGACCTCCCGGTCGGTGGAGACGACCACCACGGGCCGGCCCGGCGGCTCCGCCCTGACGAGCTGGCGGATCAACTCGTCCGCCGTCACGCCCGGTTTGGAGAACAGCACCCGCACCCCGCGCGGCGGGGCGAGCAGCACCGGCGCCGCCAGCTCGGCGCCGTCGAAGACACAGGTCATCTCGGCGCCCGTCTGCGCCGCGAGCATGGCGAGCCCGCCCAGCAGCCGCAGCCGCTGCTTCTCCAGCGGCATCGTCGGATAGCCGGTCTTGGTGACGTTGTAGCCGTCCACGATCAGATGTGCCTGCGGCAGCGCGAGCAACTGGTCGAGCAGCGCGGGATCGGTCTCGGAGAGCGCGCGGGCCGCCACGTCCTTGGGAGACATCCGGCCGGGCTCCACCGCGTCGACGGTGTCCGCGGGGCGGGCGGCGGCGGGCGGCAGCGCCAGCTCGCGCCGCAGCCCCTGCGCCGACTCCAGCACCGTGTCAAGCAGCAGCCGCAGCCGCATGTCCTCCACCGAGCGGCCCTCGCGGGCGGCCCGGCGGCTCGCCTCGACAGCCGCCTCCGCCTCACCGAGACGCGCCCTGATCCGGCGCGTCTCGCTCTCCGCGGCGGAGATCTGCACCGCGGACTCGGCCCGGAACGCCTCGGACTCCGCGTTCGCGCGGCGCAGCGCGGCCTCGCCCCGCTTCACATCGCTCTGGGCGCTGCGCAGCTTGCGATGGAGCGATTCGGACTCCTTGCGGGCCGCCTCCAGCTCCGTACGCAGCCGTTCGGTCTCGCTCTTCGTCAGCGCCCTGGCGGCGGCCAGCTCCTCACGAAGCCGCTCCAGCTCACGCCGGGCCTCCGCACCGGCCCGCTCGGCGTCCGCCCGCTGGGCCTCCTCGCCGGCGGCGGCCGCCAGCTTCACCCACCCCGGCGGTCTGAGGACATACGCGGCGGCGGCGACATCGACGGGATCGGCCGCGGCGGGCGGCGAGCCCGCCTCCAGGGCCGCGGCCAGCTCGGGCTGGGACTGGCTGATCCGCTCCCCGATCCGCTGCCGGAACACCGGATCGCTCTCCAGGGCGGCGGCCATCGCGTTCCCCGCGAACTTCGCCCGCCTGCTCGGGGTGAACCGGGCGTACTGCCGCAATTGCGCGGGAAGTTCGGTGACGGTCAGCCCGCCGAAGGCATCGGAGACCAGCGCGACGACCCGGCGCCGTACCCCGTCCGGGAGCGGGCGGTCGAGCGCCTCCGCGGCGTCACCGCCGGCCGCACCGGCCGGCTCAGCACCGCTCGCGGGCTGCTCCACGATCCGTCACCCCATCTACCCCTTTCGGGCGGCTCCCTCAGGAACCGGCCCCTGGCCTGTCCACCAGCTCGATCTGGTCCACGGCGTTGCACCAACGGCACCGCACCGACTCGATGGTCTCACTGACCACCTCGCGCTCCTCGACCTTCGGCTCCCCGGCCAGGTCCAGATGGACGTACTCGACGGTCTTCGCGGAGCGGGTCACATCGAAGCGCGTGAGATTGCCGCACAGCGTGCAGCGCCACCGGGTAGCGGCCGTCGGCTGGGGAACCGTCGTCATCGTCGCCGTCCTCTTTTCGTCGTCCCTCGTGCGGTGTCCCGCGGTGCGCCCTCGAAACGCGCCGGACGCCGGGGACACGCGTGTGATGCCAGCAACCCTACGGCCTGGCGGCCACTCCAGGGGGCGGCGAGGCACTCTGTACCAGTCGGTCCAGGTACGCAATGCTCTGTCCATGATCAAGTGGCGGACGGCGGCCGACGGCCCAGTGGTGACCTACGGACTGATCGGCCTCTGCTGTCTGGTCTTCCTGGTCAGCCCGCTGTCGGGGTTCAATCCGGGGTACGGGAAGGGGGACACGCTCCTCGCGACCCAGAGCGCGTATTTCGAACGGTGGGGCGTCATCCCGGTCAATCTGCTGCGCGGCACCCCGCACGCCCTGCTCACCCCGCTGACCGCGCTCTTCGTCCACGGCAGCTGGCTGCATCTGCTGGGCAACATGCTCTTTCTGTATGTCTTCGGGGCGATGGCCGAGGAGCGGATGGGCCGGGCGCGGTTCGCGCTCTTCTATCTCAGCGTCGGCTACTTCGCGCTGTTCGTGTACGCGGCGGCCAACGCCGACTCGGACCAGACGCTGGTGGGAGCCTCCGGCGCGATCTCGGGGGTGCTCGGTGCCTTTCTCTATCTCTTCCCCAGGGCCCGGGTCACCAGCCTCTTCCCGTTTCTGCTCTTCCTGCCGCTCCGCTTCCCCGCCTGGATCGTGCTGATCTTCTGGTTCGTGCTCCAGTGGATGGCGGCGCGGGGCGCGGAGGCCGGCCCCGGGGTCGCCTATCTCGCGCATGTGGTGGGGTTCGGCACGGGCTTCCTCTTCGCCTGGGTGCGTTACTGGCGTACCGATAGAGTGAAAGACCCAGCCGCGGCCACCGAGGGAGAACGCCAACCGTGATCACCGCGATCGTGCTCATCAAGACCAGCGTCGACCGGATCCCCGAGATCGCGGAGTCGATCGCGGCCCTCGACAGCGTCAGCGAGGTCTTCTCGGTCACCGGTACGTACGACCTGATCGCCATGGTCCGGGTCCCCAGGCACGACGATCTGGCGGAGGTGATCCCCGGCCGGATCAGCAAGATCGAGGGCGTCGAGGCCACGGACACGCATGTGGCGTTCCGTACGTACTCCCAGCACGACCTGGAAGCCGCCTTCGCCATCGGACTCGACGCTTAGGTCCCCTCGGCGTCGGTGCCCGGCGTCGACGGCGGTCGCGGCGGCGGATGAAGAAATCCTCATCCGGCGCTCATCCCCGCCTCTCCCGCGCCCGGCACCATGACGGACATGGCTTTCTCTCCTCGTCTGGCGGCCCTGGCGGCGGTCGTCGCCATCCCGCTCGGTATCGCCGCGACCAGCTACGCGATGACGGACAGTCCCGACGCGCCCAAGGTGCCGCCCAAGGTGGAGCTGGGCACCACACCGTCCGGCACGCCCGGCGTGCTGCCGGACACCACTCCGGGCCCCTCGAAGAGCGCCGGCCCCGGCGCCACCCCGAGCGACGCCGTCGTACCCGGGCCCTCGGCCACCGACGGTGACGACGATGACGACCGCGGTGACGACACCGGTGAAGACGGCTGACTCGCGCCGTATCTCCGCCCGGGTACGGATCCTCCTGTGGCTGCTGGTGGTGATGGCGATCGCGCTGGCCGCCGTGGCCACCACCACCCGCTCGATCCTGTTGCGGGACGTCGACCAGCGGATCAGCCAGCTGCTCACCCAGGAGACCGGCGAGTTCGCGAACTTCGTCAGCCAGGGCGTCGACCCGGAGACCGGCGAGCGGTTCACCGACCCGCGCCGACTGCTCCGGGTGTTCCTGCAACGCCAGTACTCCGACGCGGACGAGGAACTGCTCGGCCTGATCCGGGCCGCCGAACCCAAGCCGCATGTGATCCGGCAGCGCCGCGACCTCCCGGACAAGACCGCCCTGTGGCGGGACGACGACGCGCTGACCCGGATCTTCGCCTCCGAGGCGGCCTCCGGCACCCTGCACCGCTCGCGGGGCGAGCTGCGCTGGGCGAAGGTCGCCATAGACCCGGCGGGCGACGCGGCGCCCGGCGCGTTCGTCGTCGCCTTCCACGCGGACCGGGAACGGGCCGTCGCCAACGAGACGTTCCGTACGCTGCTGGTCATCTCGGGGGTGGCGCTGCTGATGACGACCGGCATCGGCTGGGCGGTCGCGGGCCGCATACTCGCGCCGGTACGGGTCGTACGGATCACCGCGGCGCAACTCACCGAGCAGGACCTCACCCGTCGTATCCCCGTCAAGGGCCGGGACGACATCGCGGCCCTCGCCGAGACCTTCAACGGGATGCTCGACCGGCTGGAGCGGGCGTTCGCCGCGCAGCGGGAGTTCGTCGACGACGCCGGGCACGAGCTGCGTACGCCCATCACCATCGTGCGCGGCCATCTGGAGGTGATGGGCGACGACCCGGCCGACCGGGAGGAGACCGTGCGTCTGGTCACCGACGAGCTGGACCGGATGAGCCGCATCGTCGAGGATCTGCTGCTGCTCGCCAAGGCCGAACGGCCCGACTTCATCAGTCCTGAGCCGGTCCAGCTCGCCGAGCTGACCGCCGATGTCTTCGTAAAGGCGCGGACCCTGGGCGACCGGGACTGGCTGCTTGACGGGGTCGCGGACCGCGAGGCGCGGCTCGATCCGCAGCGCATCACCCAGGCGATGGTGCAGCTCGCGCAGAACGCCGTGCAGCACACCGTGCCGGGGCAGCGCATACGGATCGGCTCGCGGGCGCACGGCGACCGGATCGAGCTCCATGTCACCGACAACGGCCCCGGCGTACAGCCGCAGGACGCGGAGGTGATCTTCGAACGGTTCCGCCGCGGTACGGCCCGCCGCGGCGCCCGCACCAGCGGCGCCGGGCTCGGCCTGGCGATCGTCAGGGCGATCGCCGAAGGCCACCGGGGCCGGGTCGAGCTGCGCCCCACCGAGGGCGGCGGCGCCACCTTCGTACTCATCCTGGAGACGAGTTCATGAACCGCATACTGATCGCCGAGGACGAGGAACGCATCGCCTCCTTCGTGGAGAAGGGGCTGCGCGCCAACGGCTTCACCACCACCGTGGCCGCCGACGGCGACTCGGCCCTGGAGTACTCCGTCACCGGCGGCTTCGATCTGGTGCTGCTCGACATCGGGCTGCCGGGGCGCGACGGCTTCACCGTGCTGCGGGAGCTGCGCGAGGCGCGGGTGACACTGCCGGTCATCGTGCTGACGGCGCGGGACTCCGTACGGGACACCGTGGCCGGGCTGGAGGGCGGCGCCGACGACTGGATGACGAAGCCGTTCCGCTTCGAGGAACTGCTCGCGCGGATACGGTTGCGGCTGCGCACCGCCGCGCGGGCGCCCGAGGTGACGATGTTGCGCAGTGGCGACCTCAGCCTGGATCTGCGTACCCGCAGGGCGCGTTCGGGCGAGCTGACCGTCGATCTGACGGCCCGTGAGTTCGTACTGCTCGAACTGTTTCTGCGCCATCCGGGCCAGGTGCTCTCTCGTGAGCAGATCCTCTCCCATGTCTGGGGGTACGACTTCGACCCCGGCTCCAACATCGTGGACGTATACGTACGGGCCCTGCGCAAGAAGCTGGGCGCCCAGCGGCTGGAGACCGTACGGGGCATGGGCTACCGGATGCCGTGACGGCCACCGGCCCGCCACATGAACTCCCTTTCACAAAGCGTTCATTCGGGGCTCACCGCACGGACGAAAACTGTTCTTCGTGACCCTCTCGTTCCGGCAGGCCGGCTGGCTCTGTGCCGTACTCAGTATCTGCGCACTGCTCGCCGTGCCCGGTTCGCTCCCGGGCCTGAGCGGTGACGCGCGGCTCACGCTCGGCGTCTTCGCCCTCGCCACCTGCGCCTGGATCGCCACCCCGGTGGACGACACGTATATCGCCCTGGGCGCCGGGCTGGCGCTGACCGCGACGGGGGTGATCAGCAGCGAGACGCTGTTCGCGACGCTCGGCGACGAGACGGTGTGGCTGCTGATCTGCGCGTTCGTCCTGGCGGCCGCGGTCACGGGAACCGGGCTCGCGGGCCGGGCCGCGGCCTTCCTGGTCGGCGGGGCCCGTACCGTACGGCAGTTGACGCATCTGACCACGGCCGCGCTGGTGGTCACCGCCTTCGCCGTACCCGCCACCTCGGGGCGCGCGGCCCTCGCCCTGCCGGTCTTCCTGGCACTCGCCAAGGCGCTCGCCGACCGCAAGCGCCTGGTGGTGATGCTCGCGCTGCTCTTCCCGACCGTCATCCTGCTCTCCGCCGTCGCCACCCTGATCGGCGCGGGCGCGCATCTGATCACCGTCAGCGTGCTGTGGGAGCAGACCGGACAGCGGCTGGGATTTGTCGAGTGGCTGCTGCTCGGGCTGCCGCTCGCCGTCGTCAGCTCCCATCTCGCCGCCGAGGCGGTGCTCCTGACGACCACGACACGCGCCGACCGGCGCGGACCCGTCAGGATCACCGCGGCGGAGATCCAGGAGCACTCGGGCACCCCGGTCGACGGCCCGCTGACCTCGTCGGAGGCGCGGTGCGCGCTGCTGCTCGGGACCGTGGTCGTGCTGTGGTGCAGCGAACCGTTGCACGGCGTGTCACCGGCGGTGGTCGCGCTGATCGGCGCGGTCGTCGCCGCGTCCCCCGCGCTCGGGACCGTCGGGCTCAAGGACGGGCTGCGTACGGTGCCCTGGCCGCTGCTGCTCTTCATGGCGGCGACCATGGCGATGGGTGTCGCCCTCGCCGACTCGGGAGCCGCCGCGTGGCTGGTCAGCTGGGTCCCGGGCGGCTCCGCCATCCCACCGTGGGCGTTCCTCACCGGGGTGGTGGTGATCAGTACGGCCGCCCATCTGGCCCTTCAGTCCCGCTCGGCCCGCTCCTCCGTACTGGTCCCGCTGGTGGTCGTCGCGGCCATCGGCGCCGGCGTCAACCCGATGGCCGCCGCGCTCGCCTCGACCGCCGCGGCCGGGTTCTGCCACACCCTGCCCGCCTCCGCGAAACCCGTCGCGCTCTTCGCCGACCTGCCCGGCACACCCACCTACACCCCGCGTGATCTGCTCCGGCTCTCCGCCGTGCTCGCGCCGCTCACAGCGGCCCTCGTCCTGCTCTTCGCCCTCGCCGTCTGGCCGCTGCTCGGCGTGCCCGTTCGTCTGGAGACCCAGCCATGAGCTACCGCATCGCCATCGCCCCCAGCGGCTTCAAGGAGTCCCTTTCCGCCCGCCAGGTCGCCGAGTCCATCGCCGAGGGCCTGCTCAGGGTGGTCCCCGACGCGGAGGTCGATCTCATCCCGCTGGTGGACGGGGGCGAGGGCACCGCCGAGGCGCTGGCCGCCGCGACCGGCGGCCGGCTGGTCCCGTACACCGCGACCGGCCCGGTCGGAGACCCCGTCAGCAGCCACTTCGCACTCCTCGGGGGCACCGCGCCCGGTACGGCGACCGCCGTCGTCGAGATGGCCGCCGTCGCGGGCCTCTCGCTCGTACCGGCCGGCCGGCGCGACCCGGGCACCACCACGACCCACGGCGTCGGCCAGCTCATCGGCGCCGCACTGGACCTGGGCGTCCGGCGCGTCCTCGTCGGCTGCGGCGACTCCGGCACGTCGGACGGCGGCGCCGGCGCGCTGCGCGCACTCGGCGCCCGGCTCCTGGACCACCGCGGCCGGGAGCTGCCCCCGGGCGGCGCGGCGCTGCGCGGACTCGACCGTATCGATACGAGCGGGCTCGACCCTCGGCTGTCCGGCACCGAACTGCTCGTCGCCTGCAACCCGTTCAACGTCCTGTGCGGCCCGCGCGGGGTGGCCCGGGTGTTCGGCCCGCAGAAGGGCGCCGGCCCGGCCCGGGTGGAGGAACTGTCCATGGCGCTGGAGCACTGGGCGGCCGTCCTCACCCGCGACCTGTCCCCCGGAACCGACCTGCGCACCGCCCCCGGCACGGGCGCCTCCGGCGGTCTGGGAGCCGGTCTGGCCGCCCTCGGCGCGCGCCTGCTGCCCCGCTTCGACGTACTGCTCGACCGCCTCGACCTCGACGCACGGCTGGCCCGCGCCGATCTGGTGATCACCGCCGAGGGCGCGCTCGACCACCAGACCGTACGCGGCAAGATCCCGGCCGAAGTGGCCCGCCGCGCCCACGCGTCCGGAGTGCCGGTCCTCGTACTGGCCGGCACCATCGGGCAGGGCGCGCACGAGGTGCGGGCCGTGGGGGTCGACGCGTACAGCTCGATCCTGCCCGCGCCGGTGGCACTGCCCGAAGCCCTCGACCGCGGCGGTGAGTTCCTCGCCGACGCGGCCGAACGCGCCCTGCGGATGGTCCTGCTGGGCACCCGCCTCGCACCCGTCGCGGCCTGAGGCTCAGCCGCGATCCGGAACGCAGCGCCCGTCCTCCGTACGGTAGTTCCACCGCGCGCCGTCGGTCACCAGCTCCCGCACGGCCCGGACGAACCGGTCGACATGCTCGTCCGGCGTCCCGGCGCCGAAACTGACCCGGATCGCGTTGAGCGACCGCTCACCCGGCTCGGCCTCCGGGGCGCCGCACTCCCCCGGGTCCTGCGGGTCGCTGTCCAGTAGCGTCCGTACCAGCGGGTGGGCGCAGAAGAGCCCGTCCCGTACGCCGATGCCGTACTCCGCGGAGAGCGCGGCCGCGAAGTGCGAGCTGTTCCACCCCTCGACCACGAACGACAGCACGCCGACCCGCGGCGCGTCCTCACCGAACAACGAGAGCACCTTCACCTCGGGCACCCCGGCCAGCCCCTCCCGTACCCGGGCCACGAGCCGCTGCTCACGCGCCACCAGCGTGTCGAACCCGGCGTCGGTGAGCGCCTTGCAGGCCGAGGCGATCGCGTACACCCCGATGACATTGGGCGAACCGGCCTCGTGCCGGGCCGCCGTGGTGTGCCAGTCGACATCCACCCCGCCGTCCGCCCGGCGCGCGACCTTACGGCTGGCGCCGCCCCCGGCGAGATACGGCTCCGCGTCCTGAAGCCAGTCGGCCCGCCCGGCCAGCACCCCGGACCCGAACGGCGCGTACAGCTTGTGCCCGGAGAAGGCCACCCAGTCGACGTCCAACTCCGCGATGTCCACGGGATGGTGCGGCGCGAGCTGAGCGGCGTCCAGCACGATACGAGCGCCCCCCGCGTGCGCGGCGGCGGCCAACTCCCGTACGGGCCACAGCTCACCGGTCACATTGGACGCACCGGTCACACAGACCAGCGCCGGCCCCGCGGACCCCCGCCCGGCGAGCGCCCGCTCCAGCGTGGCGACGGCCTCGCCCGGCGTCCGAGGAGCGTTCAGATAGGTCACCCGCGCGTCCCGCCAGGGCAGCAGGGACGCGTGGTGCTCGGTCTCGAACACGAACACCTCGCACTCCGCGGGGACCACAGCCGCCAGCAGATTGAGCGAGTCGGTGGTCGAGCGAGTGAAGACGACCTCGTCACCGGGGCGGCAGCCAAGGAACTCCGCGACCGTGCGGCGGCTGTTCTCGAACAGATCCGTGGAGAGCTGCGAGAGATAACCGGCGCCCCGGTGGACACTGCCGTAGTACGGGGCGTACGCGGCGACGTCGTCCCACACGCGCTGAAGGGCGGGGGCGCTGGCGGCGTAGTCGAGCGCGGCGTAGGTGACCTCGCCGCCGGTGACGAGCGGGACGGTCACCTCACGCCCGAGCACCGGCAGCGGGGCGGCGCAGGCGGGGTCGTCGGACGGGGTCGTGGTGGCGGCGGCGTTCGGGCGTGCGGACATGGCGATATCTCCCGGCGGGACAAGTCGGAACGGCTTCAAGTCCCCGCGGTGCGCGGCTGCGCCGCGTTGGTGGCGGGGTGTGCCTCGACGCACGGGGTCGCCGTGCGGAGGGTGTTGAAGAGGGGGCGTGATCGCCCTAACGCATTCGCTTGCTCACGAGACTGCTCCCTTGAGGACCAGGACCCCAAAGGTGGCAGGGGTCCGCGCTTGCCGCAGACCTCGCTGCCTACGGCCTGGTCTTCACCCGGGGCACCCCGCCACGGACGGAGGGTTGCCGGACAGCGAGCCGGGGCCTTAATCGCTGTCACTCATGACCTTGCCGGAGAGTATGCCATACGGGGTGCGGGGCGCCTCCGGCGGGGGTGCGCCGTCCGGCGGGGGGTGCGCCGTCCGGCGGGGGGTGCGCCG
>NZ_JBHUBB010000066.1:0-15436 GCF_042789485.1 Streptomyces sp. NPDC056835
GGGATAAACTATCGAAAACCCCAACGCGAGGGGAACCTGCGCCTGCGGGTACTCCTACTGATTGTCCGTGTCCCACTTAATGGCGGCGGCCCCGGAACCCCGGGGCCGCCGCCTTTCAGTCGTGTCCCGTCCCGGTCAGGACTTCAGCGGCAGTGCATCGCCCGTCGTCGCCTCGATCACGTTCCGGTCGCCCAGCGGTTTGTCCAGTGTCACCTTCGCCGTCATGAACTTGGCCATCGCCACACAGACCGTCCCCGGCTCCGTGAGCTCGGTCAGCCTCACCTTCACGGCCGTACCGCTCTCGTCCGCCGACGCCGTGTATTCACTGCACACGCCGCCCGTGAAGTGCAGCGTCAGGGTCCGCCCCTTGGTGCTGTACGAGGTGACCCGCTTGCCCCGCTCGTCCCGGCCGCCCGGTACCTCCTCGCTCGGCCGTGACCGAGGCGGCTGCGACTGAGCCGGCTTCGGCTTCGCCAGGAACTCCGGAGCGACCGCGGGCTGGGTGACCGTGTACGGCATGGCGTCCCCGCCCGGCACCACCTCGAACAGCCAGGACGGTACGAGAGCCCCGCGCCCGTCCACGGACAGCATCGCCAGCCCGAAGACCGCCTTCTCGACCACCATCGGCTCCGGTTCGGGTGCGCTCTTCGGCAGGCACGGAGCCGAGGGCTTCCCGCCCTCCGGTGAGGTCCCCTCCGCCGGCGGCCCGTCCAGCGGCGCCGGGGTCGCGCAGCCGCCGATCCGGCCGCGGCCGGTGATGTCGCCCGACGCGTTCAGCTCCTTCAGCGCCTCGTCCGCGCCGATCACCGGATACGAATCGCTCTGCTCGGGCGCCGTCAACTGGCCGGTGCCGCCCGTCACTTGCCCGTCGGCGCCCACCTGGATCCCGGTGGACCAGCCATAGGTGGGCAGCCCGCCGACCACCGGGTCCGCGTTCACGACCCGGATCGCGCCCAGCAACTGGCGGGCGTCCAGCGCGGCCTTGTCCTGGCCCAGCGCCTTCAGCACCGGAGCGGCCGCCCGCTTCGCCGCCGCCTCGCTCACGGCCTCACCCCCGGCTCCGACTCCGCCTACGGGGCCGCCGCCCGTGCTCGGACAGCTCTTCCCCTTGAGGCAGTTGTCACTGCCCGAAGGGCGGTACCGGTCGAAGGTCCAGGTGCCCGGCGCCTGCTTGGCGACACGGAGCAGCGGGCCGGAACCGTCCTTCTCCGTACCGACCTTCCAGACCGTTCCGTCCGATCGCGGAGTGCCCGGGACGCCCAGCGCCTCCGCCAGCCGGGCCACGTCGGCGGACGCGACCTCCCCGTTCGTACGGTAGACACGGGCCGTCGCGGGGCCGTCGGGCAGTGAGCCCTTGGCGCGGTAGGTGACCCCGCTCGGATCCGGCTCGCCGGGCGCGATGCCGGGCGGCTCGGAGGGGCCGGCTCCGGACCCGGTTCCGGACCCGGCTCCGGCTCCGGACCCGGTTCCGCTCGCCGTACCGTCGAGGGTGAGCAGCGGCGGCCCGCCGTTCTCCGCCGCACCGCTCCCGCCGCTCCCGCCGTCCGTACCGTCACCGAAGGCGCTTGTGGCGAAGTACGCGCCACCGCTCCCGGCGATCAGTACCGCCGCCGCCACCGTGGCGACGGCGAGTGGGGAACGCCGCCGGCGCGGGCGTTCGGCGGCGTCGGCGCCTGCTGTGCTCTCCTGAGGCCGCTCCGTGCTGGTCACCCTGCGCTCCTTCGGCTGTGGATCGTCCCGGGTCGTCCCCTGACGCCGGTGGGACGGAACGGGGAGGCGCCCGGTTCCCCGGAGTACGCCGAGCGGGTGTCCCGGGCCGGTCGCTGTCCCGTATCCGTACCGTATGACCGCCCGTTTCGCCAAGAAAGCACCACTATCAGGTAATTCATGAGCTTAGGAAGGTCGCCGCCGACCCGATAGCGTGAACTGTCAACCGTTCTCCTCATCAGGAGCGTTCACGCCGTGCGAATCGCAGTCACCGGCTCCATCGCCACCGACCATCTGATGACCTTCCCCGGCCGCTTCGCCGACCAGCTGGTCGCCGAGCAGCTCCACACGGTCTCTCTTTCCTTCCTGGTCGACAACCTCGAAGTGCGCAGGGGCGGTGTCGGAGCGAACATCTGCTTCGGCATGGGCCAGCTGGGCACCGCTCCCATCCTGGTCGGCGCGGCCGGTGCGGACTTCGACGAGTACCGCGCCTGGCTGGACCGCCACGGGGTCGACACCGCGTCGGTCCGTATCTCCGAGGTCCTGCACACGGCCCGTTTCGTCTGCACGACGGACGCCGACCACAACCAGATCGGCTCCTTCTACACGGGCGCGATGAGCGAGGCCCGGCTGATCGAGCTGAAGAAGGTCGCCGACCGCGTCGGCGGCCTGGACCTGGTGCTGATCGGCGCGGACGACCCCGAGGGCATGCTCCGCCACACCGAGGAGTGCCGTACCCGAGGGATCCCGTTCGCCGCGGACTTCTCGCAGCAGATCGCGCGCATGGGCTCGGACGAGATCCGCACCCTGCTCGACGGCGCCACCTATCTCTTCTCGAACGAGTACGAGAAGGGGCTCATCGAGTCCAAGACCGGCTGGTCCGACGCCGAGATCCTGTCCCGGGTCGGCCACCGCGTCACGACGCTGGGCAAGAACGGCGTCCGTATCGACCGCGTGGGCGAGGAGCCGATCGTCGTCGGCTGTCCCGAGGAGGAGACCAAGGCCGACCCGACGGGCGTCGGCGACGCCTTCCGCGCCGGCTTCCTCTCGGGCCTCTCCTGGGGCGTCGGCCTGGAGCGCGCGGCCCAGATCGGCTGCATGCTCGCGACCCTCGTCATCGAGACCGTCGGCACCCAGGAGTACACCCTGCGCCGGACCCACTTCATGGAGCGCTTCACCAAGGCGTACGGCCATGACGCCGCCGCCGAGGTCCAGACCCACCTGGCCTGACGTACGGCCCGCGGGCTACGACAACCGGCGGACCACATACGCGACACCGTGGTCCGCCGGCCGCTCGCCCACGTACTCCTGGCCGCGCATCTCGCACCACGCCGGAATGTCCAGCCGCGCCGCCTCGTCGTCCGAGAGCACCGTCACCGTCCCGCCCACCGGTACGTCGCCGAACACCTTCGCCAGCTCGATCACCGGGATCGGACACCGCTTGCCGAGCGCGTCCACCACGAGCGACGGCTCCGTGCCCGCGGACCCGGCGGCGCAGACCGGCGCCCCAAGCCGCTCGCGTACGCCGGACACCACCGAGGGCAGCACCTCCAGGAACCCGTCCACATCCGCCTCCGGAGTGCCGAGGGGCAGTGAGATCCGGACATTCCCCTCCGACAGCACGCCCATCGCCCGCAGCACATGGCTCGGGGTCAGCGTGCTGCTCGTACAGGACGAGCCCGAGGAGACGGAGAACCCCGCCCGGTCCAGCTCGTGCAGCAGCGCCTCTCCATCGACATAGAGACAGGAGAAGGTGACGAGATGGGGGAGCCGGCGGTCCGGATCGCCCACCACCTCCACATCGGGCACCAGCTCGGGCACCCGCGCCCTGATCCGGTCCACCAGCGCCCGCAGCCGCACCGCCTCGTCCGCCGCCTCCGCGCGTACCGCCCGCAGCGAGGCCACCGCGGCCACG
Source organism: Streptomyces sp. NPDC056835 (assembly GCF_042789485.1). Taxonomy (NCBI): domain Bacteria; kingdom Bacillati; phylum Actinomycetota; class Actinomycetes; order Kitasatosporales; family Streptomycetaceae; genus Streptomyces; species Streptomyces sp. NPDC056835. The sequence goes on from NZ_JBHUBB010000066.1 coordinate 3,623, forward strand.
ATCGCCGGAATGTTCTGAAACCCGGGAGCGCGCCCCGACTCCCGCTCGTCGGCCGGACCTCGCGGGGCGAACCGGACACCCTTGCGTACGGCGAGCAGCCCGACGCCCGCCGGGCCGCCCCACTTGTGCGCGCTCCCCGTCAGCAGTGACCACGCGCCCTCCACCGGACCCCAGCCCAGCGACTGCGCCGCGTCCACCAGCAGCGGCACGCCCCGGCTGCGGCACGCCTCGGCGACGGCCGCCACCGGCTGCTCCGTACCCACCTCGTGGTTGGCCGACTGGAGACAGGCCAGCGCCGTGTCCTCGCGCAGCGCCCCGGCGTATACGTCCGGCGACACCGCGCCGAGCCGGTCCACCGGCACCTCGGTCACCGCGCCGCCGGTCGCCGCCTCATGGGCCGCCGCCGCGTGCAGCACCGAGGAGTGCTCCACCGCGGACACCACCGCGTGCCGCCCGATCCGCCGGCGCCCCGACAGTGCGCCCGACATTCCGGAATGCACCGCATACGTCCCCGAAGGAGTGAAAACCAGTTCGTCGGGGCGGCAGCCGACGGCCTCCGCGGCGGCCTCGCGCGCCGCGTCCAGCAGCAGTACGGCCCGCCGGCCCTCGCGGTAGAGCCGGGCGGGGTCGGCCCAGCCCTCGTCCAGGGAAGCCTGGAGAGCCTGACGGGCGACAGGGTGCAGCGGGGCGGAGGAAGCGACGTCGAAGTAGGCCACGCCCCACGCTAACGCGCGTACCCGGAGCTGCTGGTTCCAGGTATCCGGAGGGGGCGTCAGAAGTGCCCCTGAAGTGGCCCTTCCCAGGCCCCGGGGGAGCCCTGGGTACGGTAAGTCCATCCCTTCGTGGAGTCGGGCGGCGCGTTGGGCACCCTCCCCGCACGGCCCCAAATCGCGTCCAGTAGGGTTTGGTCCGCATAAACATCCAAACCCCTGCCTGCGTGGGCCGGCGACCGACCAGGAGACGGCCGCAGCCGGCCGCGCGGGCGAGACTCTCGGGAAGGCGCTACGTGAGTCCCAACGGCTCCGACCGCTCGTCGCGGCGCCCGATGCGGCGGAAGCTGCCGCAGGTGCTGACTGCGGGCCTGATCCTCGCGACCGCCACCGGTTGCACATACAAGGACTTCCCCCGCCTTGGAATGCCCACCCCAGTGACGGAGGAGGCTCCCCGGATCCTCTCCCTCTGGCAGGGCTCGTGGGCGGCAGCGCTCATCACGGGCATCCTGGTATGGGGTCTGATCCTGTGGAGCATCATCTTCCACCGGCGCAGCCGCACCAAGGTGGAGGTACCTCCGCAGACCCGGTACAACATGCCCATCGAGGCGCTGTACACCGTGGTCCCGCTCATCATCGTCTCGGTGCTGTTCTACTTCACCGCCCGGGACGAGTCGAAGCTCCTCTCGCTCTCCGAGAAGCCGGCCCACACCGTGAACGTGGTCGGCTACACGTGGAGCTGGGGCTTCAACTACATCGAGAACGTGGACGGCGACACCGCCACGGGCAACGAGATCCCCCCGGAGCTCGACGCCATCCCGAAGCGGTTCACCGACCAGTTCCCCAAGGGTGCCGAGGGCGTTTACGACGCCGGTGTGCCGGGCCAGCGGAACCCGCAGACCGGGAACCCGGGTCCGACGCTGTGGCTCCCCAAGGGCGAGAAGGTCCGGTTCATCCTGACGTCGCGTGATGTCATCCACTCCTTCTGGGTGGTGCCGTTCCTGATGAAGCAGGACGTCATCCCGGGGCACACCAACTCCTTCGAGGTGACTCCGAACCGGGAGGGCACCTTCATGGGTAAGTGCGCCGAGCTCTGCGGCGTCGACCACTCGCGGATGCTCTTCAACGTCAAGGTGGTCTCTCCCGAGCGCTACCAGAAGCACTTGGAGGATCTGGCCAAGAAGGGCCAGAGCGGCTACATCCCGTCGGGCATCGCGCAGACGGATCCGGCCAAGAACGCGGAGACGAACAAACTGTGAGCATCCTCAACGAACCCCAGGGTGCCGCCGCAGCAGCTGACGACTCCTACGAGAGTGAGCTGCCGGTACGGCGCAAGCAGCCGGGCAATGTCGTCGTGAAGTGGCTGACCACCACAGATCACAAGACGATCGGCACGATGTACCTGGTCACGTCGTTCGCGTTCTTCTGCATCGGTGGTCTGATGGCGCTCTTCATGCGCGCCGAACTGGCCCGTCCCGGTACGCAGATCATGTCGAACGAGCAGTTCAACCAGGCGTTCACGATGCACGGCACGATCATGCTGCTGATGTTCGCGACGCCGCTCTTCGCCGGATTCGCGAACTGGATCATGCCGCTGCAGATCGGTGCGCCCGATGTGGCGTTCCCGCGGCTGAACATGTTCGCCTACTGGCTCTACCTCTTCGGCTCGATCATCGCCGTGAGCGGTTTCATCACCCCCCAGGGTGCGGCGGACTTCGGCTGGTTCGCGTACTCGCCGCTGTCGGACGCGGTGCGTTCGCCGGGTATCGGCGCGGATCTGTGGATCATGGGTCTGGCCTTCTCGGGCTTCGGCACGATCCTCGGCTCGGTCAACTTCATCACCACGATCATCTGCATGCGCGCGCCCGGCATGACGATGTTCCGGATGCCGATCTTCACCTGGAACGTGCTGCTGACCGGTGTGCTGGTCCTGCTGGCCTTCCCGGTGCTGGCCGCCGCGCTCTTCGCGCTGGAGGCGGACCGCAAGTTCGGTGCGCAGATCTTCAACTCCGCGAATGGCGGGGCGTTGTTGTGGCAGCACCTGTTCTGGTTCTTCGGGCATCCAGAGGTGTACATCATCGCCTTGCCGTTCTTCGGCATCGTCTCCGAAGTGATTCCGGTCTTCTCGCGCAAGCCGATGTTCGGTTACATCGGTCTGGTGGCGGCGACGATCGCGATCGCGGGCCTGTCGGTGACGGTGTGGGCGCACCATATGTACGTGACCGGCGGTGTGTTGTTGCCGTTCTTCTCGTTCATGACCTTCCTGATCGCGGTGCCCACCGGCGTGAAGTTCTTCAACTGGATCGGCACGATGTGGAAGGGCTCACTGTCCTTCGAGACACCGATGCTGTGGACGATCGGATTCCTGATCACCTTCGTGTTCGGTGGTCTGACCGGTGTGATCCTGGCGTCGCCGCCGATGGACTTCCACGTGTCCGACTCCTACTTCGTGGTGGCGCACTTCCACTACGTGGTGTTCGGCACGGTGGTGTTCGCGATGTTCGCCGGATTCCACTTCTGGTGGCCGAAGTTCACCGGCAAGATGCTGGACGAGCGGCTCGGGAAGATCACGTTCTGGACGCTGTTCACCGGCTTCCACGGCACCTTCCTCGTCCAGCACTGGCTGGGCGCCGAGGGTATGCCGCGCCGTTACGCGGACTATCTCTACGCCGACGGTTTCACCGCGCTGAACACCATCTCCACGATCAGCTCGTTCGTCCTCGGTGCCTCCGTACTGCCGTTCTTCTACAACGTCTGGAAGACGGCCAAGTACGGCAAGAAGGTCGAGGTCGACGACCCGTGGGGCTACGGCCGTTCACTCGAATGGGCGACTTCCTGCCCGCCGCCGCGGCATAACTTCATCACGCTGCCGCGTATCCGTTCCGAATCGCCGGCGTTCGATCTGCACCACCCCGAGATCGCCGCGCTGGAACACCTTGAGCTCGACGGCCAGAAGGACACCGCCCTCGCGGGTGGCAAGGAGGTCGGCAAGTGAAGATCCAAGGCAGGCTGTTCATCTGGCTGAGCGTCTTCATCCTGGCCACCGCCGTTGTCTACGGCGTCTGGTCGAAGGAGCCGGTCGGTACGACGGCGCTGTTCCTGGCCTTCGGCCTGAGCATCATGATCGGCTTCTATCTGGCCTTCACGGCTCGCCGGATGGACGCGCTGGCTCAGGACAACAAGGAGGCCGATGTCGCGGACGAGGCCGGTGAGGTGGGGTTCTTCGCCCCGCACAGCTGGCAGCCGTTCTCGCTCGCGGTCGGTGGCGCGCTCGCCTTCCTGGGTATCGCTATCGGCTGGTGGCTGCTTTACTTCTCGGCACCACTGATTCTGATCGGCCTCTGGGGCTGGGTCTTCGAGTTCTACCGGGGCGAGAACCAGAACCAGTAGCACGCTGAGTGAACCCGGGGCCCGAGCATTCCAAGCGGAGTGCTCGGGTCCCCCGTTTGCTTCTCTCACCGCGCGCAAAAGCGGTGGACGTTCTTATCTTGTGCTCATGAAAAACACGCCACGCTTGCGCACCGTCCTGAGCTGCACCCTGCTGGTCGTGTCCCTCTGGGCGAGCGCGACCGCGTGCAGCGGCAACGAGAAGCACCCGCTCTCCGCGAAGCCGTCCGACGCCACCGGCAAGATCTCCTTCAGCATGTCCGCGGGCAAGACCAAGGCCGACCCGGACAAGCCCCTCGAAGTCACCTCCACGGGGACCGACGGCAAGATCACCGACGTCACCGCCGTCGACAAGACGGGCCACTACCTGGCCGGCGAACTCACCGCCGACGGCACACGCTGGCACTCCACGGCGCCCCTGGCCGCCGGCAGCCGCTACACCGTCAAGGTCTCCACGGAGAACAAGAAGGGCGCCCCCGGCCTCCGGACGCTCACCTTCGACACCCGCCCCGCCAAGAAGAAGCTCACCGTCGAATTCGGCCCGGATTCCGGCGAGTACGGGGTCGGCCAGCCCATCACCGCCACGCTCAGCGAGCCGGTCACCTCCAAGAAGGCCAGGGACGTGGTCGAGCGGTCCCTGAAGGTCCGCTCCCAGCCCGCCGCGGACGGCGGCGCCTGGCACTGGGTGGACGAAACCGAACTCCACTACCGCCCCAAGGACTACTGGCCCGCCAACGGGACCGTCACCGCGTCGAGCACCCTCGAAGGCGTGAAGATCAGCGACAAGCTGTACGGCGGCGTGGTCAAGCCGATCAAGATGAAGACCGGCGACCGGGTCGAGGCCATCGTCGACGCCAGCGCGCACTACATGACGGTCTATGTCAACGGGGAAGAGATCAACAGCATTCCGGTGACCACCGGCAAGCCGGGCTTCTCCACGCGTAACGGCATCAAGGTCGTACTGGGCCAGGAGTACTTCGTACGGATGCGCGGCACCAGCGTCGGCATCGGCGGCGGCGAGGGCTACGACCTGCCCGTCTACTGGGCCACCCGCGTCACCTGGAGCGGTGAGTACGTACACGCCGCGCCGTGGTCCGTGGGCTCCCAGGGGTCCGCGAACGTCAGCCATGGCTGCGTGGGCATGTCCACCGGCAACGCCGCCTGGTTCTTCGAGACCGTCCAGGAGGGCGACATCGTCCAGGTCATCAACAGCGCCGGGGACTACATGGAGGACTTCGGCAACGGCTACGGCGACTGGAACGTGGACTGGAAGGACTGGCGCGACGGCAGCGTCCTCCAGGCCGGGACGAGAGAGGGCAGCAGCCCCGCCGACAAGGCGAGGCTCCGCCCCGTCGTCTAGGGATTGGTCCGGGGGATCCGGACCGCACGGGCCGAGAAGGGGCCGTGGACGTCTTCACCGGCGTCCGCGGCCCCTCAGGCTTTCGTGGCCCTCAGGCGTCCACGGAGAGCCTGGTGCGCAGCAGAGAGGCCAGTGCCTCCGCGAAGCCCACCGGCTCGACCGGAAGGGTCACCGCGGTGTCCGCGCGGCTCCAGGTGGCCAGCCAGGCGTCCTGCGGGCGGCCGATCAGCAGCAGCACGGGCGGGCAGTCGAAGATCTCGTCCTTGATCTGCCGGCAGACGCCCATGCCGCCCGCGGGGACCGTCTCGCCGTCCAGCACACAGACGTCGATGCCGCCCTTGTCCAGCTGCTTGAGCACCGCGGGCAGGGTGGCGCACTCCAGGAACTCGACCGGCGGCACGTCGGCGGCCGGCCGGCGTCCCGCTGCCAGCCGGACCTGCTCGCGGGTGTTCGCGTCGTCGCTGTAGACCAGCACCGTGGCGGTCGGCTGCATTGTTCCTCCGTGACATCAGTGTCTGCGAGGGCTTCAGGGCGTCGTTGCCATGAACCGATGCCGCGGATGCTACTCCGTCGGACAGCATGTCAGCACGGTTAATGACGCCCCTTCGCCGGGCCGTTCGAGCTGGGCACATCCCATGGACACACCGAACGGCACCCCCCGGGGTCAGCGCGGGATAAGCGACCGACATAATGTCGGTCGTGGCGACAGCAACGACAGTAGAAACCGGGCACGCGCACCCGTCGGTCAATCGGCCGAACCTCACCAGCGTCGGAACGATCATTTGGCTGAGTTCCGAGCTGATGTTCTTCGCGGCCCTCTTCGCGATGTACTTCACCCTGCGATCGGTGATGGGAGCCGACTACTGGAAGGAAATGGCTCATGCCCTGAACGTCCCGTTCTCGGCTACGAACACCACGATCCTGGTGCTCTCCTCCCTCACCTGCCAGCTCGGCGTCTTCGCCGCTGAGCGCGGTGACGTGAAGAAGCTCCGCGCCTGGTTCGTGGTCACGTTCGTGATGGGTGCGATCTTCATCGGAGGCCAGGTCTTCGAGTACACCGAGCTGGTCAAGAAGGACGGCATCTCGCTCTCCTCCGACCCGTACGGCTCGGTGTTCTATCTGACCACCGGCTTCCACGGTCTGCACGTGACGGGGGGTCTGATCGCGTTCCTGTTCGTCCTGGGCAGGACGTACGCGGCCAAGAGATTCACTCACGAGCAGGCGACCGCCGCCATCGTCGTGTCCTACTACTGGCACTTCGTCGATGTCGTCTGGATCGGCCTTTTCGCCACGATCTACTTGATCAAGTAGCCGGGCACCGCGCCCGAGCGCACACAGTCCAGAAGCACCGACGCAGAAGATCCTGACACCGGGGTAATCCGTGAAAAAGCTCTCCGCACGACGACGCCATCCGCTGGCGGCGGTCGTCGTCCTACTCCTCGCGCTGGCGGCCACCGGGGGGCTGTACACCGCGTTCGCCCCCGCGGGCAAGGCGCAGGCTGACGAAACCGCCCAGTCCCTCGCCATCGAGGAGGGCAAGAAGCTCTACTCCGTCGGCTGCGCGAGCTGCCACGGAACCGGCGGTCAGGGAACCTCTGACGGCCCGAGCCTGGTCGGCGTCGGCTCCGCCGCCGTGGACTTCCAGGTCGGCACCGGCCGCATGCCGGCCATGGCGCCCGGCGCCCAGGTGCCGAAGAAGAAGGTCATCTACTCGCAGAAGGAGATCGACCAGCTCGCCGCGTATGTCGCGTCCCTCGGCGCCGGTCCGATCACGCCGACCGCGAAGCAGTACAGCCCCGCCGATGCGGACATCGCCAACGGTGGCGAGCTGTTCCGTACCAACTGCACCCAGTGCCACAACTTCACCGGTGAGGGTGGGGCGCTGACACACGGCAAGACCGCGCCGTCGCTTGAGGGCGTGGACCCGAAGCACATCTACGAGGCCATGCAGACCGGCCCGGCAAACATGCCGTCCTTCCCCGACTCCACGATGCCGGAGCAGCAGAAGAGGGACATCATCGCCTACGTCAAGGCGGTGAACGGCGAGGAGTCCGCGAGCCCCGGCGGTCTCAATCTGGGCGGCCTCGGCCCCGTCAGCGAAGGGCTTTTCGCCTGGATCTTCGGTCTGGGTGCTTTGATCGCAGTTGCCGTCTGGGTCGCGGCCCACACCGCTAAGGCCAAGAAGTCATGAGTAGCCAAGAAGAGATTCCAGAGAAGAACCTGCCGAGCGAGCAGGGGGCCGCGGGCGCCGCGGTGGAGCGTACGGACGACCCGTTCGCCGACCCGGGACTGCCGGCCCACCGGCCGCGTGTGCAGGACATCGACGAGCGGGCGGCCAAGCGGTCCGAGCGCTCGATCGCCTTCCTGTTCCTGCTGTCGATGATCGCGACGGTGGCGTTCATCGCCTCGTACGTGGCGTTCCCGGTCGGCAAGATCGTCTATATCTTCCCGTTCGGCCACATCAGCATCCTGAACTTCTCGCTGGGCCTGACCCTGGGCATCGCGCTCTTCTGTATCGGCGCCGGCGCGGTCCACTGGGCCCGCACGCTGATGTCGGACGTGGAGATGGCCGACGAGCGCCATCCGATCGAGGCGACGCCCGAGGTGAAGGCGAAGGTCCTGGAGGACTTCGCGGTGGGCGCGGCGGAGTCCGGCTTCGGCCGGCGCAAGCTGATCCGCAACACCATGTTCGGCGCACTGGCGCTGGTGCCGCTCTCCGGCGTGGTGCTCCTGCGCGACCTGGGCCCGCTGCCCGAGAAGAAGCTCCGCTCCACGCTGTGGCGCAAGGGCAAAGAGCTCATCAACATGAACACCAATGAGCCGCTGCGTCCCGAGGACATCGTGATGGGTTCGCTGACCTTCGCCATGCCCGAGGGTCTCGACACGCACAGCGAGGACTTCCAGAAGCAGATCGCCAAGGCGGCTCTGATGATCGTCCGGATCCAGCCGGACGAGATCAAGGACAAGCGCGAGCTCGAATGGTCCCACCAGGGGATCGTGGCGTACTCGAAGATCTGTACCCATGTCGGCTGCCCGATCAGCCTGTACGAGCAGCAGACGCACCACGTGCTCTGCCCGTGCCACCAGTCCACCTTCGACCTCTCCGACGGCGCCCGCGTCATCTTCGGCCCGGCCGGTCACGCCCTTCCGCAGCTGCGTATCGGTGTGAACGCTGAGGGCAACCTCGAAGCGCTCGGCGACTTCGACGAGCCCGTCGGCCCTGCCTTCTGGGAGCGCGGATGAGTACCGCTGACGACAAGAACCGCAAGGCGCCCGCCGGTGAGCGCGTCGCCGACTGGGCGGACGGCAGGCTGGGCATCTACGGCCTGGCCAAGGCCAACATGCGGAAGATCTTCCCGGACCACTGGTCCTTCATGCTCGGTGAGATCTGCCTCTACAGCTTCATCATCATCATCCTCACGGGTGTGTATCTGACGCTGTTCTTCCACCCGTCGATGAACGAGGTGGAGTACCACGGCACCTACGTCCCGCTCCAGGGCGTGATGATGTCGGAGGCGTTCGCCTCCACGATGGACATCAGCTTCGACGTCCGCGGCGGTCTGCTGATCCGGCAGATCCACCACTGGGCCGCGCTGATCTTCCTCGCGGCCATGCTGGTCCACATGATGCGCGTCTTCTTCACGGGCGCGTTCCGCAAGCCGCGCGAGGTCAACTGGCTGTTCGGCTTCCTGCTGTTCGTCCTGGGCATGTTCACCGGGTTCACCGGTTACTCGCTCCCGGACGACCTGCTGTCCGGCACCGGTGTCCGGTTCATGCAGGGCGCGGTCCTGTCCGTGCCGGTCGTCGGAACGTATCTGTCGATGTTCCTGTTCGGCGGGGAGTTCCCCGGCGGCGACTTCGTGGCCCGGTTCTACTCGGTCCACATCCTGTTGCTGCCCGGCATCATGCTCGGCCTGGTGGTGGCCCACCTGATCCTGGTCTTCTACCACAAGCACACGCAGTTCGCGGGCCCCGGCCGTACGAACAGGAACGTCGTGGGCATGCCGCTGCTGCCGGTCTACATGGCGAAGGCCGGAGGCTTCTTCTTCCTGGTCTTCGGTGTGATCGCGATCGTCTCCGCGATCGCCACGATCAACCCGATCTGGGCCCTCGGCCCGTACCGTCCCGACCAGGTGTCCACCGGCGCCCAGCCCGACTGGTACATGGGCTTCTCCGAGGGACTTATCCGTGTGATGCCCGGCTGGGAGATCAACTTCGCCGGCCACACCCTGGTCCTGGGTGTCTTCATCCCGCTGGTCGTCTTCCCGTTGGTGCTGGTCGCGATCGCGGTCTACCCGTTCATCGAGTCCTGGGTCACCGGCGACAAGCGCGAGCACCACATCCTGGACCGCCCGCGCAACGCACCGACCCGTACCGCCTTCGGTGTGGCCTGGCTGACCTGGTACTTCGTACTGCTGGTCGGCGGCGGTAACGACCTGTGGGCGACGCACTTCCATCTGTCGATCAACGCGATCACCTGGTTCGTCCGGATCGCCTTCTTCGCCGGACCGGTCGTCGCCTTCATCGTCACCAAGCGGATCTGCCTGGGTCTCCAGCGGCGCGACGCCGAGAAGGTGCTGCACGGACGCGAGTCCGGTCTCATCAAGCGGCTGCCGCACGGTGAGTTCGTCGAGGTCCACACCCCGCTGGAGCAGGGAGACCTGCACACGCTCACCGCGCACGAGCAGTACGAGCCGGCCGAGATCGGCCCCACGGTCGACGAGAACGGCGTGGAGCGCAAGGTCAGCCCCGGCGAGAAGCTTCGCTCGAAGCTGAGCCAGGGCTACTACGGCGAGGGCAACCAGATTCCCAAGCCCACCGCCGAGGAGTACAAGGAGATCACCAGCGGCCACGGCCACCACTGATCCCGCGCGGCCTCACCAGGTCGCCACCACCGAGGGCCCCGGCCCGGTCTCCCGCGAGGGGAACCGGCCGGGGCCCTCGGCGTAGGTCCTGTCCCGGAGTACGGGCATCCGCCCTGCGGCACCTGTACGCGCCGATAGGCTGGCCACAGGCCGCACACAAGGCCCACGCGTTGGAACCCGGACACCCAGGAGCGAGCATGAGCGCTGTGACCCCCGTCGGAGGCGACACCGCGGCGGCCCGCACCTGGCCGGTCGTACTGAACGCGCTGCTGAGCGGCGCGGACCAGAGCTCGGACGCCACCGCCTGGGCGATGGACCGGATCATGAGCGGCGAGGCCACCAACGCCCAGATCGCCGGTTTCGCCGTCGCGCTGCGGGCCAAGGGCGAGACGGTCGCGGAGATCAGCGGCCTCGTACGCGCGATGTACGCGCACGCCAACCTGATCGAGGTGCCCGGCCGCACCGTCGACATCGTCGGCACCGGCGGCGACGGCGCCAAGACCGTCAACATCTCGACCATGTCGTCGATCGTGGTCGCCGGCACCGGCGCGAAGGTCGTCAAGCACGGCAACCGCGCCGCGTCCTCGGCGAGCGGAGCCTCCGACGTACTGGAGAAGCTCGGCGTCAACCTGGAACTGACCCCCCAGCGGGTCGCCGAGGTCGCCGAGGAAGCCGGCATCACCTTCTGCTTCGCGGTGAAGTTCCACCCCGCCCTGCGTCATGTGGCCGCCGCACGAGGCGAGTTGGGCATCCGCACCACCTTCAACTTCCTGGGTCCCCTCACCAACCCCGCGAAGGTCCGCGCACAGGCGACAGGCGTCGCGGACGCCCGCATGGCGCCGATCGTGGCCGGCGTGCTGGCCGAGCGCGGCTCCTCCGCGCTGGTCTTCCGCGGCGACGACGGCCTCGACGAGCTGACCACCACCGCGACGTCGCGGGTGTGGGTCGTACGGGACGGCAAGGTGACGGAGGAGGCGTTCGACCCGCGGGACGTGGGTCTGGAGCTGGTGCCCGTGGAGGCGCTGCGGGGCGCGGACGCCTCGTACAACGCGGATGTCGCGCGGCGGCTGCTGGCGGGGGAGACGGGGCCGGTGCGGGACGCGGTGCTGCTGAACTCGGCGGCGGCGCTGGTGGCGCTGGATCCGACGGGGGAGTCGCTGGAGGCGCAGCTGTCGGCGGGGATGGCGAGGGCGGCGGAGTCGATCGACTCGGGCGAGGCGGGGCGGGCTCTCGCCCGCTGGATCGCGTCCTCGCAGTCGTAGCGTCTGGCCTCCTGGCCCGGGGTCGCTTCGGCTGGAGCCGGTTTCCGGGTGCGGGTCCGGTTTTCTGTGGCCGGGGCCGGGGCCGGGGCCGGTTTTCGGGTGCGGGTCCATGTGGGTGCCGGGGGCCGGGGCCTCCGGAGGTGCGTGTCCGGACTGCGCTGCGATCGATTTGCGACTCCGTCGCGTGGTCACCGCGCTTCGCGCGTGCTGCGACGCTTTACGTCCGGACA
>NZ_JBHUBB010000067.1:0-14722 GCF_042789485.1 Streptomyces sp. NPDC056835
ACCCCCTTGGGTTTTTTTTTGGGGGGGCTGTTTTTTTTTTTAACCCCCCCCCCCCGGGGGCGCCCCCCCGCGGGGGGCCCCGCCCCTGCGTGTCGCCTATGGGTGTTACTTGCCCTTGGCGGCTTCCTTGAGCTTGGAGCCCGCGGAGACCTTCACGCTGTAGCCGGCCGGGATCTGGATCGGGTCGCCGGTCTGCGGGTTACGAGCGGTCCGAGCGGCACGGTGGGTGCGCTCGAAGGTCAGGAAGCCGGGGATGGTGACCTTCTCGTCGCCCTTGGCGACGACCTCACCGACCGTCTCGGCGAGAGCGGCCAGCACAGCGTCGGCGTCCTTGCGGGTCACCTCGGCGCGGTCGGCCAGGGCGGCCACCAGCTCACTGCGGTTCATGTTGTTACTCCCGTGTTCTTCTTGCCTGTAAGGCGTGAGATCGAAGCCGATGCTGCCAGGGCCCTCGGACAGTCCCCGGACCCGGGTCTGCTGACAGACCCTCGCGCCCGAATACGCATCCTGCCCCCACCAGCGGCGGGAAAGCCAATCCGGCACCCTCCGGAGTCACACGAAAAGCGCCACTGCCTCGTCGTCGTGACGTTCCGTCGACTCTGTGGAGACTCCTTGGAGCCTTGGGGCCCTTGAGCCCGCCGGAGGCCCTGAAAACCTCCCTGGAGCGGCGGGGCTCATGGTCCGCCACCCTAGAGGGGCCCGTGGGGCCCGGCGAATCGCGACGCGCCGGGCACCGGACGGACGTGAGATGTACCGCAGTCCTCGGTAGCGTGACCGGGCCCCGTGGTGGGCCTGGTCACATTTCGGGCCGGGCTCCGGGGGCGGGTTTCGCGCTGCCCCGGACCCCTCCCGCTCCCTGGATCAGGGATCAGACCTGGGTGACGGGAGCCGTCACGTCCCCGCCGGCCGCCCTGGCGGCGTCGCGCACCGCGCCCGCCACCGCGCCGGCGACCTTGTCGTTGAAGACCGAGGGCACGATGTAGTTCGGGTTGAGCTCGTCCTCGGTGACGACATCGGCGAGCGCCGCCGCCGCGGCCAGCATCATCTCCGTGTTGACCGTGCGGGACTGGGCGTCCAGCAGGCCGCGGAAGACACCGGGGAAGACCAGCACGTTGTTGATCTGGTTGGGGAAGTCGGAGCGGCCGGTGGCCACCACGGCCGCCGTCTCGCGCGCGACCGCCGGGTCGACCTCGGGGTCGGGGTTGGCGAGGGCGAACACGATCGCGCCGTCCGCCATGGCCGCGACATCGTCGCCGTCCAGCACGTTCGGGGCCGAGACACCGATGAAGACGTCCGCGTCGACCACGGCCTCCTTCAGCGTGCCGGTGACACCCTCGGGGTTGGTGTTGTCGGCGATCCAGCGCAGCGGCGACTCGGGGGCCGCCTCCACCAGGTCCTCGCGGCCCGCGTGCACCACACCGTGGATGTCGGCGACCACCGTGTGCTTGACACCCGCCGCGATCAGCAGCTTGAGGATGGCCGTACCGGCCGCGCCCGCGCCGGACATGACGACCCGTACGTCCTCGATGCCCTTGCCCACCACCCGCAGCGCGTTGGTCAGGGCCGCGAGCACCACGATCGCGGTGCCGTGCTGGTCGTCGTGGAAGACCGGGATGTCCAGGGCCTCGCGCAGCCGCGCCTCGATCTCGAAGCAGCGGGGCGCGGAGATGTCCTCCAGGTTGATGCCCGCGAAGCCGGGGGCGATCGCCTTGACGATCTCGACGATGGCGTCGGTGTCCTGGGTGTCCAGGCAGAGCGGCCAGGCGTCGATACCGGCGAAGCGCTTGAAGAGGGCGGCCTTGCCCTCCATGACGGGCAGCGCGGCCTTGGGGCCGATGTTGCCCAGGCCGAGCACCGCGGAGCCGTCCGTGACGACCGCCACCGAGTTGCGTTTGATGGTCAGCCGCCGGGCGTCCTCGGGGTTCTCCGCGATCGCCATGCAGACCCGCGCCACACCCGGGGTGTACACCATCGAGAGATCGTCACGGTTGCGGATGGGGTGCTTCGACTGCATCTCGATCTTGCCGCCGAGGTGCATCAGGAACGTACGGTCGGAGACCTTGCCGAGGGTGACACCGTCGATGCTCCGCAGCCGCTCGACGATCTCCTCCGCGTGGCCGGTGGAGCTGGCGGCGATGGTGACATCGATCCGCAGCTTCTCGTGGCCGGAGGCGGTCACGTCCAGGCCGGTCACCGAGCCGCCGGAGGACTCCACGGCCGTGGTCAGCTGAGAGACCGCGGTGCCGCTCGCGGGCACCTCCAGCCTGACCGTCATCGAGTACGAGACGCTGGGCGCCGTTGCCATGACCGAGTCCCTCTTCTTTCCCTAGCCTCATTGCCGTTCCGCCCGCCCCACGTCGGCGGCGGAACCTTCAGATCGTCGCACCTACCGACTGGTAACAGGTAAAGACCTTTATCTACGGAACGCGGTCTTCCATGATGCGGACGAAAACAGGCCCTCACCAAAGTGTGGTGAAGGCCCGCCGACGTGTCTGTGGCGCTGACGTAAAGCTGACGCAAAGGTGGCACCGACCCGCCATGCTCGCCTCGCGGCAAGTGGTCGCTCGAAGCGACGAAGGTTGGGCCCGGGGGCTTGGATCGGGCCGGTGCCACCCCCAGGCTAACAAACCACCCCGGTAAGTGATTCCGTCCGCGCGACTTTGACTGCCGGTCAATCGCGGATCGGCCCCGGACCGGTCCCGCGACCCGATCCGGTGCCGGTCCGTGGCCGGTCCGGGAATCAGTCCCGCAGCAGGTCCGGTACGCCCTCCGCGTCCGGTTCGTCGCGGGCCGCCGAGACCACCGTGAGCTGCTGGGTCGCCCGGGTCAGCGCGACGTACAGCACCCGCAGACCGGCCGGCGACTCGTCGGCGATCTCCGCCGGGGAGACCACGACCGTCGCGTCGTACTCCAGCCCCTTGGCCTCCAGGCTCCCCAGCGCCACCACACGGTCACCGAGGCCGGCCAGCCAGCGCGCCGCCTGTTCGCGCCGGTTCATGGCGACGACGACACCGACCGTGCCGTCCACCTGGTCCAGCAGCCGCCGCGCCTCCGCCCGTACCGTCGCGGCCGGATCGCCGTTCTCCACGACGCGGAAGCGCGGGCGTACGCCGGTGGAGCGCACCGCTCTCGGCGACTCCATGCCCGGCATGGCGAGCGCCAGGACCTTCGACGCCAGCTCGGCGATCTCGGCCGGGTTGCGGTAGTTCACGGTCAGGGTGAAGCGCCGGCGCGGGCGGGTGCCGAGCGCCTCGTCGCGGGCCTCCGCCGCCTCGTCCGGGTCCGACCAGGACGACTGCGCCGCGTCGCCGACGACCGTCCAGGTGGCGTGCCTGCCCCGGCGGCCGACCATCCGCCACTGCATGGGCGTCAGGTCCTGCGCCTCGTCGACGATGACATGCGCGTACTCCGTACGCTCCGCCGCGAGCCGTTCGGCCCGCTCGCGCTGCGACTCCTCGCGCTGCGGCATCAGCTCCTCAAGGCCGGTCAGCTGGTCCAGCGGATCGAGATCGCGCCGCTTCCTGGGCCGCGGCGGCGAGCCGAGCAGTGTCTCCAGCTCGTCCAGGAGCGCCACGTCGTGGACGGAGAGCGGGCCCGATCCGTCCGGGCCCAGCCGCTTCAGGGAGCGGGCGAGACGGCGGTTCTCGCCCTGGTTGAGGATCCGTCGCGACCAGCGGCCGAGCCGCCGCTCGTCGGCCATCGCGGCGAGCACCCCGCGCGGGCTCAGCTCGGGCCACCAGGCGTCCAGGAAGGCGAGGAAGCTGTCCTCGGACGTGACGTCCTCGTCGAAGGACGAGCGCAGTTCGGCGGCGAGCTCCGGGTCGGTGTGCCGCTGGGCCGACCCGGACTTCGTCCAGAGGGCGTCCAGCAGGAGTCTTCGGGCGCGCGGCCTGAGCAGATTGACGGGCGCGGTGCCGCTGAGCACGGACTGCCGGATGCGGTTCAGCTCACCGGCCTCCAGCTCCAGCCTGCGGCCGAAGGCGACCACGCGGAGCAGATCGGTCCGTACGGCTACGGGCTCTGCGGCGTCCTCATCGCCGTCCTCGTCCCCGTCCCCGAGCTCGCCGAAGGCCAGCTGCCCCTGCTGTCCACGCTGTCCCCGCTGATCAGGGGCCCCGGCCCCGGGGCCCGCCGGGAAGGAACCTTCCAGCGCCCCCCTGGCCGCCTTGCGCAGCACCTTCAGCATCCGCGCCGAGCCCTTGACCCGCGCCACGGCCGGTTCGTCGTACGCCGTGGCCTCCGCGCCGTCCACCAGCGACCCGACCGCGCGGATCGCGACCTGCCCCTCCTCGCCCAGCGAGGGGAGCACGCCCTCCGTGTACGCGACGAGCAGCGGCGTCGGCGAGACGACCAGGATGCCGCCCGCGTACCGCCGCCGGTCCTGGTAGAGCAGATACGCGGCGCGGTGCAGCGCCACGGCGGTCTTGCCCGTGCCGGGGCCGCCCGAGACCTCGGTGACCGAGGCGGCGGGGGCCCGGATCACCAGGTCCTGCTCGGCCTGGATGGAGGAGACGATGTCCCGCATGGTGTGCCCGCGCGCCTGGCCGAGCGCGGCCATCAGCGCGCCGTCCCCGATCACCGCCAGCGCAGCGCCGTCCAGCGAGGCGGTCAGCTCCGGCCGCATCAGATCGTCCTCGACCCCGAGGACCCGGCGCCCCTTGGAGCGGATGACCCGGCGCCGTACCACCCGGCCTGGATCCACCGGGGTGGCGCGGTAGAAGGGCGCGGCGGCGGGCGCTCGCCAGTCGATGACCAGCGGGGAGTAGTCGGAGTCCAGGACTCCGATACGGCCGATGTGCAGCGTCTCGGCGATCTCGGCGGTGCTGTCGGGGCCGATGGCGTCGTCGGCGGGCTCGACCGAGGTGTACGCGCCGTCCGGGCCCTTCTTGCCGTCCTTGCCCCGGAGGAGGTCGATCCGCCCGAAGAGGAAGTCCTCGAATTCGTTGTTGAGCCGGTTGAGGTGGATCCCGGCCCGGAAGACCTGGGCGTCCCGCTCGGCGAGGGCTCCGGGTGTGCCGACCTGCCCCCGTTTGGCGGCGTCGTTCATCAGGAACTCCGCCTCGTGGATCTTCTCCTCAAGACGGCGGTACACCTGGTCCAGATGGCGCTGCTCGACGCCGATCTCGCGGTCGCGTACGGAGTCGTGCTCCGTGCCGCGTACGGGATCGACGGCGGGTCCAGCGGTTTCTACAGCGGCATCCTGCGCGGCCACCGAGGCCCCCTTCATGACGTGCATTGGGCAGCCGTCAACCGTACGCGAAGGGGGCGGGTATGTCAGGCGCCGACTTCCACCAGACGTTTGCCGTCGAACGTACGGACCTCGAAGTGATCGATGTCGTTGCTCTCCATGGCCGTACCGCCCTCGACATAGAGCGGCTTCTTGCCGTTCTCGTCCGGGCTGTCCGCTATGCCGTACCCCCACGCGGGCACCGACCACGAGGTGACGACCTCCTGCTCGCCGGTCTTGGAGACGGCGACCAGGCTGCACTTGAGCGGGCCCTTCACATTCTTCAGCTCCAGGGCGGCGCGGGTGCCCCAGGCCTTCGATTCCATGGCGATGGCGGCGCTGACCTTGGTGGTGGTGTCCGTGGCGCCGATCTTGCCCGGCATCCGGGCGAACTCCTCGGCCGGGGTCCGTTCCTTCGCCACCGGTGTGCCCGCCTCGGCGCCGCCCGAGGTGGCGATTCCGACGCCCACGGGCCCGCCGATGATCAGCACCGCGGCGGCGGCGACCAGATACAGCCCCCGGCGCTTGCGCTTGGCGCGCTTGACCGCGACCTCGTCGACCAGCCGGCCGAGCAGCTGCGGGCTGGGCCGCACGGAGACGGAGGGGGTCGGCAGCTGCGCGAGGGGTACGGGGGGCGGGGTCAGCGGGGTGGGCGCGAGGAAGGGGTCGGGATCGTCCGCCAGCATGGCCAGCATCGGCTCCATCCCGGAGAACTCCTCCAGCTGGACGGCGCAGATCCGGCAGCCGGCCAGATGCGTCTCGAAGGCCGTGGCCTCGGCATCGTCCAGAATTCCGAGAACGTACGCTCCGACGGCTTCATGCACAGTACTTTCGTCGCCCAGTCCGTACTGCTCGTGCGTGGTCATGCCGAGACCCCCCTCTCCTCCAATGCGAGCTTCATCGACCGTAGTGCGTAGAACACGCGGGAACGCACGGTCCCGCTGGGTATGCCGAGCGTCTCGGCCGCCTCGTTGACCGTGCGTCCCTTGAAGTACGTCTCCACGAGTACTTCCCGGTGGGCGGGGGTCAAATCCTCAAGCGCGTCCGAGAGCGTCATCAGCCACAACGCCTTGTCGATCTCGTCCTCCGCGGGCATGACCTCCAGCGGCGACGGGTCGACTTCCTGCGGCCGGGCCTGCCGGCTGCGATGACCGTCGATGACGATGCGCCGGGCGACCGTCACCAGCCAGGGTCGGACAGAGCCGGTCGCCCGATTGAGCTGGCCGGCGTTCTTCCAGGCACGGATGAGCGTTTCCTGTACGACGTCCTCGGCCCGCTGGCGGTCGCCCGCGACGAGACGCATGACGTAGGCGAGCAGCGGTCCGGCGTGCTCCCGGTAGAGGGCGCGCATCATCTCCTCGTCGGGGACGGAGGTGTTGGCGCGCGGTGCCGCGCTCCGGTGTCGGGCCCGGTGAGGGCGGTCATCGGCCACGGCCGCATCTTTGCGCACCTAAACCTCCCGGTCGAGACCTTCATGGCTGCTTCTCCCTCATCACTACGGAAGCCCGGGGGAGGGCACTCAACGGCCGACGCAAAAACTTTCAAGATCTTTTGCGCGGAGAGGGCGGCGAAGGGAGACGGCATGGGCGGGTTCGCGCGGGTCCGGTACCCGTGCGGGATTGATGGAGGACATGTGGAGGGCATGTCCCGAACTCGCGCGGATACCGTGCGGTAGTTGTCTGAAAATCGCGCAACAACCTTACGGAAAGGTCCGGCCCAGCCTCGTCATGGCCGCGTCATGGCCTCATCACGGCCGCGCGAGAGCCGCCCTGCGGCGGTGTCTGGCGACCCGCTCGCGGTTGCCGCACACCTCGCTGGAGCACCACCGGCGGCGCCGCCCGCGCGAGGTGTCCAGATAGACGCGCCGGCAGCTGTCGCCCTCGCACTCCCGCAGCCGGGCCCGCGCGGCGGGATCGGTCAGCAGCTCCACCGCGTCCCTGGCCACGGCGGCCAGCAGCGCGTCGCACTCGGGCTCGGCACACAGCGTCCGTACGAGATCGCCGTCCTCGTCCCGTACCGCCCTGATCCCCGGCGGCGCCCCCGCGGCCAGCGTGTTGACCCGCTCCAGCGCGCAGGCGGCGTCCCGCCCGTCGATCTCGGCGTGTACCAACTGCCCCACTCTGTCGCGCAGTTCGGTGAACGACCGTACCCAGCGGGCGTCGACCCCCGCGAGTGGCGTCCCTTCGGGCACCAGCCCCGCGCCGACCAGCCACCGGCCGAGCGGTACGGCGCCGTCGAGCCGTTCCCGGCCTCTGGAGGTCCGTTCTCCGGTGGCCACCAGATCCAGGCAGATACGCCCGGAGTCGAACCGCCACTCGTACGAGCCCAAGCCCGCCGCCGTGCCCGCCGTCATGTGCCTGTCACCGCCTCGGGTTCACCGTGGGTGCCGTCCTCTTCAGAGTGCCTGCCCCGGAACGCGGCCGGAACCCCTGCTACCGGTGGCGGTGTCGGTGGATTCGCCGAAGGCCGCTACCCGGCCGCGTTCGGCGGGCCGTTGTGCAGGACGCGTTGGAAGAGGTGGTGATCGCGCCACTCGCCGTGCATGTGGAGATAGCCCGTCGCCGTACCGATCAGCTCGAAGCCGCATGTGAGCAGCACGCGCCGCGAAGCGGTGTTGTCGAGGACCACGGCCGCCTCAAGGCGGTGCAGGCCCAGCTCGTCGCGGGCGGCCCGGCAGACCTCCTCGACCGCGCGGGTCGCCAGGCCGCGGCCGGTGTACGCGGCATCGATCCAGTAGCCGATATTCGCACTTCGAAACGGTCCGAGGGCGATGCCGAGGAGGGTCGCCTCGCCGACGATCCGGCCGCCGTCCACGAGATGCCAGCGCCGGACGGCGGGGTCGGCGAGCCGGTTGGCCTGGGCCCTCGGGGTGTAGAAGTCGGCGGGGCGGTCCGGCTCCCAGGGGCTCAAGTGGTCCCTGTTGCGGACGAGTGCCTCGGTGACGAGTTCGGCGTCGTCCGGGGTGGCGGGCCTGAGGCGGATCGAGGAGTCGTGGGCCATCTTCGTACCGTACCCACGGGGCGGGCGCGTACCGCTCGCGCGCCGTACGGACCTCGCCCCGCTCCTTCCTCCACCCCACCTATCCGCGCGGCCTCCAAGTGGATTCGGCCGACGGGTCAAGCGCGAGCCGGTAGCCGCGCTTGACCACGGTGTGGATCAGCTTGGGGGCGCCCAGCGCGGACCGCAGCCGGGCCATCGCGGACTCGACGGCGTGTTCGTCGCGGCCCGAGCCCGGGAGCGCGCGCAGCAGGTCCGCCCGCGACACCACCCAGCCGGGCCTGCGGGTCAACGCGTGCAGCAGGGCCATTCCGGCGGGCGGCACCGGCCGCAGATCGCCGTCGACCAGCACCGCGTGACCGCGGACCTCGACGCGGTGGCCCGCGACCGGCAGCGTACGGGCGCGCCCCGGCAGCTCCGTACAGAGCAGCTGGACGAGCGGCCCGAGCCGGAAGCGGTCGGGGTGGACGGTGTCGATGCCGCGCGCCTGGAGCGGCAGCGCGGTGACGGGACCGACGCAGGCGGCCAGTACGTCGTGGTGCAGGGCGGCCAGCAGCTCCGGCAGCCGTCCGCGCTCACCGGCGCGCGACAGAAAGGAGGCGGCGGCGGGCGCGCTGGTGAAGGTGACGGCGTCCAGGGCGCGCGCGACGGTCGCGTCGATGAGCCGGTCGACCGGGGCCAGGTCCTCGGGGGGTATCCAGCGGTGGACGGGCACGACGACGACATCGGCGCCCCCGGCCCGTAGCGCCTCCACGAAGCCCGGCACGGGCTCGCCGTGCAGCTGAAGCGCGATCCGGCGGCCCTCGACCCCTTCCCCGAGCAGCCGGTCCAGGACCTCGGCCATCGACTCGGAGCCGGCCGACCACGTCTCGGTGAGCCCGACGGCGCGGACGGCGCCCTTCACCTCGGGTCCGCGGGCGAGCAGTTCGACGCCGCGCAGACAGGAGAGCAGTTCCTCGCCGTGGCCCCATCCCTCGGCGGCCCCGATCCAGCCGCGGAAGCCGATGGCCGTGGTCGCCACGACCACATCGGGCACCCGGTCGATCAGCTCCTTGGTGGCGGAGAGCAGTTCCGTGTCATCGGCGGGCCGCACGATCCGCAGGGCGGGGGCGTGGACGACGGCGCCACCGCGGCGCTGGAGCAGCGCGCCCAGCTCATCGGCGCGCCGGACGGCGGTGACCCCGATCGTGAAACCCGCGAGGGGGCCGTGCTGGTGGGCGTCCATGCCTCTCCTCTCGCTCGCTCGCCTCTGATGCCGTACGGAGGGGTCATACGGATGAAGCGGCCGAGCCTGTCAAATACGCGTGACGGGCGAGGTCCACGGGCATTTCCGCCGCGTTACGCGACACCGCCCGCGCACGGGCGCGTATATGCCGTCGCCGCCCGGGGTCTCGCACCTCCGCGTAGCTGAGACCGGGCTTCGCCGCCGCCGGTACGGGCCCGGCCGAAGCGGGGCGAAGGTATACCGCCTAGGTGGGGCAGAAGCAGACGACACAGAAAGGAGGGAACGTGACGAACCCGACGAACCTGACGAGGAAGACAGCCGGCGACGCGGTCCGGACAGGCCCCACCAACAACGGACACCGGCTCGGCTCCCGCGTCGCCGCGCGAAAGGACTGCGTGGCCCGCGCGTCCGTATGGGATTCTGTACCCGACAAGATCGAACATCGACTGTTCCCGCATGCCACCCCGAACTGGCGCGGTACCACCGCTTGTCGAGTGGACGGCACCCGGAGACGGAGGCGACTGATGGCACGTACGACCACGTCCGGCGGGCGCAAGGACAAGCCGGCCACCCTGGCACTGGTGGCCCAACGGGCCGGCGTTTCACCCCAGACGGTGTCCAACGCGCTCAACTCCCCCGATCTGCTGGCCCCACAGACCCTGGTACGGGTCCAGCGGGCGATAGCGGAGCTGGACTACCGGCCGCACCAGGCGGCGCGTTCGCTGCGTACCCGCTCCAGCCGGCTGATCGGATACGGCGTCCAGGCGACGCCCGACGGGGTCTCCGGGCCGGTGATGGAACACTTCCTGCACGCCTTCTCGGACTCCGCCCACCAGGCCGGTTACCGCGTCCTGCTCTTCGCCGCGCCCATGGACCCCGCGGACGAACCCGACCGCTACGCCGAGCTGTTGCGCGAACAGTCCGTCGACGCGTTCGTCCTGAGCAACACCTACCGCGGCGACCCCCGCCCGGGCTGGCTGCGCAAGCGCGACATCCCCTTCGTGGCCTTCGGCCGCCCCTGGTCGGCCCGTTCGGTCGGCGACTGGGTGGACGTCGACGGCGCCCACGGCACGGCGGCGGCCGTCGATCATCTCGTCGCGCTTGGCCACCGCAGGATCGCCTTCCTCGGCTGGCCACGCGGCTCGGGCGTCGGCGACGACCGGGCCCGGGGCTGGCGGGAGGCGATGCGCAGGCACGGCCTGTCCGTCCGGGACCTGCGGGTCAACGCGACAGAAGACGTCGACGCCGCGCGCGACGCGGTCGCCCGCCTCTTCCCCGCGGGCACCACGGCGGTCGTCGCGGCCAGCGACACCCTCGCCCTCGGCTGCTACCGCGCCCTGCGCGACAGCGGCCGGCTGCCGGGCCGCGACGTCGCGGTCGTCGGCTTCGACGACTCCTCCGCCGCTTCCCTGCTCTCCCCCAGCCTGAGCAGCCTCCGCCAGCCCCTGGAGGAGGTCGGCCGCGTCTGCACCCGCATGATCCTGGCCAGGATCGGGGACCCGCGGGGAACCCCGGAACACGTTCTGCTGGCGCCGGAGTTAATAGTCCGCGAGAGCTCCGCGTTCCCGGTCGCCCCCGCCCCCTCGGCCGCTCCGGGGACAGGGATCCGCCGCTAGACGAGTAAGTCCGAAGTCCCGTCCGTCTAGGATCGCCTCGCTGTCCGGCGTATCCGTGCGCCGTCGACGGTCACGTCACGGGAGCCGAGCCAGGGAGAACGCCGTGCTGAAGGCCTTCGCCGAGCTGTCCACGCCGCTGGTGGCCGACGCCTGCGTCCGCCACGACGTGCCGCTGCGCGTCGCGCCGCCCGGGATCGGTGCCGTCGTACGCGGGCATCGCCTCGCGGGGCGCGTGCTGCCGGTACGGCATTACGGGAGCGTGGACGTGTTCCTGGAGGCGTTCGGCCGGGCCGAGCTGGGCGATGTGCTGGTCATCGACAACGGCGGCCGGACGGACGAGGCGTGCGTGGGTGATCTCGCGGTGCTGGAGGCCGAGGCGGCGGGGGTGAGTGGTCTGGCGGTGTGGGGGCTGCACCGGGACACTCCCGAGCTGGCGGAGATCGGCCTTCCGGTGTTCAGCTACGGCAGCTACCCGCCCGGCCCCGTACGGCTGGACGAGCGGGAGCCCGAGGCGCTGGACACCGCCCGGTTCGGGGCGCATCCGGTGAGCGCGGACGACATCGTCCTCGGTGACGAGGACGGCGTACTGTTCGTGGCCGCCGAGCACGCAGAAGAGGTACTGGCGACCGCGCACCGGATCCGGGAGACGGAGCGCGAGCAGGCGCGCAAGATCGTGGCGGGTGAGACGCTGCGCGGGCAGACGGCCTTCGACGACTATCTGGCGCGGCGCGCGGCCGATCCGGAGTACACGTTCCGGCGGCATCTGCGGCGGATCGGCGGGGCCATCGAGGAGTAGCCGGGGCCCGACCGGTCGCCGTATCCGGCCCGTTCGCACGGAATCTGATGCTCCGTCACTTCGATCTTCCCTTTCTCTGGGCATATGGGCCCCCGCTTGCCCACACACCAGAGGCGTTCTGTTCGCCCTCGCCCTCGCCCTCGCACCCACGGCCACGGCCACGGCCAACACCGCCTGGCCCGCCGCGGGTTCGGCGGCCCAGCAGACGGCGGGACGCGTCGCGGCGTCCGGCGAGCCGTGCGTCATGGAACAGCACGCCCCTCGGTGAGGGCGGCCCCGGTCTCCCCTTTACGGGTTATCGGGCGTCGAAGGGGAGACAGTGGTAGGGAGCCAGCTCCCGGGGATACGTTCCAGCCATCCCTCGTGTGCGGCGAGGGCGTCCGCGGCGGCGCGCAGGGCGGCGACTCCCGGATGCTTCAGCCCCTTTCGCCACACCAGCGACAGCGGTGACAGCGGTACGGGGCCGACGAGCGGACGCAGCACCGCCCCCGGCATCTCCGGGAAGTCCACCACGGTGAGTACGGGCGTACGGTGCTTCTCCATCACCCGCCGGAACTCCTCGGCACCCACCGCCATCGGCGCGGGCGGGGCGAGTGCGATGGAGCGGCCCGCGAAGAGCCGCCGCGCCATATCCGTCCACTCCAGGGTCCCGGGATTGCCCGCCCCCGCGTACACGCTCTCGCCCGCGAGCGCGTCGAGCGGCACCTCGGCGACCTCGGTCAGCGGGTGGTCGTACGGCAGCAGCACGGCCAGTCGCTCGTACCGTACGAGCTGATGGGCGAGGCCGGAGCGGAGGGCGGGCACAAGCCCGTCGACGTAGCCGAACGAGGCGTCGAGCCGGCCGGCCAGGATCTCGGTAGCGGCGCGGGTCAGGCCGCTCTCGAAGCGGGCCATCAGCTCATGGCGCGGGGCGAGTTCGCGCGCCCGCGCCAGCACACGCCCCGAGACCATGCCCTCGCTGTTGAGATCCACGAGCAGCGGCCGTTCCCCGGCGGCGCGGGCGGTCAGCAGCGCGTCCTGGGCCGCCAGCACGCGCCGGGCGTACGGCAGCAGCCGCTCGCCCTCTGCCGTCAGCGTCACCTGGCGGGTGGTCCGTACGAACAGCTCGGCGCCCAACTCCCGCTCCAGCCGCCGGATATCGCGGCTGAGCGCCTGCTGGGCGACATACAGCCGGGCGGCGGCCCGGGTGAAGTGCAGTTCCTCGGCGGCGGCGACGAAGCCGCGGAGCAGCCGGGGGTCGATGTCTCGGGGCATGCCGCATTTAACAACACACACGCGTGAATGGCCACGGAGCAGGTGTTGGACCGGGAACGGCCGGTGCCCGGAGGGTGAGGGCATGCCGTATTCCCCCGCACCCGACTCTTTCCTGCTGGCCGTCACGGGCGACAGCCTGGTCCTGGCCCGGCGGTACGACGCCCGCTTCGCCCCCGAGCCGCCGAGCACGCCCGGGCCACCGAGCACACCGGAGCCGCCGAGCACGCCCGGGCCGCCGCACGCGCCGGAGCCGTCGGAACCACCGCGCCCGCCCCGGGCGGCGGGCCGCCGCGGCAACCCGTACGCCCGGCTCTTCGCGATCCCCGGTGCCCGTGCCTTCACCGCCGGGAATCTGCTCGCCCGGCTCCCGATGGGCATGTTCAGCGTCAGCGCCGTGATCATGATCGCCGGATCGCGCGGCTCGTACGCGCTGGCCGGCGCCGTCACCGCCACCGGCCTCGCGTTCACCGCCCTGGTGGCGCCCCGCGTCGCCCGGCTCGTCGACCGCTACGGACAGGCCCGGATCGCCGTCCCCGCCACCGCGATCGCCGCGCTCGGCTCGCTCGCGCTGCTCCTGTGCGTACGGTACGACGCGCCGGACTGGACGCTCTTCGCCGCCTACGCCGCGACCGCCACCACCCCCAACACCGGCGGGATGTCCCGCGCCCGCTGGGCCCATCTGCACCGCGAGGCGACCCCGGAGAACGCCGCGGCCCTGCATACCGCCAACTCCTTCGAGCAGGCGGCCGACGAACTCTGCTTCATGCTGGGCCCGGTGCTCGCCGCCTTCCTGTGCACCGCTCTCTTCCCGGAGGCGGGCACGCTGACCGGAGCGGTCCTGCTGCTGACCGGCGTTCTGATCTTCGCGGCGCAGCGCTCCACCGAGCCGCCCGCCACCGGCCGTACGGACGCGGCGCGTGCCCGGCTCCACTCGCCCGCGCTGGCCGCCCTGCTCGCCGTCTTCCTCGCCACGGGCGCGGTGTTCGGCGCGACGGAGGTGGTCACGCTGGCGTTCGCGGACGACCGCGGCCACCAGGCGTGGGCGGGCGCGGTGCTCGCGTTCCAGGCCGCCGGGTCGTGTGCCGCGGATCTGCTGCTCGGCGCGCTGCGCCCGGCCCGCCGGCTCGGGCGGCGGCTGGTGCTGTGCGTCGCCGCGATGTCGGCGCTGCTGGCCCTGCCCCTGCTCGCGGCCACCGCGGGGGCGTCGGGGTCGCTGCCGCTGCTCGCCTGCGGGCTGCTGATCGCGGGCGCGGCGACGGCCCCGACGATGGTGACGGGCATGACGCTCGTCCAGCGGCTCACCCCGGCGAGCCGGCTCAACGAGGGGATGACGCTGGCCGTCACCGCGCTGCTGGCCGGCATAGCCGCCGGTGCGGCGGCCGGCGGCTGGACCGTGGAACACACCGACCCGGCCCGCGGGTACGCCCTCCCGCTCTGCGCCGCGTTCCTCGCCCTGCTCGTCGCGTCGGCCGGCGCGCGCCGCTTCGGACACGACAAAGGCCCCGCTGCCTGAGGCGAATTCGAGGGGTCGTTGCAACACCGTGGTCGGTTGATCAGGCCGCGAGCAGTTTAGACAGGCGCTCGGCTGGGGTTTCCCAGCCGAGCGT
>NZ_JBHUBB010000068.1:0-13435 GCF_042789485.1 Streptomyces sp. NPDC056835
GTTCGTCGACACACCCCACGCCCCGCCACGGGACGCCGGCGACCAGGAATGGACCCTGGATCAGCGGGAGGACTACCACGCGCAGTTCGTGGTGCTGAAAACCCCCGCCATGGACACCATCTCCACCGCGGTACGCCGCCTGCTGCTGCTCAACCGCGGCCAGCAGAGCGGAGCCAGACGCGGCCTGATCATCTCCGGGCCCGCCACCACCGGGAAGACCACCGCCATGCAGCAGCTCGGCCGCACCGTGGAACTCGCAGACCGGCGCCGCCACCCCAACCAGGACGGGCGTCTGCCGGTGCTGTTCATCACCGTGCCGCCGTCCTCCACCCCGAAGATGCTCATCAGCGAGTTCGCCCGCTTCCTCGGCCTGCCCGCCCTGGAGAGGATGAACCAGATCCAGATCACCAACGCCGTGTGCGGGCTGCTGTGCGAGATGGGCACCCAGCTGGTCCTGGTCGACGACGTGCACCTGATGGACACCCGCAGCCGGGCCGGCGCCGAGACCTCCGACCAGCTGAAGTACCTCGGCGAGCGGATCCCGGCCACCTTCGTCTACTCCGGCATCGACGTCGAATCCTCACCCCTGCTGACCGGCGTGCGCGGCTCCCAGCTCGCCGGCCGCTTCAAGATCGTGCGCAACCAGCCCCTGCGCTACGGCAGCAGCGCGGACAAGCAGATCTGGCACGACCTGGTGCACGGCATGGACAGCGCCCTGCGGCTGCGGCACCACCGGCCCGGCGCCCTGCCCGCGCACGCCGCCTACCTCCACGCCCGCACCGGCGGCCGCATGGGCAGCCTCTCCCACCTCATCCGCGAAGCCGCCCTGGTCTCCCTCCTCGACGGCACCGAAAAAATCACCAAGAAGCTTCTCGAACAGATCGAACTCGACACCGCCGCCGAACAACGCGCCCGGGCACCACACCGCCACCGGACGCCCTCGCAACGCCAGCCCTGACCCACGGCGTCTTCCTCAACTCTCTGTCCCGATCCCCCGTTTGCCCACTGCTCGGATGCCGGTACATCCGAGCCCGCCAGGAACGACCTCTGCTCCCTGATGCACGACTCTCTTCCACGACAGCCGCAGCCGCCGCGTACGGCCGCGGCACGACCGGGGCCGGTACGGCTCGCCCCGCTGCAGGGCGAGACGAACCTGTCGTACCTAGACAGGCTGGCCGACCGCTACCGGCTCGGCGTCAGAGACCTCATCCCGGCGCTGCTCCAGGCCGGCGGAGGCCTGTTCAAGGGCTACCGCACGGACGGTGAGATCTACCTCAACGCCGAAGCCCGCGCCCGCATCTCCGCGTTCTGCCGCGTGCCCGAGGAGACCCTGCAGCGGGCCCTGCCCGCCTGGACCGCCCAGGAACCCCTCTCGCCGGCCGGGGCGGGTGCAGCCGGGCGGTTGCTTCGGGGTGGTGGTACCGGCCGCGGGGGAAGGCTGCCGGCTGTGCACGGCCGCACGCACGGGACGGGCCAAGCCGGCACGGGTGTACCTGAAACCGCACACCCGGATCTGTCCGCGCCATCAGCGCTGGATGCTCGGCACCCACTGGATCGACGGCGCACCGGCCGACACCGAACAGGTCGACCTGGCGGGACTGCCGGAGATGGTCGCGGCACACCGACGGCATCTGGATCTGCTGCGCCATCGGCCGGACGCCACCCGCGCGTTCGAGGTCGCGCACGCCGTGATCGTCTCTTGGTGGGCGCAGCAATGGCCTGAGGAGGAGCAGTGGCCTCACCGAGTACGCCAGCTCACGCCGCAGGGGGCCGATCCTGGCTGGTGGCGGCTGCTGGCCAGGGACATGGTCACCTACCCAGAGACCGTCGCCCTCGCCTCGGTCCTCACCGATGAAGGCACCAGGCAGCGGCTGCTCGCCGACACCGGCGGACATCTGCCTCACACGCTCGCTCACGTGCCTGGTCTGGCCGGCAAACTGGCGCGGGTCACGGGGCGGCCGTGGCTCGTCGAGCGGATCGCCTCGACCTCAGCCGGTCCCTTGCTGCTCTGGGCGCAGCACTGCGTACGAGCCGATGCCGACACAGCCGTCGCCGACCGGCTGTGGACGCTGCACATGGCGCACCGGCCCCGCCCCATCGCCCGCGAACTCACCGCCTACCGCAACGCCGCACAACAGCCGGAAGAGACGGCGGGCGCAACGCGGCTGCACCTGGGGCTCCGGCACAGGTCGGATCAGCCGTTCACAACGGGGCTGGCCCACGCCCGTGCCTACGCCGCGGTCCACGGCCATCTCGCCGCCCCGATCCACAGCCGGTTCGACGGCTTTGCCCTGGGCCGATGGCTGTCGAATCATCGGAAGTTCCCGGCGATGCCGCCCGAACACGTCGCGGAACTCGAGGCACTGGATCCGTGGTGGCGACCACCGTGGACGGTGATGTGGCAGCGCTTCTACTACCAGGCCCGTGACCACGTCCGCGCCCGCGGACCCTTGCGGCCCGACCGCGGCTTCCCCGCTACCAGCTTCGGCCTGGGCGAATGGCTGTACAGCCAGTGCACCGGCTACGACAGCCTGCACCCCGCACAGCAGCGCCTCCTGGCCGACATCGGCCTCACCCGTGAAGACGTACAGACGGCCAGACCCCGCCGCAAGAACATGGCCACCCACTTCCAGCGGGCCCTCGCCTGCGCACGCGCCTACGCCGACACCCACGGCACGCTGATCAACGCGACCGCCGACACCGTCCAGGATGGCCTAAAACTGGGGCAGTGGCTGGCCAACCAGCGCAGCAAAGACCGCGCCCACCAGCACCGTCACGGCACTCCCTCACCCAGGGCCCAGGCGCTGTCGGCGATCGACCCCTGGTGGAACCCGTCCTGGACGCTGGAATGGCAGCGCTCCTGGCACCAGGCACACACCCGCGTCGACGGCGGCCATGTCCTGGACGCCGCGGCCGGGTTCCCCGGCACCAGCAGCGCGCTCGCCACATGGCTGACCACCCAGTGCGCCCAGTACGACACCCTCCAGCCCGACCAGCAGAACCTCCTCACTCGCATCGGAATCACCGCGGACCAGGCCCGCAGCGCCGCCGCACGACCCGCCGAACGCGAAGCCGACTTCGCCATCGGACTCGGCTACGCGCGCGCCTACCACGCGACGCACCGAACCCTCGCTGCCGCGATCGGCACCGTCCACGACGGCTTCCAGCTCGGACGATGGCTGCGCCGGCAACGCCAGCACGCCCGTACCGACGCCGACCGGGGTACACCTCCCTCTGCCGCGGCGAAGGCGCTGGACGGGATCGATCCCTGGTGGTGCCCACCCTGGACCCTGGCGTGGCAGCGCGCCTGGCAGCACATCCACGACCAAGTCCGAGCCGGCCACCGGCTCAACGCCGACCACCACTTCCGCAGCTTCGCCCCCAACCAGCGCGCCTGGCTCCGCCAGCAGCGCACCCACTACGACGACCTCCACCCCGACCAGCAGCGCCTCCTGGCCGACATCGGCCTCACCCGCGACAGCGCCCGCACCCGTCCCCTCAACCCCTACGCCGAAACCGCGCTCGCGCACGCCCGCGCCTACGCCGACATCCACCACACCCTGGCGGTGGCCTACTCCACCGTCCACGACGGTTTCCCTCTCGGCCACTGGCTCAACGACCAACGGCAGCAAGCCCGACGCGAGACCACTCCCAGCGCCCGCCACCAGGCGCTGACCGCGATCGACCCGTGGTGGAACCCGCCCTGGGACCTGGCCTGGCAGCGCGCCTGCACCCGCGCACGCACCACACAGGCCAGGCCTCACGGTGTCCCGGCCGACGTACGTGCGTGGACCACCGCACAGCACACCGCCTGGGACCGTCTACGCCCCGAGCAGCAACAACTCCTGACCGAGGCGGGCATCACGTCCGGCAGCGAGAACGCCGCCGGGCAGCGGCGCAGGACCAGCCGTGTCTATCCGCCGAGTCCCGGACTCGACCACGCACGCACATACGCCCTGGCCCACGGCCACCTCTCCCCCAGCGCCGACACCCACCACGACGACTTCCCCCTCGGGCGCTGGCTGGTACAAACACGCCGCAAAGCCAGACAAGGACAACTCGCCCCCACCACAAGTCGGGCCCTTGAGGACCTCGATGCCTGGTGGAACCCGCCCTGGCCTCACACCTGGCAACGCACCTACCAGCAGACTAAGCAGGCCCACTACTCCGGTCAGGACCACTCCCCCACCCTGAAGCGATGGACCGAGCGACAACGCACCCACTGGAACACCCTTCACCGCCAGCAGCAACACCTCCTGACCACCATCGGCATTCACCCCTGCCCCATGTAGGCCGATGTTGCAGCCATTAAGAAGGTGCAACTGTGCAGACTGCAGGCAAGCTCAGTACCGCACACCCGCCAGCCATAGACGGTGTGGTGTCGCCCTACCCGCCGTATTCCCAGGCGTCATCGGCGGCCGGCCCTTCCGCTTGGATCTTTAGCAGCCGGGAGGCAATGGCACCTTCGTTGCGGCCGAATTCTTGCGACAGCTCCGACAGAGAAGAACCTTGGGCGCAGCGCTCGGCGAGACGCTGTTCGTCTTCGGGATCCCAGGGTTTGTACGCATTGGGGTGCAGTCGCCGCTTCTCATCAACGGAGTACGCCTTGGGCTCTTCTGGCTCGACCGGGGTGCGCGGTTCGGGCACCAGGTCGCTGGGGAAGGGAGCGAGTCCGAGGCCGTGCAGCTTCCACCGGATGGACTTTTCGCTGCGCCCGAGATCCTCAGCCAGTTGCTCTGGGCTCTTGCCTGCTTGGTGGTGCTCTTTGAGGTGAGCGAGGGCTTCGGGAGCCCAGCCCTGGCCGTGGCGGGTGGCTTTGACGGGGGCCGGAGAAGAAGTGACAGACGGTGTCGTCTTCGCGGCGGAGGCAGCAGGCGTGGAGGCGATCAGACGGCCGACCTCGGCGAGGTCGCGCGTGTCGACCTTTCCGGTGAGCTCGCCGCAGATGACCCCGTCCGGAGTGCAGATGACGACGGTGATCTCGGCCCGGCCCTCAGCCAGGAGGTCAGCGTGCAGGCTGTAACGCCGGTGCGAACTGCCGATCTCAAGCCTCACTGTCGCCACCTCCTCCCGTGACGCAGAGGGTGCCTTGAGTACGCGCTGGTAGGCCGGAGACAGTAATTCGTGGACATGCCAGGTCGCTACGAAGGAGTCACCGCCGTCGAGCCGGTAGCTTGTCTGGCTTGCTTCCAGATCACACGCCGCGTAGAGAACCTCAACCCGCTGGCCGTCAAACAGGCCCTGGTCCTGGCCTGGCACGGTGGGCGGGAGGGTCAGAACCCCGCGACCTGGCTGGGGGTCGTGGACGGCGGCGTCAGGATCCCCGTACCAAACACCGCGGGCATCACGGAAAGCGTAGATCAACACAACGAACAGCCCCTCATCCGCATGAGACGTCAGTAAATGATGTCTTGGCCAGCCGCCGCGCGGCCCGCAGTTCACCAACCTCCGCCCGTACCAACCTCTCTATCCAGACAAGGGCCTCCCCAGCAGCAGTGCCTCCTCGCCGCTCGGCATCCACCACGGAGAACCAACACACATCGCCTACGTCGCCCTCACCCACGGCGTCCTCACCAACCCCGACACCACCCAACCCGCCCCGAAAGTAGCAGCTCACTGGAATTGCACAGCACTCGATCAACCTGCACACATCCACGTACAGACAGGTCAGACACAAACCACCCCGCACAGCCCCACACGCCAAGCACTCAGACACGACAGACAACACCCAAAAAAACTGAGAAACCCCAGCCCGCAGCCACAACAACAACTCAGAAAAACTGGGCGACGACACGCGCCCAGCGGCTGGAGAAGCTCGGCATGGTCTGGAACCTGGCCGATGAGCGGTTCCAGGAGAACCTGGAGGCCGCCAAGGCGTACTACGAGCAGCACTGGACACTGTGCGCGCCGAGGTCCGCGACGATGCTGGACCGGCCGGTGGGGCAGTGGCTGTCCAACCTGCGCCGTGCGGGTGCGCTGGAGGGCCACCCGGAGTGGGAGACGGCGCTGCGCGAGGTTGACGAGGACTGGAACCCGTCATGGCCGCCGGAGTGGCAGCGGCATTACGCCGTGGTGCGCGAGATGCTCGCCGAGGAAAGCATCCTCGCCTACGTCGAACCCGGCGCCACCGTCCACGGCATGGACATCGGCAAATGGCTGACCAAACAGCGAACACCAAAGGTCTGGAAAGCCCTCACGGACCGGCAACGCGAGCGCCTGGAGGCCATCGGCGTCGTCCCGATGGCGACAGAACTGGAAGAGGCCGCGAAACCGCCCACGACACCCGTGAGCACCTTCGACAAAGGCATAGCCGCCCTCGCGCAAT
This sequence comes from Streptomyces sp. NPDC056835, assembly GCF_042789485.1. Taxonomy (NCBI): domain Bacteria; kingdom Bacillati; phylum Actinomycetota; class Actinomycetes; order Kitasatosporales; family Streptomycetaceae; genus Streptomyces; species Streptomyces sp. NPDC056835. The sequence continues at coordinate 6,326 of NZ_JBHUBB010000068.1, forward strand.
ACAAAGCACGCGAGGGCACACTGACCGTCCCACGAGGGCACACGGAAGTGCTCATGATCGACGGTCAGGAACACCAGGTGAAGCTCGGGGTGTTCCTCAGCAACACCAAAACCAGACGCACCAAACTCACCACCCACAAACTCCAGGCGCTCGCGGACCTCGGACTCGACTGGGCAGCGGCGTAGCGGCGTCCAAGGGCTGTGTGTGGGGGCATGTCGGAGTCGGCGCGGCCCCCTCACGCGGTGTCAGGCGCCAGCCTCTTTTGACATGGATGGTCAGGGGCTGCGGCTTGGCTTGGCGCGGAGATGCAGCAGACGGGACAAGGGGCGGGCGGGCATAGTGCTGAGGGTCTCGCGCTCGTACGCCTTGGAGGAGTAGTTGTGAGTCAGCCGTCCGTCGCGCTCGTCCGTGCCCAGGCCGTGAAATACCGTGAACGGGTCGCGAGCTCCTGCGGCTCCGCGTTGACTGCGGAAGAAACCGCTCTCGTCGGCAAGGAGGCCGCCCGGGCTGCGGCCCGCCGGGCCATTCACGAGGCGGTCACCAGTACGTGGGAGCCGATCGGCTGGATCGGGCCGCTCCTGGCCGCCGCCGCGCTTCCCTGGATCATCCGCAAGCTGACGGCCTCCCCAGTGGGGGGATTGTCCGTCCCTCCTTTCTCCTGGCTCTCCCACGTCATCGAGACGAATGACGCCCCCGAACACTACTCCGCGCTGTTCTACATCGGCTTCGGCCTCCTTCTCGCCGTCGTACTCGGCTTGTCGTTCGGATTTCTGCTGGATCACCACTTGCCGAGCCGCGCGCGGGCCGTGCATGCCGGGCGAGTGGCCTTCGTCCACAGCCTCGCCCTCTGTGTCGTTGCCGTCTCGCTGATCCTCTTCGCTGTCTCGGGAGGTGTCCACGGTGGGCAGTGGTCCACCACCAGCGAGATCCTGGCGAGAACGGCCGCGCAGATCGCCTTCATGGTGCTGATCGTGTTGGGGATTGGCCTGGCCATCTCAGTCTGCTTCGTGACGGTCTCTGTCCTGCTCGGGTGGGTGATCCGGCCCATCATGCGCCCCTATGATCCACTGCTTCTCGCCCTGGTCGACGCCTGCGCCGTGACACATGCCCACCGCGATGCCTGGTTCCTGCCGAATTCGCGGAAGGCAGTGGAACGCGCTTTGAAGAACGCCGCCCGCCGGGCAGAGACCGCAGTGCCCGCCCGGCCGTTTCCCGGCGGGCGCGAGCTCGCGCGGGCCGACGTGCTTCGGCTGGCCGCCGTCATCCGGCAGCACCGCATCCCGATAGCTCGGGCCAGCGGCCCGGCTTCCTTCGACCTGGTCGCCCAGTCCCTGTGGTCCGGGGTGATCGCGCTGATCGACGACGACTGGGACGCCCTGACTGCAGCCGCGGAGCCGGTGACCGCTCTCTCCCGACTGCGCAGGACAGCGGTCGCGCTGTGGCCCCCGGTCGTTCTCCTCGCCGCAGCCATCGCGCTGCCGTGGATACCTGGGGTGGAGCAGGCGCCCGCGTTAATGAACGGGCTGCGCGTCACCCTCGTCGTCACAGCCGTGCTCGGCCTTGCCCTGCCGCCCGAGTCTGCCGCGAGGACCTCCATCCTCGACGCCCTCGGCAAGGCCCTGCCCATCAAGTAAGGCACGTCCATGAGCCCGGCAGGACCTCGGGCGCGGTGTGCGGCCCAGGCCCTACACACACTCAAGTGCGATGCTGGGGGCCCGAAGGCGGTGGCATCGCACTGGAGTGCGTGTAAGCCCTGGGATCTTGGGCCCGGTCCTCTTCTCCCGGCTACGTGACGGCCGGGAAGGGCCCTGTGAGGCGGTCCAGCCGCGTGTAGAGGGCCCGTACGAGCCGGGCGCGGTTCTGGGCGCAGCGGGCTGTGCGTTCCAGCGGGGCGGCGAGGCGGCCGTCGGCTTCGCGGAGGACGACTTCGGTGAGGGCGCCGCGGCCGTCGTTCTTCGGCAGTGCGGCGGCGTGGCGGCGGACCTCGGCGGCGACCGCGCGTGCGTGCCCGGTCAGCTGGAGGGCGATCTGCTCGTAGTCTCGGGGTTCGAGATGCGGGTCCTTCCACGCGAGCACTACGGTGACGAGCGCTTCGTACGGGGCGCGGTCCAGCGGGAGTTCGGCCTCGATCAGGCCCTGGGGGTCGTAGAGCACGGTGGCGCTCACCGGTAGCCCGCCGCGTCGTCGTGGTCGTGGTCGTGACCGCCGGTGCTGTCGTCCGGGGCGGCCTGGGTGGTGTTGGCGAGGAAGCGGGCGTAGCCGCGATCAGCGCGTTCCAGCAGCGCCGGGGAAGGCCGGCCGACGTCGGGGCGCTGGAGGCAGGATCCTTCCCGTTCGGGGCTGGCGGGTGTGGGTGCGCTCATGGCACCGCCTCCGTTGCTGGGTGCGTCGGTGGCGTTCGACGCTACGGAGGCTTCGGCTCCGTCCTCAACGAGATTGCGGGTAATTGCGGGACTTCACCCCAGTGCGTCGATCGCAGTCTGGATGAGGTCGCGGGCGGCGTCGCCATAAACGGCCATCTGTGCCAGGCCGGTGAACGCCTTGGCGTAGTCGGCGAGCTCGCGCGGCTGCGTCACCTTGATCTCCGCCGTCAGCGTCTCCACCACGGCCACGGTGTCGTCGTGGAGGTAGAACGCCTCCAGCGGCCACACGGTGCGCTGTGCGGTGAACGGGATGATGCCCAGCGAGACCGAGGCGAGCGGCATCACCGCCAGGAGGTGGCGCAGCTGCCCGCGCATGGCCTCGGGGTCGGCGGTGCGGAACCGCAGGACCGACTCCTCCATGAGCACGACGTAGCGGTGGCCGCCCTCGTAGAGGAACCGGGAGCGCGCGACCCGGGCGGCGACGGCTTCGGAGACGTCGTTCGGCGTGCCCTGGAACGTCGTGATCTGCCCCATCAGGGCGGTGGCGAAGGCGGGCGTCTGGAAGAACCCGGGCGGGACGTTGGAGACGTAGACCCGGCAGACGCGGGTCCGCTCGTGCAGGGTGTTCCAGTTCTGCTGGACCTTGCGCATCCCGTCCTTGTGCAGGCGGCGCCACTCCAGGTACATGGAGTCGACGGCGCGGGCGGTGGCGATGAGGTCGTCGGCCTGGTCCTCCGCGCCGCACGCCGCGCACCAGGCGCGGATGTCGGTGTCGGAGGGCGGAGCGTCGCCCTTCTGGATGCGGGTGGTCTTCGCGGGGTGCCAGCCGCACCGGGCGGAGAGGTCCTTCCCGGAAAGGCCAGCGTCCTTGCGCAGGTGCTGCAAGCGCACGGCCAGCGCCTCACGGGCGGCCTGTGCGCTGGACGATGGGGATGTGCTCACGGTGCTCTACTCAATGGGCCTGGAGGGTGTACTTCTCGTGCGGGACGCCACGCTCCCAGACTGCCTCGAAGGCGGCGTGGCACAGCGCGACGGCGGCCGGGTCGGTGGTGCGCTCCTTGCCGTCCGGCGCCCAGTCGCCGGTCCCGGTGAAGTGGTGGAACTGCACAAGCCGGTCGTCCAGGAGCCAGAAGTCATTGCCGGGCAGCGCGATGCCGGAGGCGCGGCGGCGGGGCAGCCAGCGCACGTCCTCCCCGGCCTGGAGGTTGAGCGGGGTGATGGCGTGCTCGTAGCGGATGTAGTCGGTGACCGGCTCGGAGACGATCCGGGCCCGGCGCATCACCACGCCGCGGGCGACCGCGCCCTGCACGAGCGGCATCCACTGCGGCCAGAACGAGCGGGCCGGGTCGAGGTTCGGGACGCCGGTGCGCAGGAAGGTCTCGAAGTCCTCGGCTTCGTCGCCGACGGCGTACAGATCGCGCATCTCCAGGTGGACCGCCGTGCGGTGGGTGTCGGCGAGCAGCTCAGCGAACGTCGCGGTGTTCAGCTGCTGCGCGTTCAGCGGCATCGCATGCCTCCCTCAGAATCTGCACCATGCGGAACGGAATCCGGATCACCCGCTCGTGCGGCGGGATCCCCGTCTTGTGGCCGGCGACCCACTCGGTGGAGCCGACCAGGGACTTGAGGAGGGCGTCGGCTTCCTCGCCCTGGAGGACCAGGTCCGCGCTCTCCTCTTCCACTCACACCGTCGGTGATCCCTCGCCGCCGGTGTTGGGGTCGATCCCGACGAACCGTAGCGTCATCACGTACTCCCCTGTGACTCGGTTGCGCGTAGTTGCGCAGACCGTCCCGCAGGCCGGGACCGGCGTCAAGGGCGCCTCCCCTGTTGGGCATCCCGGCGCCGGGTGACTTCTGGTCCGTCCGGGTGAGCGCGGGGCCGCGACGGCGGACTCCAGGCGCGCGGGCCTCTAGCGTGCGGCCATGGAACACACCCCGATGCCCGAGCCGCTGCGCCGCGCGGTCAACCAGATGGTGTACGAGGCGGTTGAGCGCTGCCAGGAGGTCATGAGTTACGCGGCCTCGGACGTCGCCCGGGACTGGAAGCGGATGACGCTCTACCGGGCCACGGACGCGGCAGACACCATGGACAGCGTGGCCATGCTGATCGCCGCGTACTGCGAGCAGGTCGGAATGGATCCGGAGACCTTGAACGGTTACCTCCAGCTCAGCCAGCAGCACAGCCGGGCCGACGGCCCGCACGAGGAAGACCGGGCGCACCTGGCGGGCCTGCTCGGTCAGGCGGAGCCCGCTGGCGCTGACGAGCCCGGAGCGGTGCGGATGCTGTACAGCAGCGGACAGCGCCAGGCGGAGGAAGCGCGGCCCGAGGACCGTCCGGAGGTGCTGTTCACGATGGCGTGCCTGCACGGGCTGCGGGCCAAACTGTGCGAGGACCTCGGGTCGCTGGACCGCCTCCCGCCGGAGGTGGCCTCGATGGCCCGCCGGGTCGCGGAGTGCCTTGAAGTGCCGGAGCTGGCCAACACGTAACGGCGGCTTCGCGTGGTCGTTGGCCAACGTGAACCCAACCGGGCCCCGGGGATGTCATGGCTGATCCCCCGGGGCCCGTGGTGTGTCCGGCGCTCGGTCAGCTCTGGGTGTCGTCCGGGTCGGTGAGCCAGGTGACGACGTCGGCGTCGGTCATCCAGATCGCCTGCGTCTCGTGAACCTCATCGTCCTGGATGACGTGACCGCGGCCCCGGTGCTTGCTCCACTTCGGGGCCGGGCCGAGGATGCGGGTGGAGAACTGCTCGCGGACCTCCGGGCCTCCGAGGGCGCGGGCGGTGGCGGACTGCGCGACCAGGAGGACGTGCATGCGCAGCTGGCGGCCCATGTAGAGGATCTCGTTGAGCGCGTCGATGGCCGGGGAGACCTTCGGGTCGCCGGACTCGCGGATCTTCTCCCAGTAGCGCGCCAGCATCTTCATCGTGGCGTTGACCTCTTCGAGGAGGATCAGCAGCCGCGGGCCGATGGCTTTGGGGTCGGCGTCGATGCCCAGTTCGTCGGCGACGCCTGCGACACGCCGGAGTGGGTGGAGAAGGCGCATGCCGTGCTTAAGAGGTGAGCCATGGGTGCAGGACTACCGTCCGGTCGCACATACGAGCCCGGGCAGAGGGGTAGATCGCTACGCTGGTCGCAGGTGCGGCGCTCCCCCCGTGGCGCCGCACCGACCCGCCTTCAGGGGCTCACCCGTATCGCTGCAGCAGGCGGACATGGGGCGTCTGGCCGCCGCTGGCCTGGTCATCCTCGCCCTCCCGGCGGACAGGCCCGGCCAGTGCTTCGGCCTCCTGCACGAGCCGGTCTGCTGGAGCGAAGTCCCCCAGCTCGACCGCGAGCGCGGCGCGCACGAACGCGGCGAGCGTGATGCTTCCGTGGCGCACCTCGAAGCTGCGGTACACCCCGTCCGCGTACGCGGCGCTGTGTCGGCACCCGGACTGCACGCAGTAGCCCTCGGCGGCCAGGGCGAGCCGTTTGAAGGCGGCGTTCTTCTCGTCAGTGAGCTGGGCTGGACAACCCAGGTGATCCAGCGTGATCCGGATGTGGGCGCGCATCTCGGCCGGGCGGATGGTGAGCGGCCGCCGCCGGGCGTGACGTAGCGGCCCGGTGTCACCGGGGCGTACGGGTGCAACAGCGGCAGATCCTTGTCCACCGCGTGCAGGGCGGGCAGTCCGTCGTACTCAAAGTAGGGGCCTGCAATGCCGTTGTGCTCGATTGCCATGCGGTCCTCGTTTCGGTCGCGGGGCGGGCGCGGGCCGCCCATCACGCGCTGGTGCCGGGCACGTTCCGCAGCAGTGCGGAGGTCATCGCCAGCAGTGTCTCCGCCTCGGCCCGGTCGTACTTGAAGTCCTTGGTGACCGCGTCGTTGTGCAGGGCGCCGCACGTCTGGCCATACAGGGCGTCCTGGATCCGCCACCACCGTTCGGTCTGGTTGCACTGGCTGCCTTGCTCTTTCGCCCCGGGGTTGTCCCAGTCGACGTTCTCCCGGACCCACTCCAGAGCCCGTCTGGCCTCCAGGATCGACGCCCGGATCTCCCCCACAGTCAGCAGCCGCTGCGCCTCCCGCAGCGTCCGGCCGACCTCGTCCCGCTCCGGATCGCCGAGCGGATACGGCACCGCCATCTCGAACGCCGCTGACGGCCCCAGCTGCGCGAGCTGCTACTCCCACCGGCTCTTGGCGATGGTGATGTGCGCCGTGTCCTGTGTACTCCCCGGATACCCGGGGGCCTGCGGCAGCGTCGCGTTGAGGTCGATCTCAAACCGTACGTCGCAAGTACGGCCCGCCTCGATCGCGTGGACCTGCAACGACGTCAGCGGGAACGACACGTTGAGGCGCTGGACGGTCACCTTCGGGGGGGTACGCCAGGTTCACCGTGGTCCGGGCGAGCCGCGAGCGCTGCCCCGTCGCCTCGAAGCCGAACAGGTCCGCCTCCATAGCTCCCCCAAAGGGCGTGTCGATCACCCGATTCTGCCGGGCGGGCCGCCGCATCACCCCCGTTTTCCCCCGGCCACGGGCTCCAGCCCCGCAGGCCCAACGAACCCAGCGACCGTCGACCCGGGCTCGGCGCAGTCAACTACCCAACCGAGGAGGAACCTGGCGCCTCCCGCTCAGAGACCAGCCGGATATGATCACAGGACACCCGCGATCCACTCCCCTACTTCTAGTGTGATGCGCCTGAAATCGCGGGCTTAAGTCTCTTGCTGGTTTTCGGTGGCTGGCGGAGTGACCTTAGTGAGGTAGGCGGCGAGGGATTTG
>NZ_JBHUBB010000069.1:0-9209 GCF_042789485.1 Streptomyces sp. NPDC056835
GGGCGTAACCGTACGTACGGTTACGCCCCCGCCCCCCGCTGTCGCCTCAGCGCAGCTCCTCCGGGCAGCCCGTGCCGCGCGGCAGCTGGTACGGCGCGGCCAGCCGGTAGACGCCGGGGCGCGGCGCCAGCAGCTCCGTCCACTCGTCGCCCTCCACGTTCGTCTCGGCCTTCAGCAGACAGCCGTTGGTGTTCGTGTAGACCTTGGGCCCGTCCCCCTTGTCGGCCTTGGACGCCGCGGTCTCCTGCGGGGGCGGCACGCTCTTGCCCTCCTCGTCTACGAGTCCGAGCCACGGGGAGTACGGGATCCGGATCAGCACCCGGCCCGCCGACTTCACATGGATCGTCAGCTCGCCCGCGCCCGCCCGGTCCACCGTCGCCGGCGGATCGGCCAGCGGCATCGGGTCCTCGACGGCGTAGAGCTGCCAGTTGGAGTCGCCCCAGACATGCTCCAGATAGGGCAGCCCCTTCTGGACGAGCTTGGCCTCAAGGCCCGCGCCGGAGTCGGGCTTGCCCTTGGGGAGCACCACGTAGTGCACGGCCCAGCGGTCCAGCCAGCCGCGGTAGCTCTCGGCGGTCAGGGTGTCGTCGTAGAAGAGCGGGTTGCGCTCCATGTCCGCCTGGCGGTTCCAGCCGCGGGCGAGATTGACGTACGGGGCGAGCGCGGAGGCCTCGCGGTGGCTGCTGGCCGGTACGACCTCGACCCGGCCCTTTTCCGCACCGGTCCGCTGCAACTGGTTGACCAGCGGCGCCAGCGCGCGCGTCCAGGACGCGGTGGGCGCCGTACGCACGATGTCGTCGACGCCCTTGAAACCTATCCAGAAGTTGAGCCCGGCGAAGGCGATCACCAGCGCGTACCAGCGGCGGGAGCGAGGGGCCGTGTACGGCAGCGCGGCGAGCAGCACCACGCCCGCTATGACCATCGCGAACCGGGACACGTTGGACCCGATCTGCGAATCGATCACATAGGTCAGCAGCACCCCGACGCCGTAGACCGCCGCGGCGGCCCGGACCGTACGCCACTGGCCGGGGACGAGCACGAACACGAGCGCCGCGAAGAGGAAGGGCAGCGAGGCCGTCCCCACCGACATCGGCTGCGTCCCGGAGAACGGGAACAGCCAGGAGGAGAGCGCCACCACGGCGGCCGGCGCGAGACCGAGCGCGTACGCGCCGGGGCGCCGCTTGTTGAGGAACAGCGCCGCCGCGACGACCCCGAGGAACAGCCCGGCCACCGGGCTCGCCGCGGTCGCGAGACCGGCGAGCGGGGCGGCGGCGACCGCCTTGGCCCAGCGCTTCGTCCGCCAGCGGTACGGCCAGCAGAACACCGCCGCGACGGCGCCGAGCGCGAACATCATGCCGAGGCCGAAGGTCACCCGCCCCGACAGCGCGTTGCAGAGGAACGCGAAGACCCCGGCGAGCGAGCACGCCACCGGATTACGGACGGCCGGTACCCGGACCAGGATCAGTGAGGTGAGGGCCGCGGAGACGGTCCCGACGATCATCATCGTCGTCCGGACGCCGAGAACGGACATCAGATACGGCGAGACCACGCTGTAGGAGACCGGGTGCATCCCGCCGTACCAGGCGAGGTTGTACGCGGAGTCCGGGTGCTGACCGACGAACTCGGCCCAGGCGTCCTGTGCGGCGATGTCGCCGCCGCTGTTGGCGAAGAAGAGGAACCACACCACGTGCACGACGGCGGCGACGGCGGCGGTGAGAAGGACGGGATGACGGGCCACCCACCCCCGCAGGCGCCCCCGGGGGCCCTCGGGCGGCTCGCCGTCGCGCGGCGCGGGCAGTCGTATTCGTGGCCCGGCCGGGCGGGTGGACCGGGCCGACCGGGTGGTATCCCGCTCGGCAGGTGAGGTGACGCCGCCCGGCGGGGTGACGCCGTCGGCGTGCGTCGGCTCAGTGGTGGTCACTGCGGCTCTCCACGTCTTTCCGTCTCACCGTTGTCCCACCCGGTGTGCCACCCCCGACATCCGGCAAGACGCCGTCACCGCGTCCGGCGGTTGCCCGGGCGGCCGGCCGAGCGGGTGCCTCATGCGGATGTCCGTTTCGGGACGCTAGCACGTGACGGCGGCCGGGGAGGACGCCATTTCCGGCGCCTTCCCCGGCCGCCGGGCCCCGGAGGGGCCGTCGGACGCGGTCGGACGGGTCAGCCGACCCGGGTGAGCTTCGCGCCGAAGCCCGGTTCCGCCAGCTTCTCCTGGAGCGCCACCGGCGCGGTGACCTGGCCGGACCCGGTGCCGACGGTGATCTCCCCGACGACGGTGCCGGAGGCGGCGGAGTGCGGCACCGTCTCCTTGCCCTCGGTGATGTCGAGCTTCACCTGGAGACCGGCCCAGCCGACCGCCTTCAGGTCCTTGGTGGAGACCACGGGGGTCCGGCCGCCGAGGCCGTCGTCCACGTACCCGACGACGTCGCCCTTCTTGACCACCGTGGCGGAGGTGACACCGTCCTGGGCGCTCTTGATCAGCTTGAGGCTGTTCTGGATCGCCAGCTCCAGCTTGTCCCAGAGCTTCACGGCGTCCTGGGCACCCATCACCATGCCGATGATCCGGCGGTTCTGGCCGTCGATGATCGTGTTGGCGGACCACAGCAGATTGCCGCCGGCCGGGGTCGACGAGCCGGTCTTGATCCCGCTCACGCCGGGCTCAAGCAGGATCGAGTTGTTGTTGATGATCAGGTTGTCGATGCCCGGGATCTCGACCTGGGGCAGATTCACGATCTCGCGGAAGACATCGTTCTGCATGACCGCCTTGCCCAGCTTCAGCTGGTCGGTGGCGGTGGACACGGTGGAGGACTCCAGACCGCTCGGGTCCGTGTACGTCGTGTTCGTCATGCCCAGGTCCTTGGCGGCGGCGTTCATCTTCTCGACGAACGCCGACTCCGACTTCGCGTCCCAACGGGCCAGCAGCCGGGCCGCGTTGTTCCCCGAGGGGATCATCAGCAGCTGGAGCATCTGCTTCTGGGTGAACTCCTGCCCTTCCCTTATGGGCGCCGTCGACTCGTCGGGACGGTTGGCCTCCTCGCCCGCCTTCTTGTCGACCTCGATCTTCGGGCCCACCTGCTCGCCCGTGATCGGGTGGTCCTTGAGGATCACGTACGCGGTCATCACCTTCGCGACACTCGCGATCGGCGCCGGCTTCTGCTGCCCGTACGTGCCTATCGTGCCGACGCCCTCGACCTCGACGGCGCCCTGGCCCTCGGCGGGCCACGGCATGTCGAGCTTGCCGCCCTCGAAGGTGAACGTGGGGTCGGCGGAGAGCGCGAGCGTGGGCGCCGGGAGCGGCCGTACGGCCTGTACGACCGCGAGGATGACGAGGGCGAGCAGGACGAGAGGCGTGTAGATCTTGACCCGCCGGACGGCCGTACGGACCGGAGTCTCGGGCGGGGCCGGCTTGTTCGTCAGCTCGGCCAGCAGATCGAGCGGCGGCATGGGCGGCATCGGCTGCTGCCGGGTCCGCTCGGCCGCCTCGGGGAGCGGGGTGGGCGCGGGCGGGGACGTCACGGACGGGGACGGCGACGGGGACGGGTACGCCGGCCGGGGCGGAGACGCGGGGGCGGGCGGCTTGTCGTCCCGGCGCAGCGGAACGAACGTACTGGTCCGCTCCGACGCCGACTCGGGCCTCTCGTCGGGCTTCTCGTCCGGCTTCTCTTTGGGCTTCTCTTCGGGCTTGGCCTTCTCCTCGGCCTTTTCCGCGGCCTTTTCCTCGCGCCTCTCGCGCACCGTGAGCGTGGTGGTGACCTGATCGACGGCGGGCCGGGGAAGCGTCTTGAAGACGGCGGTGGGCCGGTCGACGGGCGTGGAGTCCGCGGAGGGTGCGTCGGTGTCGGCCGGGGCGGCGTCGTCCTTGGACTCGGCCTCGGGCGCCTTCTTGGTGTCCTCCTTGGCGGCCGTGGCCCAGGAGGGGACCTTGCCACCCTTGCCCGAATCGTCGCCCTTGCCGTTCTCGTCACCCTTGTCGGCCTTGTCGGCGCTGTCGGCCTTCGCCGCGTCGACACCCGTGTCCGTATCGGCGGATACGGGCTCCGCGGACTCCTCGGCGTCCTCCGCGTCCTCCGCCTTCGCCGGTTCCTCCGCCTTCGCGGGCTCAGCCTTCGGCGGCTCAGGGGCCGGAGTTACGCGTCCACCGTCCGACGCGCGCGCGTCCTCGGTCTCCTCGGACTCCTCCGTACGATTTGCGATCGCGACCTTCGTCGACACCGCCGAGCCGGAGTCCCGCTCCGCCCGCCCCGCCCCGTCGGCCGTCCCTGTCGCCGGTTCACGGAAGACGGCGAGCCGCGGGTCCCGCTCCCCCGTGACCGTCTCCCCCGATGACTTCCGCTGATCCGACTTGCCGGGGGACTCGCCCGCCACCGTGTCTCCTTCATGTCTCATCCGACGTACCGAACTGTCCGAAGCATCTATCAGTGTCCTGCTCTGAGGCCTCGGCCAACGTGCTAGACGAGAACGACATACATAACGGTTCCCGCACAAAGCACCCAGGCACCCTCGACAGACCAATGTGAGAGGGGTCACTCTGTCATTCATCCACGCGGGGAGGCATGGATGGGCAGGAGCCGCAGAACAATTCCGGAGGAGCTTCTGTTGCTCGCTCTGGACCCGGCCACGGGTACCACAGCGCAGCCGCAGTCGCTCGACCTCGGCCTGGCCGGAGCACAGCTAGTGGAGCTGGCTCTGGCAGGACGGATAGCCCCTGACGGGGATCGTATCGCCGTGGTGATGCCACGGCCGACCGGAGATCCGACTCTGGACTCCGCACTGGAGTTGCTGCGCAGACGCGGCAGCCCGGTCCGGGCCGTCCATTGGATCGGCGGGCCCCGCCTGGGGCTGCGCCAGACCTATCTCTCGCATCTGGAGCGGTGCGGCATGGTGCATGCCGTCGCGGGCCAGATGTGCGGAGTGCTGCCGACGACTCGCTACCAGGCGACGGAGACGGCGATCAGCCGGGAGATCAGGTCCCGGCTGGACAGTGCGATCCGCACCGGCGTACCACCGGACCCGCGGACCGCGGCGCTCGCCGCGCTGGCCCACGCGGTCGGACTCGGCAAGCACCTCTACCCAGGGAACGAGGGGCGCTCGTCGCGCTCCCGCCTCCGGGACCTGATCAGACATGACCCGATGGGCGGTCTCGTGGCACACGCCGTGATGGACGTCCAGAACGGTGTGGGCGCACAGCCACGCCGTAATCCCGCCCAGGGCGCCCCCAGCGCCCCGGGTGGCGGACGGACTCCAGGGGCCGTACCCATGCAGCCGCACCACGGCGGCATGGCTCGCGTCCCGGCGCACTGAACGACCCGCACATCCGCGACACCCTCAACACCCGCAGGAACCGCAGGAACCGCCACACAGCAGTCCGCCGCACCGACGTCCCCAAAGCCGGTCCGGGAGCCGCACAAAACGCGCGGGGCAGCCAGACGACATCAGTCTGACTGCCCCGCGCGTCGCGTATCGGTCCCCTGACGGCCTTCTGACGGCTCCCTGACAGCTCCCTGATGGCCCTCTGACGGCCCTGGGGCGCGCCTCTGACGGCCTGTGGGGAATCAGGGCGGGTTCAGGGGTGGATCGGGTGGATCGGGGTCCGTTCCGGCGCGGGGGCGCTCGCACCGGCGCGCGGGGAACCGCGCGGACCGGCCCATTCGCCTCTGTGGCCATTTTCCAGCGCAGTCACGGCATTTGGTGGCAGTCTGCTGAGCGGTAGATACGTACAGCTACGCAGCCGGAGGTGCAGTTTCCGTGGCGTCCAACGTCAATCCCACCGTCAGGCGACGCCGATTGGGCCAGGAGCTGCGCCGGCTCCGCGAGCTGAAGGGCATGACGGCCGAGGAGGTGGCGGAGCGCCTGCTGGTCTCCCAGTCGAAGATCAGCCGCCTGGAGAACGGCCGCCGTTCCATCAGCCAGCGCGATGTCCGTGACCTCTGCGGGGTGTACGAGGTCGAGGACCAGCGCATCGTGGACTCGCTGATGCAAATGGCCAAGGACTCCCGCCAGCAGGGCTGGTGGCACGCCTTCGGCGACATCCCGTACAGCGTGTACATCGGTCTGGAGACGGACGCGGCGTCCCTGCGCGTGTACGAGCCCCAGGTCGTCCCCGGGCTGCTCCAGACCCGGCCGTACGCGGAAGCGCTCATCAACGGCGCGCTGCCCGAGTCCCCGGCGCTCGACGTCGAGAAGCGCGTCGGGGTCCGGCTGCGGCGGCAGGACCGCATCAACACGCCCGACGACCCGCTGCGGCTGTGGGCGGTGGTGGACGAGGCGGCGCTGCGCCGTCGCGTCGGCGACCGGCAGCTGATGCGCGAGCAGTTGGAACACCTCGTCGAGCAGTCACAGCTCCCGCATGTGACCGTGCAGGTGCTGCCCTTCGACATGGGCGCGCATCCCGGGATCACCGGGCATTACGCGATTCTCGAATTCCCGGACGCCTCGGACTCCAGCGTGGTCTACATCGAGGGCGTGACGAGCGACCTTTATCTGGAGAAGGCGAATGATGTGCAGCGCTATAGCGTGATGTACGAGCACTTGCGCGCACAGGCGCTGAACGCCGATCAGACCCGGCAGTTCATCGCGGATATCGCCAAGGAATACGCCCGCTAGCGAGTCTTCGAACCGTAGAACCGTATACCGGCTGCCGGGCCCGGATGATGACCGCCGGCGGCCGGTCAGCGGCCGGTCAGCGGCTCCGACGGAACCTGCCGCCAGGGCATTTGCGCGAAATGTCGAGTACGCCGATCTTCCCGCCCGGAGCGAGGGGAAGGTACACCTCCGCTAGCCGGATGCGGAAGACCTCCAGGGGATAAGCCATCAGGACGAGTGAACGCCCGTCCCGCCCATGGAGTGGGGCTAGTAGCGTCGATCATGCCAGCAGGACGTTGGTGCTATTTCACCCCCATTGCTGAAACCGGAGCGAACATGGCAATTCTTCAGGGCGCTACGGACACGTGGATCAAGTCCTCGTACTCCGGCGGAAACGGCGCGTGCGTAGAGGTCAAGTCCCCCGTTGTCCAGGCCATTGCCGTCCGGGATTCGAAGGACCCTGAAGGGCCCTCGATCTCCTTCGTCCCCACCTCATGGAATGCCTTCGTGCAGGAAATGAACAAGGGCGCTTTCGACCTCGGCTGAGGTCATTGGGCGCCCTGCACCCGCACCACGGATAGAGCCCTCTCGACCGGTCCGCCGTCCTGGCCGAGGGGGCTCGGCCATGCCCGCCCCTTCGTCTTCCCGCTTCCTTCTTCCGTTCTTCCACGCCCTTTCCCGGCCGCATGGGACCCGCATCCCGTGCGGTCATTTCGTTGTGGCCGAAGCCTGACGAAGTGCTCGCTCATCGTGTGGGCGCCGTCACGTTCACGACAACGCCCCAACGGGTCAAGAACAAGTAAAATCGTTCGGCGTTCTGACTTGAGTTCACATTTATGACCGGCGGAACCCTTGACCAGCCGCCGCGCCAAGCGGTTCAATCCCCGAAGTCCCCGCTCCCGCACGGGGAGCCGGTGACCGGACGAACCGACGAAGAGCACTCGACGTTCATAAGGCGGACCCCTGGAGGGGGCACATGAACAGCCTCGACTGGATCGTGCTCATCGCATACTTCGGTGTGATGGTCGCGATCGGCCTCTGGTCGCACAAGCGCGTGGACAACGTCAGCGACTTCTTCACCGCCGGCGGCAAGATGCCCTGGTGGCTTTCCGGTATCTCGCACCACATGTCCGGTTACAGCGCGGTGATGTTCACGGGATACGCGGGCATCGCCTATATCTACGGGGTCACCTCGTTCGTGACCTGGTCCCTCCCGATCGCCATCGGCATCGGGATCGGCGCCAAGCTCTTCGCGCCCCGGCTCAACCGGCTGCGCTCCCGGCTCCATGTCGCGTCGCCGCTCGAATACCTCAAGAACCGCTACGACCTGAAGACCCAGCAGGCGCTCGCCTGGTCGGGGCTGCTGCTGAAGATCGTGGACGTGGGCGCCAAGTGGGCGGCCATCGCCACCCTGCTCTCCATCTTCACCGGGATCTCGCTCAACCAGGGCATCCTCGTCACCGGTGTCATCACCGGCATCTACTGCACCATCGGCGGTCTGTGGGCCGACGCGCTCACGGAGCTGGGGCAGTTCATCATCCAGCTCTTCGCCGGGATCGCGATGCTCGTCGCCGTCATGGGCAAGCTCGGCGGCTTCAGCGCGCTGTGGACGGTCTGGGACAAGCTCCCCGAGGGGCACGCCGACCCGACCGCCGGGCCGTACACCGTGACGTTCCTGCTGGCCTTCCTCTTCATCAAGATGTTCGAGTACAACGGCGGCATGTGGAACCAGGCCCAGCGCTACATGGCGACGGCCAACGCCCGTGAGGCGACCCGCTCGGCCAGGCTCTCCGCCATCCTCTGGCTCGTCTGGCCGCTGGTCCTCTTCTTCCCGATGTGGTGCGCGCCGCTGCTGGTGGAGGCGCAGAAGCCGGACGCGTCCGACTCGTACGCCCTGATGACCGAACAGCTGCTGCCGCACGGTCTGCTGGGCCTGGTCATCGTCGGATTCTTCTCGCACACCATGGCCATGTGCTCCTCGGACGCCAACGCGATCGCGGCGGTCTTCACGCGGGACATCGCGCCCGTCGTCTCGAAGGCGGCGCGCGACTGGTCGGAGCGGGCGGGGCTGATGGCGGCGCGGCTGTCGACGATCGCGTTCCTGGCGCTGTCGATGGCGATCGCCACGCAGGTCAACTCGCCGACGTTCAAGGACATCATCACGGTCGTGATCAAGTGGGTGGCCGGGCTGATGGGCCCGATCGCGATCCCGTTCATGCTCGGTCTGCTCAAGCCGTTCCGCAGGTCGGGGCCGACCGCGGCGCTGGTCAGCTGGGCGCTGGGGCTGCTGGCCTTCTGGCTGGTCAACTACCCCATCAACTGGAGCGTCGAGGGCGGTGTGCCCCTCCAGTACCAGGTCTCGATCCCGCTCGCGGTCTCGCTGGTGCTCTACATCGCGATCGGTTTCCTGAAGCCGGAGGAGTCCGCCGAGCGCGATGTGCTGCTGGCCCGGATCAACGGGGAGGGCGACGGCGACGGTTCGGAGCTGACCGCGGCCTCGCTACGGGTGCCCGCGCCCGCGAAGCCGGGTGACGCGAAGGCGACGGAGACGACGGACGGGAAGGGCTCGGACGGCTGAGGAGCCGCCGGGCCGCGCTGCGGCGGGTAGTGGCGTACGTACGCCACTACCC
>NZ_JBHUBB010000070.1:0-8112 GCF_042789485.1 Streptomyces sp. NPDC056835
CCAGTACTGGATGTACTGGGGTGATCCCGACAACGCCGCGAGCGTGCGTGCCGGGCGTCGCCGAGCAGGCGGGACTTTGAAGACAGGGCCTAGGTGTACCGCCCTGTCCGGTCGATCTTCGCGGGCCCTCGACGCCTGGCACATATAAATGGCACCGCACCGCACCTCGCCGCGTTGTCGGAGTCGCCCGAGTACATCCAGTACACGGGCGATCCTCCGCCTTGCGATGCACGGGTCCAGACACCGCGGCCTGATCCGCGAAGACCGACCGGACAGGCCCTAGCTCCAACTGGCGTGCAGCGGCTTGCCCTCGGCATAGCCGGCGGCGCTCTGGACGCCGACGATCGCCTTCCGCGCGAACTCCTCCAGCGAGTCCGCGCCCGCGTAGGTGCACGACGAGCGCACGCCCGCGATGATCGAGTCGATCAGGTCCTCCACACCGGGGCGGGACGGGTCGAGGAACATCCGCGAGGTGGAAATGCCCTCCTCGAACAGCGCCTTGCGCGCCCGGTCGTACGCCGACTCCTCGCTCGTACGGTTGCGTACGGCGCGGGCGGATGCCATGCCGAAGGACTCCTTGTAGAGCCGTCCGTCGGCGGCCTGCTGAAGGTCGCCCGGGGACTCGTACGTACCGGCGAACCAGGAGCCGATCATGACGTTCGAGGCGCCGGCGGCGAGCGCCATGGCGACATCGCGCGGGTGCCTGACCCCGCCGTCGGCCCAGACGTGCTTGCCGAACTTCTTCGCCTCCGCCGCGCACTCCATGACGGCGGAGAACTGGGGCCGGCCCACCCCCGTCATCATGCGGGTGGTGCACATGGCACCGGGCCCGACTCCGACCTTGACGATGTCAGCGCCGGCCTCGATCAGATCCCGTACGCCCTCGGCGGCGACGATATTGCCCGCGACGACCGGCACCTTCGGGCCGAGTGCGCGGACGGCCCTGATCGCGGCGAGCATCGATTCCTGGTGGCCGTGCGCCGTATCGACGACCAGCGTGTCGACGCCCGCGTCGAGCAGCTGCTCGGCCTTGCCCGCGACATCGCCGTTGACCCCGACGGCGGCGGCGATCCGCAGCCTGCCCTCGGCGTCGGTCGCGGGCGTGTAGAGGGTCGCGCGCAGGGCGCCCTTGCGGGTGAGGACACCGGTCAGCCTGCCGTCCGCGTCGACGGCGGGAGCGATCTTGCGGTTGGCGTTGTCGAGGGTGTTGAACGCCTCGCGCGGGTCCATGTCCGCGGAGAGCAGCAGCAGGTCCTTCGACATCACCTCGGACAGCTGGGTGAAGCGGTCGACACCGGTCAGATCGTGCTCGGTGACGACCCCGACGGGCCGCCCCTCGCCGTCGACCACGACCCCCGCGCCGTGCGCCCGCTTGGGCAGCAGGGACAGGGCGTCACCCACGGTCTGGAGGGGGGCCAGCACGATCGGGGTGTCGAGTACGAGATGGCGCGTCTTGACCCATGAGATGACGTCGGTGACGACCTCGATGGGGATGTCCTGCGGGATGACGACGAGACCGCCGCGCCGGGCGACGGTCTCGGCCATCCGGCGGCCCGCGATCGCGGTCATGTTCGCCACGACGAGGGGGATGGTGGTGCCGGTGCCGTCGGGGGCGGAGAGATCCACCGCGTGGCGGGAACCCACGGCCGAACGGCTCGGCACCATGAACACGTCGTCGTACGTCAGGTCATACGGCGGCTGCAGGTCATTGAGGAAACGCACGTGCAGAACATCCCAGTCGATCGGAGTTGGCCCCCGGTCGGTGGAGCCGGGGAAAACGCACGTACTTGATTGTCCCATGCCGGACCGGATACCCGGCTGGGGAGGAACGTCCAGCTCAGAAGGGGTGCCCTCGTACGATGGCCCAAACACCTCGGCACCGGATGGTGCGTCCCACCGGACACCGTTCGGGAGGGGCCGGATCAGGCCGGATCAGATCGGATCAGGCTGGATCAGCTGGGATCAGGTCTCGTCCGGGTCGACCCGCTCCAGCGCGGGCCGCGGCCCCGGGGTGAACTCCGTCAGCAGGAAGTCCGCCGCCGCGGTGTCCGTGACCAGGCTGGTGACCAGTCCGGAACGGAGAACGGCCCCGATCGCCTCCGCCTTGCGCAGCCCGCCCGCGATCGCCACGACCTCCGGAATCCGGCGCAGCCGGTCGGCCTCGACCGTGATGCAGCGCTCGCCCAGATCGCGGCCGACCCGCCGGCCCTCCGCGTCGAAGAGATGCGCGGACATCTCCGCGGCGACGCCGAGCGAGGCGTAGTGGGTCCGCTCCTCCTCGGTGATCATGTCGTGCACCGTCGAGATGCCCGGCTCCCAGGAGCCGATGGACACGGCGGCGACGGTCACCTTGTCGAAGTACTCGAAGGCGCGCGCGATACCCGTCTGACTGCGCAGCGCCGCCGCGGTCGCCGGATCGGGAAGCAGCATCGGCGCGTAGATGGGGTGCGCCTCTCCCCCGGACACCTGGGCGGCCCGCCGTACGGCCTCGACCGAGCCGCGCTCGGCGGTGCCCGCGTCGTACACACCCGTGAGCTGGACGACCGTGCAGGGGGGCAGCCGGTCGAGCGCGGCGGCCATGTGGATGGTGGACCGGCCCCAGGCCAGACCCAGCACATCGCCCTCGACAACCAGCTCACCGAGCAGATCGGCGGCGACCTCGCCGAGGTTCTCCGGGTCGGGCGACTCGTCCTCGGCCTCAGTGGGCGACTCGACCACCACCGCGTGCCGCAGTCCGTAGCGGGCGCGCAGCGCGTCGGAGCGCTCGGCGTCCAGCTCCGACGGGACGCGGATCTCGATCCTTACGAGGTCGCGCTCCAGCGCGGTCTCCAGGACCCGGGCCACCTTGAAGCGGCTGACGCCGAACTCCTCGGCGATCTGGATCTTGGACTTGCCCTCCAGGTAGAAGCGGCGGGCCATGGCCGCCGCCTGCACCAGTTCCGCGGGTCCCATCCGCAGGGCTGGCCGACCCGCCGACATACCAGACACCGCGATCTCCTCACTGCTGTTCACACTCTGGACTCGCTGTTCATCCTGTCAGATCCAGCGATCCTTGATCAGCCCCGAAGGGCTCCGTTCATGTTCCCGTGGCGCGCTGGTCCACCGGAGTCCCGCCCCGCTCGCACGGGTCAGTGGCCGCATGCCCAGGCGGCAGCGGCGGTGGCCTCGGTCGCCTGGTTACGGAGCATCCGTACCGCCGCGGCCGGATCGTCCGTGCCGTACACCGCGGAGCCCGCGACGAAGACATCGGCGCCCGCCTCGGCGCAGCGTTCGATGGTGGTGGCCGAGACCCCGCCGTCCACCTGGAGCCACAGTTCGAGACCGTGCTTGGAGATCAGCTCCCGGGTACGGCGGATCTTGGGCAGCATGATGTCCAGAAACGCCTGGCCGCCGAAGCCCGGCTCCACCGTCATGATCAGCAGCATGTCCAGCTCGGGGAGCAGGTCCTCGTACGGCTCGATGGCCGTCGCGGGCTTGAGCGCCATGGACGCCCTCGCGCCCTTGGCGCGGATCTCGCGCGCCAGCCGTACGGGTGCGGCGGCGGCCTCCACATGGAAGGTCACAGAACCGGCACCGGCCTCGACGTACTGCGGGGCCCAGCGGTCGGGCTCCTCGATCATCAGATGGCAGTCCAGCGGGATGTCCGTCGCCCGTCCGAGCGCTTCGACCACCGGCACGCCCAGGGTCAGATTGGGCACGAAGTGGTTGTCCATGACATCGACATGAAGCCAGTCGGCGCCTTCCACCGCCTTCGCCTCATCGGCGAGCCGGGAGAAGTCGGCGGACAGGATGCTGGGGTTGATCTGGGCCATGTGCCAAGCCTGCCATGTTCCGGACCACTTCCGGACCGCCCGGGGAACCTCGGTACGGACCAATGACCCGCGACACGGTGCGAGAACCGCACAGTCCGCGCAATCCGTACGTCCTGCCCCGCCGACGGAGGCCCGGCCCGCCCGGGCCGGAGAGTGGTCGAGCGGTTACTGATCGAGATGCTGGTGCGTGGCCGGATCCGGCCATGGCCACCGGCCGGCGGCCCGGCTTCGCGGAGGAGGCCCGGCTCCGGGCGGTTCGTTCGTCCCTGAAGTATCAGTACCCGACGGGGCGAGCGCGATGGACCGGCTCGCGGCCTTCCCCGGCAGACGGGTCGCGTGGACGCGGTGGTGAACTCAACGTCCGCTTCGGGTCAGGCAGAAGGGATGACCGGCCGGATCGGCGAAAACCCGCCATCTGTCGCCGCCCGGTTGGAGCGTCGGCTTGGAGGCGCCCAGTTCCAGGAGCAGAGCCTCGGTCTCGTCGAGGTCGTCGACCGCGAAGTCGAGATGGCTCTGTTGTGGCGCGGCCTGGTCGGGCCAGCGCGGAGCCTGATAGTCGGCAACCCGTTGGAAGCCGATGAAGAGCCCGTCCCCACTGGTGAGTCCAGCGAAGTCAGCGTTGGATTCCTGGACGAGTGGGAGCCCGGTGGCCTGCCGGTAGAACGCGGCCAGTGCCTGGGGGTCGGGGCAGTCGAGCGTTATCGCCGTCAGCCTCATCTGCGGGGACATGGCAGCTCCATCACGGCGGTCACGCTCTCGGGCACGGGTCGCGTCCCACCCTACTGATCAGCCCGACACTCCGCGCTGCGGCCCAGCGGCAGCGCGGAGTCGACGAGAACGGCGTGGCCGTCAGGCGGTACGCCGCAGCAGCGCCAGGTACATGGCGTCCGTCCCGTGCAGATGCGGCCACAGCTGGACGTCGGGACCGTCCCCCAGCGCCGGTACGCCCGGCATGAGCGGCCTGGCGTCGACCCACTCGGCCTCGACCGCCGGGCCGCCGCGCCCCCGCAGGACGTCCTCGACGACCGCCTTGGTCTCGGCGGGGTGCGGGGAGCATGTCGCGTATCCGACGACGCCGCCGACCCGTACCGCGTTGAACGCCTCGCGCAGCAGTCCGCGCTGGAGCGGCGCGAAGCCCTCCAGATCCTCCGGGCGGCGCCGCCAGCGCGCCTCCGGCCTGCGCCGCAGGGCGCCGAGGCCCGTGCACGGCACATCGACCAGGACCCGGTCGAAGGAACCGGGGACCCAGGGCGGCCGGGTGCCGTCGGCGGCGATCACCTGATAGGGGCCGGGGTTTCCGGCGAGCGCGCGGGCGACGAGCCTGGCCCGGTGCGGCTGCTTCTCGGCGGCCAGCAGGGAGGCGCCGCGCCCGGCGGCCAGCGCGGCCAGCAGCGCCGCCTTGCCGCCGGGACCGGCGCACCCGTCGAGCCAGCGCGCGTCGGGCCCCTCCAGCGGCGCGTCGGCCAGGGCGATCGCGACCAGTTGGCTGCCCTCGTCCTGGACACCGGCCCGCCCCTCCCGTACGGCGTCGAGCGCGCCCGGCTCACCGCCCTCGGTGAGCCGTACGGCATAGGGCGACCAGCGGCCGGGCAGCCCGGAGTCCTCGCCGAGCGCATCGAGCAGTTCATCGGCGGTCGAGCGGCCGGGCCGGGCCACCAGTGTCACCTCGGGCCGTTCGTTGTCGGCCTCCAGAAGATCCTCGATACCGGCGCGGCCACCGCCCAGCGCGTCCCAGAGCGCGGAGACCACCCAGCGGGGATGCGAGTGGACGACCGCGAGATGGTCCTCGGCGTCCTCGTCGTACGGCGGGGCGACCCGTTGCAGCCAGGTGTCCAGATCGTCGCGCGAGATCTTGCGCAGTACGGCGTTGACGAACTTGGCGCGGCCGTCGCCGAGCACCACGCGGGCCAGCTCCACGCTCGCGGAGACGGCGGCGTGCGTCGGGATCCGCGTCCCGAGCAGCTGGTGCGCCCCGAGGGCGAGCACGTCGAGGACGGGCGGGTCGACCTCACGCAGCGGCCGGTCGACGCACGCCGAGATGATCGCGTCGTACGTGCCCTGGCGCCGCAGCGTCCCGTACACCAGCTCGGTGGCCAGCGCCGCGTCCCGCGCCTCGAAGCCGCTGGTCTCGCGCGCCTTCTTGAGCAGCGGCGGCAGCACGAGATTCGCGTACGCCGCCCGCTCGTCGACGGCCCTGAGCGCCTCGAAGGCGAGGAGCCGCACGGGGTCCTTCTTGGGGCGGCGGTAGGGCTTGGAGGGGCGGCGGGGGGCCTGCTCGTTCAAAGGTGCTCCGCGGTGAGAAGAATTGATCCGTCCCAGCCTAATGCTCCCGCCCCGCTGCCCGAGCCGGTCGCCTACCGCGCCTGCCCGGGCCGCCTGCCCACCCCTTACCTTGCCTGCCCGAGGCTTTCGCCCGGGGCGATCCGTACCCCACGCGCCCAGTCGGCGGCACGCATCGGCTTCTTCCCCTGCGGCTGGACCCAGAGCAGCTCGACCTCGTGCGATCCGGTGCCCACGTACACATTGTTCTTGCCGACGGCGAGCGCTCCGGGCGCCAGCTCCGTACGCTCGGGCAGCAGCCCCAGGTGGACCAGCTTGAGCCGTTCCCCGCGGAAGACCGTCCAGGCACCGGGCGCCGGTGTGCAGGCACGGACCACCCGGTCCACCCGCAGCGCGGGCGCGGACCACTCCACCTGTGCGTCCTCGACCGTGATCTTGGGCGCGAGCGTGATGCCCTCGGCGGGCTGCGCCACGGGCTTGAGCGAGCCGTCCTCGATCCCGTCCATGGTCGCCGCGAGCAGCCCGGAGCCCGCGAAGGCCAGCCGGGTCAGCAGATCACCGCTGGTGTCGGTGGGCCGCACATGCTCCGTGATCACGCCGTACACCGGCCCGGAGTCCAGCCCCTCCTCGATCTGGAAGGTGGACGCGCCGGTCATCTCGTCGCCCGCCATGACGGCGTGCTGCACGGGCGCGGCACCGCGCCAGGCGGGCAGCAGCGAGAAGTGCAGATTCACCCACCCGTGGACCGGCACATCGAGGGCTGACTTCGGCAGCAGCGCGCCGTACGCGACGACCGGGCAGCAGTCCGGGGCGATCTCGCGCAGCCGGGCGAGGAAGTCCTCGTCGCGCGGCCTGGCCGGCTTGAGCACCTCGATGCCGGCCTCCTCGGCGCGCTGGGCGACCGGACTGGCGACAAGCCTGCGACCGCGCCCGGCCGGGGCGTCGGGCCGGGTCACGACGGCGACGACCTCATGCCGTTCGGAGGCGATGAGTGCGTCCAGGGCGGGTACGGCGACCTCGGGGGTGCCGGCGAAGACGAGCTTCATCGGTGGCTGACTGCCTCTCGGACTGAAAGTGCGGTGATCGAGCGACGCACCAGTCTATGGGCCTGGACGTCAGGGGGCGTACGACGGCCCACGCGCCCCGCGCATATGCGCATACGCCCCCGCAGCGTGACCACAACGCCAGGTGGCGCGTTGTCAAGAGAGATTGACCACACGGGCCGCACCGGTGCGGCCCGGATCCTTTTCAACGCCGGTTCGAGAGGCTTGTTCATGGCCGACCACGCAACCCACGACGCACAAGCCCGAGCAAGTCTGCACCTGTTGGTGCGGGACATCGAGCGGGTCCGGCGGCAGGTGGACGCATTGCGCACCCTCACCGCCCAGTTGGGCAATGTCTATCGCCCGCGACGATCGGGTCCTTCGACGGGCTTCGTCGTGTACGGCAGAGCACCCGCGCCGACCGTACGGCTCGCGCAGGAGCTGAGGGACAGTGTAGAGACCCTGGTGACCGCCGCGGTGGACTTTGACCGCTCGCTGGGCTTCTCCTGGGACGCGGTGGGTTCGGCGCTCGGCGTCACCAAGCAGGCGGTGCACCGTCGTTACGGCACGCGCCGGGCCACCCAGCAGGCGAGCGCACCCGAGGCGGACCGCCCCCAGGACACCACGACGCCACGCCCCACGGTGCCGACCGTCGTACCCGCGGCCCGATCGATGCCACCACAGCCGACGGCGAGCACCCAGTCCCTCCGGGAGGAACCCCGCCCGAATGTCTTCCCGGGCCCAAGGGGCGGCTGACCACCACCCCGCACCCGCCCCCAACCCCTCAGCCGGGCGGCGATTGGTTGGGGCCACCGGGCCGCACCCCACCCCCCCCCACCCCCCAATCCCTCAGCCGGGCGGTGGGTTGCGGGGACCACCGGAGGGGAGGGGGTCGGGGTCGGAGGAGGTGCGTGTCCGGACGTAAAGCGTCGCAGCACGCGCGAAGCGCGGTGACCACGCGACGGAGTCGCAAATCG
>NZ_JBHUBB010000071.1:0-7591 GCF_042789485.1 Streptomyces sp. NPDC056835
TCACCGCTCTAATTCATTGTCCTTGTATTTATTGGCTTCTCTAGGCATTCCAGCCGTACGGAAAAACGATGCCGCTAATTTCCGCATCTTTGGTAATTTTT
Source organism: Streptomyces sp. NPDC056835 (assembly GCF_042789485.1). Taxonomy (NCBI): domain Bacteria; kingdom Bacillati; phylum Actinomycetota; class Actinomycetes; order Kitasatosporales; family Streptomycetaceae; genus Streptomyces; species Streptomyces sp. NPDC056835. The sequence continues at coordinate 102 of NZ_JBHUBB010000071.1, forward strand.
CTTTAGCCCACTGAACCATTTTGTCTTTCCATTGTTCCAGTACGGCAACTCTCTCTTTTAGTGTCTTATTTTCTTTTTTTAACGCCTTGTTTTCTCCAGCCACTTTTTCAAGCGTTTGATTCTGCTTCTTGGCGAAACTCAAAACCTCAGCATACTGACCGTTTCTCTTATCAAGTTCCTGTTTTAGCTTTAGGCTCTCCTCAGCTTCGCGATTCCTCTCAATGATCAAGCCTTTATTTTCAGCTGACAGTTCCTTATTTTCCGTTCGTAAAGCCGTCAGCTCCTCCTTCACTTCCTGCCGCAGATCCTCACGCTGCTCTTCCGTAAATTCCTTTGCAAGCTTGCGCCGCATTTCCTTTTTGGACGCTTCAACTTCTGAATGGATCCTACTCTGCAGTTCCTGAAGCCGTTGGTCTTTTTCATCCGCCCGATCTGCTTCCTGCCGGGCGATAGACTGCCAGCGCTCCTTTTCCTGCGTTTCCGACTTCAATTGCCCCGCCAACTCGGCTGCCGTTTTAGTTTTCTGCTCCGCATAGGCATACAAAGCATGGAGTTCCCGCTCCGGCACAATGACTTTATCCTTTTTGAGCCACGCTTTTTCATGTTCAATAGTCGGCATTTTCAACTCTTCAGCCTTAGCTGTCAGCGATTCTTTTTTCACTTCTATAACTGCCTGAACAGCTTTGTTTTGCTTTTCCAGTTCCTCTCTCTGCTTTTCCTTTAAAGCAATTTCAGCATTAAGCCGCTCAAGCTCCGCTTGCCGCTGATTTATTTTATACTGGTGAACATTCTCATGCTTCTTTTCGCTTGGTTCGCCGCGCACCAGGTCAAAACCGTTTTCAACCATGTGCCGATGAAAATCATCTTGAATGGCTTTCATCTTCAATTTGCCATTAAAAAAATCTTTCGCAGAGAGTCGGCCGTCCTCCGTGATCGGTACAATACCAACATGCATATGGGGAGTCGCTTCATCCATATGGACTGTGGCATAAAGCATGTTTTCAGCGCTGTATTTCTCTTTCAAATGATCAACCGCTGTTTCAAAATAGCGCCGCTGCTCCGCATCGCTCAACCCGTTCATATAGTCAGGACTTGCCGTGATCAAAAATTCGCTGACCAAAACAGCATCCGCTCGGACCTTCCGTTTGACTCGCCCCTCAATTTTTTCATGAATCGCTTTTGAATAGCTAATCGGTTTCTCGTTCACTAGATCATAATTTAAGTGCGTCCGCTCCCGATCAATATTTTCATTTTTGCTTTTTTGAAACTCCCGCTGATTGTGTTTTTGCGTTCCATTCAATCTATCTTTTTTGTATTTTTCCATCCTGATGACTGCATAATTTGCCATGAGAAAAACCCCCGATTCAGACCACTGTATAGGGGTTATGGTAACACAAAGTTTATCTTTGGTGTAACGCACTACACCAAATTGTTCCTACGGATTCAATTTGGACGTGCGACCTGCGGTGCCGGTGGCTCTCTCATTCTCGCTATCGCATCGAAAGTTCGTGCCACTTGTCGGCTGTCCGCCGACCCGACTTTTCCGCCGATGAGAGATCGGCAGAAAATCGGAAAAACCCTTGCTGCTCCCGCAGCATCGAACCACATGAACAAATTGTTCTGTGTGTCAAATTTTCAAATAGAGAAAGTACGCTGCGGTAACACGCATCTACTTTCTCTATTTTCACATCTGCTCACCCAATAAAAATAAAGTTGAACCGTTGATATATCTTCATTTCACACACTTTGAAAACCGCAAAAATGCCCGCAATCAAAAGTTCAATCTCATAGGAATTTTTATTCAATTTATTTTAAATATTGTTATTTTATTCATATTAGGATACAAGCTATGTTAACGTGAATTCGGTACCAAAATCATACAAGGGAGAGTGTGAAAATGAGGAAATGGATTCTGTTTATGATTATCAGTTTTGTTACACTTGGATTGGTATTACCTTCTAGCACATCTGCTGAAGAAGTAAAGAGTAAGTACACACCTCAAGACTACGAAAATTACCTTGCCCATTATGATGAAAATGCTGCTAAAGCCGCAGGTGTTTCTCCAGAATACATAGCCGCTGCCGTTATGGAGCCCGGGAAAGCACTTCAAGACTTCAAAGCCTTATCACCAGAAGATCAGGAAAAGCTTGTAGAAAGCTTTACGAAACTTGATCCAATCAACACTGAAACAGAAGAAACAGTAACTCAGCAACCTATTCAGACTCAGGGAGACAAAGGCGTTTCTTACGAAAACTCTGTGAAATTTTTTGGCGCCCCAGTGACTACTTATAGAGTTTCTGTGAATTACAATGTAACAAAGGGCAAAGTGAAAAAGATCAACTCTTCCAGTGCAAGAGTAGTCCGTAATTGGAATCCAGTTGTACGCACAGGATTAAATACTGGAGGCAAAAATGCTTGGGTCACTGGTGACAACAAAGCCGCTGTTACAGGAAGTTTCTATTACCAAATCGGGCCAATCAAAGATGTCGGCATCACTTTAGGTAATGTTTTCATTAAAGCCGTTGGAGATAAAAACGGAAAGAGAACATACAAGAAATTCACTGTTGATTGAGCCTACAAAGTGAGGTCATAGCATGTCAAAACGTATGAAAGTAACATTGTGGAGCATATTAGGAGTCGTAGTCGTATTAAGCCTAATCGGTATCATCGCTTACTACCAGACACCTACAACGTAAAAAGCCACTCCATAATGGAGTGGCTTTTCCTTTTGACCATGTATAAAACATGGTAAGTTAAGTTTTTATGTGACCGCATGGTAAGCATCACTGCTTACAAGGGCATTATTTAATATTTCAGCTATACATTAAGTATATGCATCCTTTTTCAGATGTGAAATAAACTATACACTATTTATATAAAAAAGTCAACATCATTCAGTATTTTGTTGTGTGTTTTTGATATTGGTATACAACTTCATAATTCGTTGATCAATGGAGTCCATTTGTTCATTAGTCAATTTAAAAGCTACATCAGACGACTTTTTAGGATTAAAAATCCTGATTTTGCTTACAGATCTCATTTGATTAATCTTAGCAAATGATTCTTTATCATTTAGTCCAGAAATCTTCCCTAAGTATAACTCTTCTGGGTGCAAGTCATCTGCTGTCTGTCCTTCTTTTAAAGACGACAAAGGCACAACATTCAACATTGGACTACTTTTAGAATCTTTTTTTACGACTACTGCATAGTGTAATCCACCAAATTCAGCCCCAACATTGAACCCAAAATGAACAAAAACAATATCTCCCCGTTTATACTTCTTTAATCTTTTTGGATCAAAATTCGTTTCCCATTTTAGATAATTATTCTGAGTATCTAACCAATCTAAAAATATAGAACCACGCTTCTCATCCATATTTTCCACTATAGACTGCAAATTATTTAAAAGCTTTTGAGTTCTTTGTTTTAAAGCTGGATCATGCCCTATTTTTTTTGATGCCGTTATCTGATTAGTATTATTTTTATTCATGATTCCCCCCTAGATATATTTTACAGTTAAAGGCCTAGAAGAGAAACTGAATTTCATAAATAAAAGAGTAAGCTTTATAGCCACTCTTTTATTTGATTATGTAATTTTTAATACCTGGATGCCAGTAAGCCATAACCTCAAATACTCCATTTGCAACCTTGTCATCTTCTTCCTCATGTTGACAAGATAACCGTCCAGTTCATAGCCGTGTCAAACATCGTGGAGCCTCGTACACATAAAAAGCAGACCCTAAGGCCTGCTCCGTTTTAAAATTTTTTAGGTGTACCAGTCTGATCAAATTTAACTTTTCCGGTGCTATAAATATAGAACCAAGAATCAAAAGGAACAGAACCTGTATTAAAAGGTGAACTACCTAAATTAATAACAAATGGAAACGTAACTTTACCAGGATTACCACTCTTGTATTTTTTCTCTTTTGCTACCCCTCTACTAATTCTTAAAGTATCAGATACTGGTGTTACTGTTTTTCCTCTATATTCAACTTTAATTTTCCCTGAAATGCCACCTACACGAGAATAACCATAGTATACAGACTGTTTTATATTAAAAGTCTGTTCACCAACAACTGCTTGGGTAGTAATCTTTCCCGGTTCAGCTTTCTTGTTAGTAACTGGCGAACTTTCATATGCATTTATGAATACAGTCCCATCTTCACTTTCAGAAATGGAGACATTAAAGCCTTGTTTTTTCAGGCTATTGTATTCTTTTAATTGTTGAATATTTAATTTAGAAACCTTATTCTCAACACTACTTTGAACAGAATGATTCGCTGCTTGTGCACTCGGCAAACCAGCTGATAATAACGTTGAAAATGCTAAAACAGGAACAGCTACACATTTCAATAGTGACTTTGCTTCCATAATTCCATCTCCTTCAAAAGTTTAAATACGTTTAATTTATACCATTTTTTTCAATGGAATTTTTTGAAAATAAGGAATATTAAGCTAGTTTTAAGGATAATAATAGAAAATTCTCATATCTTTTCTTCTGTTTTTTGTTAATAATAAGAGTATGTTCAAAACATTAGGGAGGAAGATTAATGGATATACCAATGTGGGCCTATATAGTGGTTGGCATTCTTGCTGTTGCTGGATTTATAAGTGTTATGTGGTTTTCTTTTTTCCTAGATAAAAGTGAAAAAAAATAAGCAGGCATCAAGCCTGCTTTTATTATTTGATTATGTAATTTTTAATACCAGGATGCCAATAAGCCATGACTTCAAATGCACCATTTGCTACCTCGTCATCCTCTTCCTCAATCTTAACAAGATCTCCATCTTCAGCATCACCAAGGTTCAGTTCTTTATGTATCTCTTTCAAAATTCCACCATACCCGATCAGCCTACGAGCAGACAGTGCATCATCCAAATAAAACACTGTATTCAGATTGTCTTCTGTCACCTTATTACCGCGCACGACATCCGTATCTTTAACCGGATATTTAGAGATTTCGAGAACAGCTTTTTGCTCCACCATAGCTTCCCGTACTTCGTCCTCAATTTGTTCAGCATTAATCTTCGATTTACCTTTAACTCGACGAATATCGACAATCGGCGTGTAATCCAATTTCATTGCCCTTTTCCATAGGCTTGTCCACTCTGCCTGCTTGATATAATTCTTTCCAAAATAATTCCTCTTTACAGGCAACAGCACATGAAAATGAGGGTGATATGTATCTTCTTTATGGTTTTTGGTAATCTCTAAAGCTCTGAAATAACCTAAAGTAGCTTCTTTGACTCGTTTATAACCGAAAAGACGATTCCATCCTTTCATCATGTCAGTAATCATAGGTTTTAATCCATCGCCCTCGACATTACGAACTGTAAGTGTGAGAAAAATCCAACTGCAGCCATACTGCCGATTCGCTTCCTCAACAATTAATTTATTATGATACGCAATTTTTAACGACCTGCGCCACGCACACATCGGACATAACCTCACTTTACAAAAATGGGCTTGATACAGTTTTAATTTGTCCGTCTCCGGGTCTCTCTTAAACGAAAGATACTCTGCACAACCATTTAATTTTTCAGCTTTTTTGCCGTAGTAAGGTGCTCCGATCTTGCTCTCCAACGCTTCGTAATGCTCCGCCATAAGATTCGTCCGTCTCTTTTTCCCCTTCCAATCCCGCTTTTTACCTGTTGCGGTTTTGTCTTCGAGGATGCTATAATCGTTTTCAGATGAATACAAAATGAAAAACTCCTTCTGAGCTAGTAATCTAGCATTCTATTGTTAAGTGTGGTAACTCAATAATAGCAGAAGGAGTTTTTACCTGTCAAAAAAGCCTCCATCCCTTGACAAATAAGGGATGAGGGCTTTTTTTTTGCCTTGAGATGTTTCTATATAGTATCAAGATAAGAAAAGACCCGATTTCGGCTCCGCCAAAATCGAAAAAAAGCCGGCTGAAAACAGCCGGCTTTTTTTAAAACCTAAAACCCAAAGATCAAAACCATTCTTCCCCCGCGGGGGGGAGATTTTTTTTCAAAAATCGGCTTTTTTTATACGAAAAAGCCTTTTTAAGCATCCAAAAGCACTTTTTTCATGGAACAAAAGAAAATGGATGGTTCGGCATCTCAAAAGATTTCCAAACAGCCGAAAATGGAGCACTGGGTTAAAAATAACAAGGCGGACTCTAAAGAGTCTGCTTTTTTTATTTTTAAACGTGTTTAAATGCCCCTACATTCAATTTTAAGAGCTTCCCCCTATAAAAGGTCATCTTTTTTATTTGAAGCTCTCAGAAACGATTCTAAGCATCCTGAAAAGCATTCTTTATTCTCAACGAGCCTTGCAACAGTTCTTGGGCTTTGCCCAAACCCACCAACGGACGGCCGTTGGATGCCAGCATTCAATCCCCCCAACCCCCCGCATCTTCGGGGGGCTCCCTCGCCGGTTGGCGTCAAACAAACGGGTTTGTTTGAGTGCTGAAAGGGTTCGGGTGGCGCTGAGCGAGTCAACTCCTTAATCCTCCCTACGGTCCGGTTACCGTTGACTCACGCCAAAATCGCATCACTGCCTAAAAAAAAAAAAGAACCCTCACCGCCAAAAACGGTAAAAGGGTTTAGGTTCTAACAACAGCTATGAATATTATAAGCCCCTGCAGGTACATCACATCAAAGAAAGCTCAAACGCTTTTTGTATGTATTCTTCCTCTGTGATTTCTCCATGAAACCGTCTTTCTAAAAGCTTTTCCTCTTCTTCCGTCAGCACTAAACCCTCAAAGCCAAGGGTTGCTCTTACATATCTCATTCCTGTTTCAAAATCACTCATTGGCACTCCCCCATAAACTAAATACAGTCCCAACCTGATAAAAGAACGGAACAGCTTTCTTTTTAAATGGCTCTAAATAAAGGGCTTTGCCCTCACTATAGCGAACCCTTTTTACGAGGTGATACGTTATGGATATGGGAATCAAATTATCATCAAAGGACGTCGCAAAACACCTCGGTATAGAGCCAGTAACTGTCCGCAAGTATGCCAGTATGCTTGAAGAACAAGGCTACTCGTTCAATAAAGATTCGAAAGGATGGCGACTCTATACCGAGGATGACGTAAAGACTTTAGAGTATCTATGTACAATGACTAAGATCAATGGACACTCACTCGACGAAACGGTAAAGCACATAGCAAGCTTATATCGTTCTAAACTGACCATATCGGATACCGCTACATCGCTACAGGACAATCCTTTAGTCGAATTCATGAAACGACAGGAAGAATTCAACCGCCACATGGCAGAACGGATGGAACGATTCGAAAAAAGACAGCAAGAAAGGCACGAGACACTCACCGCTGCATTACGTGAGTCCCTTGAGACACAAAAAATGATCGCAGCCACCAAACAAAAAAAGTGGTGGAAATTTTGGAAGGGCAATTGATTGCCCGTTTTCACCGCTCTAATTCATTGTCCTTGTATTTATTGGCTTCTCTAGGCATTCCAGCCGTACGGAAAAACGATGCCGCTAATTTCCGCATCTTTGGTA
>NZ_JBHUBB010000072.1:0-7344 GCF_042789485.1 Streptomyces sp. NPDC056835
GCTTCTTACGCCCCCGGTTGACCGTCCGGTCCCGGATCTCGAAGTCCATCGCATCCCCTGAGCTGGGGTGTTGCGAGGACCACTAGAACTCAAGTGATGAGCAGCGGGGCCTTCGCCCACGGTATTCATGGAGACGATATTCAATTGTGCACATGGGAATTGTGGAGATGGCGGGAATCGAACCCGCGTCCAACGGTGCGGAACCAGGGCTTCTCCGAGCGCAGTCCGCTTCGCTTTTCTCAGCCCCGGAGATCACACGGACAAGTCTCCGACGGGCTCAGTCACTGTTTGGTTTCCCTCTGCTCCCCGCGACCGGGCTCAGAGGTTTAGTTCCCTAGCTGATGCCAGGATCCGGGTCGGGAACAGCCCCGGGCTGACACTCCGCGGAGTCTTCGCTAGCTGCTGATTAGGCAGCGAGGGCGAAGGCGGAGGAATCGCGCTTAGAAGTGGCGATTATTGTTTGCGACATATGGTTAACGAGATCATTGCCGCTTCCTCGGCTCGCTTCACCTGCTTCGACATCCGCTGTCGAAACCGATCATCCCCATGTTGTTTTTTCAATCGTGCTCATTTTTCGAGCGCGCACCCGCTGTGAGGTGCGGGACCCATCTTACGTGACCAACGCACGACGGTGCCAGCCTATTCCGCCCGGCCGGCCGAAGCGGCCCCGATCAGGGCCCGCCGGAGGACCCGATCAGGCCCGCTGACGCCGCTTCACCGCCGAGATCGCCCGGTCGGTCTCGCGCCGGTCCTGCTTCTCGCGGAGCGTCTGCCGCTTGTCGTACTCCTTCTTGCCCTTCGCCAGCGCGATCTCGACCTTCGCCCGGCCGTCCTTGAAGTACAGCGCGAGGGGCACGATCGTGTGACCCGTCTCCTGCGACTTCGAGTCCAGCTTGTCGATCTCGACCCGGTGCATCAGCAGCTTCCGCTTGCGCCGGGCCGAGTGGTTGGTCCAGGTCCCCTGCGTGTACTCGGGCACATGGACGTTGTGCAGCCACGCCTCACGCCCGTCGATCTGGACAAATCCGTCCACCAGGGAGGCCCGTCCCTGGCGCAGGGACTTCACCTCGGTACCCGTCAGCACGAGACCGCACTCATACGTGTCGATAATGAGGTAGTCGTGCCGCGCCTTCTTGTTCTGCGCGATCAGTTTGCGCCCAGTTTCCTTAGCCATAGTCCCGCCATTTTCTCACCCCGGCGCAACTTCTTTACTCCGCGCTCCCGAGGCCGCTCAGCACCGACCTCGCCCGCTCCTGGGCGCCCTCGCTCACCTGGAGGTCCGGGATGACACCCCGGCCGTCCACCCCATGGCCGGCCGGGGTGCGGTACGTACCGACGGTCAGCTCGGCGACGGAGCCGTCCGGAAGCGCGCTCGGCATCTGGACCGAGCCCTTGCCGAAGGTGCGCGAGCCGACGGTGACCGACCGGCCGCGGTCCTGGAGGGCGCCGGTGAGCAGTTCGGCGGCGCTCATCGTGCCGCCGTCCACCAGCACCACCACCGGGCGGCCGGTGTCGCCGCCGGGATCCGCGTACAGCGCGCGCTGCTCGCCCCGTATGTCGTACGTCGCGACCAGACCGCCATCGAGGAAGGCGGAGGCGGCGGTGACGGCCTCGGCGACCAGCCCGCCCGCGTTGCCCCGCAGGTCGAGCAGGACGCCGGTGCCCTTCGGCGCGGCCCGGACCGCGTCCCGTACCCGCTGGCCCGTCCCCTTGGTGAACGCGTCGACCTTGATCCGCAGCGCGCCGCCCTCGATCGTCCCGACCGTGACGGATTCGGTGGTGAGCCGGGCGCGGCGCAGGCTCTCCGTCCAGCGGCGGCCGTCCCGCTCCAGACCGAGCACGACCGGGGTGCCGACGACGGACGCGTCGTCGCTCTTCCGCTCGCCGCGCAGCAGCGCCATGACGTCCGTGACGGGCCGCTGCCTGATGCCGCGGCCGTCGATGTCCCTGATGATGTCGCCGGGCCCGATACCGGCCTTCTTCGCGGGGCCGTCGGGATGGACCCGGGTGACCTGGACCAGGCCGTCGGCGGTACGTCTCGCCCAGAGCCCGACGCCGGTGTACGAGCCGTCCAGGGCCCGCTGGAACTCCTCGTACTCACTCTTGTCGTACACCGAGCCCCAGCGGTCGCCGCTGCGGCTGACGACCTCCTCGGCCGCTTCCGTGCCGGACTTCCCGTTGGCCACGGCCTCGGCGGCGGCCCTGGCGACCTCGTCACGGTCGGCCGTCGACGCCACGGGCCGGGTGCGCACGCGGGGCGGGTCCTCCTCGCCGTACGGCAGGGTGCCCGTCGCCGCGGCGGTGGCGAGCACGCTCACGAAGAGCAATGTCAGGGCCGCCCCGCGGCGTACACCGCGGGACGTTCGGTGCAACTGGTGCAACTCGGAACCCGACATGAGGTTGAGTCTAGGACAACGCCGAACGGCAGAACGGTGCTTGTCGTCTCCGCGTCAGGGGCGCTTGTCACACCCGGAGGTACTTGCGCAGAGCGACGAAAGCGGCCACGGCGGGCATCAGCAGACCGATCGCGAGCACCAGCGGAAGCTTGGCCAGCACCGCGTCCCAGCCGATGAAGTTGACGAGTTCCATCTTGTCGGCGAGCGCGAGACCGTTGTCGATCAGGAAGTAGCGGCCCGCCAGCAGCATGGCGCAGGCGACCACACCGCCGATCAGTCCGGCGAACGCGGCCTCCATGATGAACGGCATCTGGATATAGAAACTGGAGGCGCCGACGAGTCTCATGATCCCGGTCTCCCGGCGCCGGCTGAACGCTGATACGCGAACGGTGTTCACGATCAGCATCAACGCGATGACCAGCATCAGCGCCATCACACAGAGCGCCGCGATATTCATGCCGTTCATCAGGTCGAAGAGGTTCTGCAGGATGTTCCGCTGGTCCTGGACGGACTCGACCCCGTCCCGGCCCGCGAAGGCCGTCGCCACCACCTTGTACTTCTCGGGGTCCTCCAGCTTCACGCGGAAGGACTCCGGCATCTGGTCCGGGGTGATCGTCGCGGCGAGCGGGGTGTCGCCGTAACGCTCCTTGTAGTGCTTGTACGCCTCGTCGGCCGTCTCGTGGTGGACCGTCTCGACGAGGTCCATCTTCTTCAGATCGGCCTCGATCTGCTGCCTCTGCTGACTGGTGACCGAGCCCTTGGCGCACTGGGGCGCGGTCGCCGCGTCGTTCTTGTTGCAGAGGAAGATGGAGACATTGACCTTGTCGTACCAGTAGTCCTTCATCACGCTGACCTGCTCGCGCATGAGCAGCGCGCCGCCGAACAGGGCGAGCGAGAGGGCTACGGAGACGATGACAGCGAAGGTCATCGTGAGGTTTCGGCGAAGACCGACGCCGATCTCCGACAGGACGAACTGGGCGCGCATGGCGTCCTTTCAGCTTTCGGTACTCGGTGCTCAGTGCTCAGTGCTCAGTGCTGGTAGCCGTAGACGCCGCGTGCCTGGTCGCGCACGAGACGGCCCTTCTCCAGCTCGATCACACGCTTGCGCATCTGGTCGACGATGTTCTGGTCGTGGGTCGCCATCACGACGGTGGTACCGGTGCGGTTGATGCGGTCCAGCAGCTTCATGATGCCCACGGAGGTCTGCGGGTCGAGGTTGCCGGTCGGTTCGTCCGCGATGAGCAGCATGGGACGGTTGACGAAGGCCCGCGCGATCGCGACGCGCTGCTGCTCACCACCGGAGAGCTCACCGGGCATCCGGTCCTCCTTGCCGCCGAGGCCGACGAGATCGAGGACCTGCGGTACGGACTTGCGGGTCTCGCCGCGGGACTTGCCGATGACCTCCTGCGCGAACGCGACGTTCTGCGCCACGGTCTTGTTCGGCAGCAGCCGGAAGTCCTGGAAGACGGTGCCCAGCTGGCGCCGCATCTGCGGCACCTTCCAGTTGGACAGCCGCGCGAGGTCCTTGCCGAGGACATGCACCATGCCGTGACTGGCGCGCTCCTCGCGCAGGAGCAGTCTCAGGAAGGTCGACTTTCCGGAACCGGACGAGCCGACGAGGAAAACGAACTCCCCCTTCTCGATCTCAAGGGAGACATCACGCAGAGCGGGGCTGTTCTGTTTCGGGTAGGTCTTGGAGACGTTGTCGAATCGGATCACGGGTGCACCACGGGTCGGCCGGGAGTAGGTGAGCGAGACCTTACGCGAACCGCGCCGCCGCGCGCAGTCCGCGTCCGTTGTCGGAACACCGCCCGAGGGCGGGCTTGGGGCGATTTATCACGGATGGCGCCGCACCGCCAGCGGTGAGGTCCACCAGGAATCCGGCCGACCGCGCCGAAACGGCCGGGAACTGGCAGAGTGGAGGGGGGAACGGACGTGTTTCCCGAAGCGTTGGGCGGAGAGACACTGGCTGCGGCTCCGCCGCGCGGTGAGGAGGAATGCGCATGACCTACGACAGACTGGTGTGCGCCAACTGCGCGGGACCCGTCAGCGAGGGCCGCTGCCGCGTGTGCCGCGCCAACAGGGAGCGACTTCAGCAGCGGGGCCCCCTGGGCGGTCTCAGCCCGGTGGCGCTGCTCACACTGCTGGTGGTGCTCGTGGCCGCGGCGGCACTGATGGCCGCGTATCAGCCCGCGTGACCTCGCGGACACCCTCGGGCTCACAATGAGGGCTCGGGCGCCTGACAGGCGCCCGAGCCCTCATCGTTTACGTGCCGTGGTACGTACTACCGCGGTCAGACGGCCGTACGGCCACCGCCGACCAGACGCGGCAGCATCCGGAAGCCGATACCGCCGGCGATCATGGTCGCGGCACCGATCAGCAGGAACGTGGTCTCGGCGGCGCCGGTCTCCGCCAGCTCCTCCTTGGGCGCACCCTGCTCGACCGGCTGCGAGCCGACACTGTCGGTGTCGGTGTTGTCGCCACCCGTGGTCGCGCCACCGGTGGACCCGCCGTCCGTGCCGCCGCCGGTGGTGGAGCCACCGTCCGTCGAGCCACCGTCGGTGGTGCCACCGTCGGTGGTACCGCCATCGGTCGTGCCACCGTCCGTGGTCCCACCATCGGTGGTCCCGCCGTCCGTCGTACCACCGTCGGTCGTCCCACCGTCGGTGGTGCCACCGTCCGTGGTCCCACCATCGGTGGTCCCGCCGTCGGTCGTGCCACCGTCCGTCGTACCACCGTCGGTCGTCCCACCATCAGTGGTGCCGCCATCGGTCGTCCCACCGTCCGTGGTCCCACCATCGGTGGTCCCGCCGTCGGTCGTGCCACCGTCCGTCGTACCACCGTCGGTCGTCCCACCATCAGTGGTGCCACCGTCGGTCGTGCCACCGTCCGTGGTCCCACCATCGGTGGTGCCACCCACAGTCGTGCCGACCGTCGCGCCGCCGTCGGTGGAGCCACCGTCGGTGGTGCCACCGTCCGTCGTGCCGCCCGTAGTTTCGTTGCCGATACCCAGACCGACATCGGCGATCGGAGTGGACACGCCAATACCGACGGCCTGAGCGGCGCCCGCGATGGTCAGTGAGGCACCCGCGGCGATCACCGCGCCGGCCGCCACACGTGCCACGCGGATCCGCGTCTTTTTGGTCATCTGCCTGCTACCCCCAGTAGCTCATTCGTCAGTGGTGCAGCGTCCGGGGCAGCGGCCGCTGGGGGTTCGCGTACTCCGCCCCCGGTCTCACGCGCCCCAGAATTACGCATGCCACGCGCCAGCGTCGCCGGTTTTCATATACGCGTCAAGGTCGTTGCGCGTGCGATGACCGATATCGCGTCAGTTGTCCGGCGTGCGGGGATGCAACTGTGACGTAAAAGGGAACTGCCGCCCTACGAACGGCAGTTCCCTTGTCGACAAAGCGCGAATTTACTTGTCCTGCTGCTTGCGCCAGCGAATTCCGGCTTCCAGGAATCCATCGATCTCGCCGTCGAGCACACCCTGCGGATTGCCGACCTCGAACTCCGTCCGCAGGTCCTTGACCATCTGGTAGGGGTGCAGAACATAGGAACGCATCTGGTTGCCCCAGGAGTTGCCGCCATCGCCCTTGAGCGCGTCCATCCTGGCCTGCTCCTCCTGGCGGCGGCGTTCGAGCAGCTTCGCCTGGAGGACGTTCATGGCGCTCGCCTTGTTCTGGATCTGGGAGCGCTCGTTCTGGCAGGAGACCACGATGCCGGTCGGGATATGCGTGATACGGACCGCGGAGTCAGTGGTATTGACGCCCTGTCCGCCGGGCCCCGAGGCGCGGTAGACATCCACGCGCAGCTCGGACTCGTCGATCTCCACGTGGTCGCTGGACTCCACGACCGGAAGCACCTCGACACCCGCGAACGAGGTCTGCCGGCGGCCCTGGTTGTCGAAGGGCGAGATTCGGACAAGACGGTGGGTGCCCTGCTCCACGGAGAGCGTGCCGTACGCGTAGGGCGCCTTGACGACGAAGATGGTCGACTTGATGCCGGCCTCCTCCGCGTACGACGTCTCGTAGACCTCGGTCGGATAGCCGTGCCGCTCGGCCCACCGCAGATACATGCGCTGAAGCTGCTCGGCGAAGTCGGCGGCGTCCACGCCACCGGCCTCGGCACGGATATTGACCAGCGCCTCGCGCTCGTCGTACTCGCCGGACAGGAGGGTACGGACCTCCATCTCGTCCAGCGCCTTCTTGACCGACAACAGCTCGGACTCGGCCTCGGCGCGGGTGTCCGCGTCGTCCTCGGCCTCGGCCAGCTCGAAGAGCACTTCCAGGTCGTCGATGCGCCCGCGCAGCGCCTCGGTCTTGCGGACCTCGGCCTGCAAGTGCGAAAGCTTGCTGGTGATCTTCTGCGCCGCATCGGGGTCGTCCCAGAGGGACGGGGCCGCGGCCTGCTCCTCAAGCAGGGCGATGTCTGCCCTCAGTTTGTCGAGGTCCAGGACGGCCTCGATCGACCCCATGGTCGAGGAGAGGGACTTCAGCTCTTCGGATACATCGACGACTGCCACGGCACCAGCGTAACCCCTAATTTTTGGGGGCTCGGTTCGCCTCCGGGGCGCCCTATGCCGACGTCGACGGTCGACCGTGCTCGATTCGCTCGTTCCTCACGAACCTCCGCGCGCTCTCCCTTTCGACGTCGACGCGCCCCTTCGGCTCACTCGCCGGCGGCCGTGCGCACCCCGAACGAATCAGCGCCCTCCCAGCCGACACCAGGGCGGAGGTTGGCGAGACCCACAGGGCCGCGCTCACCCCCAACCCCCAGCCAGGGCGGCGAATGGCCGGGACCACCGGCCCGCACCCACCCCCCCCAGCCAGGGCGCGAATGGCCGGGACCACCGACGGGAGGGGGTCGGGGTCGGAGGAGGTGCGTGTCCGGACGTAAAGCGTCGCAGCACGCGCGAAGCGCGGTGAGGAAAGCAGTCCGGACACGC
>NZ_JBHUBB010000073.1:0-5694 GCF_042789485.1 Streptomyces sp. NPDC056835
GCTTCTTACGCCCCCGGTTGACCGTCCGGTCCCGGATCTCGAAGTCCATCGCATCCCCTGAGCTGGGGTGTTGCGAGGACCACTAGAACTCAAGGGGGAAGAGGGCGGGGCTCTGGTCTGAAGTGCCTGGGGTACCGCATCACACGGCGTTGAAATCTCCGTCCTTGTCCTTGATGCCCGCCACGAACGAGGCGAACGCACCAGCGGGAACGTTCAGAACGGGACCGCTCGGGTTCTTGGAGTCACGGACGGGGACGATGCCGCGCGAGTCGGCAAGGTTGGCAGCCACCTCGACACACTGCCCGCCGTTGTCGCTGTAGGAGGACTTGGACCATCGGAGGGGTTCGGTCATCACAGGATGCCCTTTCGTAACTGGCTGATCATGGCGACAGATTCCGCCGGTGAGTGCGATTCCGCCTGTAGTTGATGGTAGGCGCTCAGCATGGGCAGAACGAATGTGTTGTCCCGTTCGAGGTGCCCCCGCTGAGCGGACTCCGCGTACGACAAGAGCGAGCGGTCCGACAATGTCAGTACCGTTATGGGCAAGTTGAACGGTCTGCGTTCTCCCATGTCGAACGGGGCCACCTGAAGCACGCTGTTCGGTAGCGCCGCGAACTCAACCAGCCGCGCCAACTGGGCTTCCATGATGGCCGGTCCCCCGATGGGACGGCGGATACAACTTTCGTCCAGCACCACGAAGACCCACGGTGGGGGCGTCCGGACGAGCGCTGCTTGTCGCTCCGCAACCAGCGCCACACGCTCGCTGGCCTGATCGGCCGTGACCGCCCCCCGCTTGACGGCGCTCCCGGCGAGCACGGATGCGTACTCCGATGTCTGGAGGAGACCGGGGATGACGCCCACTTCGTAGAGCCGGATTTCCGCTGCCCGCCCCTCGTACCCGACGTACTCCGGGAAACCTTCCAACAGCGAGCCATGGCGCATGTCTCGCCACTCGCGCTCGAACGAATCGGCCGTGTCCCCTGTGCCGAACACAAGGTCAAGCTTGCGCGAGAACGAGAGGGTTGGCGGTTTCCGGGCAGTTTCAATAGCCGAAATATGCTGGCTGGAATATTCCACCTTCCCGGCTAGGTCCTCCTGGCTCCAGCCGCGATCTTCCCGCCACCTGCGCACGCGGGCGCCAAAGGCCGCTCGCGGGCTGCTCTCAGGGTTCAGCTCCCTGCGGTTGACCATGCTGCTTTCAACCCCTCCTTCGATCCTGGCTAGTTGAAGGGGCTCTGACTCTAGGCCACGCTTGGTCGCCCTGGTAGTGATCCCGCTACGGAGAGGAGCGGACGTGACCCGGAAGAGCACGTCCCCCAAGCCCAGTGACGCGGACCAGCTCCACGCGCTGATAGCGGCCGGTGGAGTCTGGGGCCTGGCGCCTCGCTGGGTTCCCCGTGGCGGGTACACGCTGCCAACACGCTCTGTCCTCCGGCGTATGGAGACGGGACTCCTGATCGCATCCGTTCCGAGGATCGGTGAGGAGTGGTGAGCCGAGGAGTGGTGAGTCTGTGGGAGTACCTACACGGGCTCAGGCAGAGACGGGCTCTCCGGCGGTGCCGAAAGGCAGCACTGAATGAGCTAGCGCGCACACTGGTCCAGCTGGAAATCCTCGAAGCGCATGTAATCCAATGCCAGTTGGACCGACTAGATGATCCGGAGGATTTTGCCCGGACCTTCAAGGGGCCCTCATCCGGCAAAGGAGTAGGGGAATGACAGGAGGAGATTGGCACATGGATTACGAACCTGTGGGCCCGGAGTACGCCGCCACTGACCAGGGCTCCCCGAGTCCATCTCGACCCCGTAACTGGAGCACTTCAGTCGATGCAGAAAACGAAAACGACCACCCCCCTGACCTGGAAGAAAGGGATGCGAGTTGAGGGCCTGGATCGGAAAAGGGCGGCTGAAAAGTTGACGGATTGGTATCTGAAAGAGAACCTTTCGATCCGCGCCATACGCGACAGAACCGGAAGGTCGTTTGGATGGGTGCACCGGCTGCTGACAGATTCGGGTGTTAAATTTCGCACCCGTGGTGGCAACCAGCGTCAGTCTCAACGCGACGCTTGAAGCTGAAAGACAGAAAAGGAAGCGACGAATGATAAATCCTCCTCCTCCCGACAGCGATGACATCTCTGACGATGAACTCGGGGACGTCGTGAAGCGGTTGGCCTCTGGCACGTCTTCCAACGCGGAAATGCAGAGGGTCCGGAACACCATCAAAAACGAAAGTGCACGGCGTGACTAACCAGCACGAACGCGCCCCGTCGCAACCCGGCGGCGGGGACGCGCCCCGCCCCTTGTAGCTCAGTGGCAGAGCCCTGGGACACGGCAACGGTGTCGCTCCTTCCAGGCACTCCGGTTCGATTCCGGGCGAGGGGACTCCTGCCCCGACCAAAATTATTGGTCGGGGCAGGTCCGCAAGTGCCGTGCAATCCGTTTACGGAGAGGACACACGCGCCATGACCACGCTCACTGACCCACCGACCCGCCCGCTCGCCGGTATCAACTCGCTGGAGTTGGAGATCACCGGAAAGTGTCAATTCGCCTGTGTGCACTGCCTGTCGGAGTCCAGCCCGCAGGCATCACACGGTGAGATGACCCCTGCTGACTGGCGAACCGTCATCACCGATGCTGCCGCGCTCGGCATCCGTACCGTCCAGCTCATCGGTGGCGAGCCCACCGTTCACCCGAACTGGCAGGAGTTCGCCGGTCTCGCACTCTCGCTCGGGTTGCACGTGGAGGTGTACAGCAACCTGTACAAGGTGCATGACGAGTGGTGGGACCTGTTCACCCGCGAGGGAGTGACGCTGGGGACGAGCTATTACAGCGACGATCCTGCCGAGCACGACAAAATCACGGGCCGCGCGGGCAGCTACGCCCGCACCCGGTGCAACATCCGGGAAGCCGTGACACGCGGAATCACGGTCCGTGCCGGGATCGTGGACATCCTGCCGGGACAGCGCATCACCGAAGCCCGTGCCGAGTTGGAGTCCATGGGCGTGCGGCATATCAA
Organism: Streptomyces sp. NPDC056835; assembly: GCF_042789485.1. Classification (NCBI taxonomy): domain Bacteria; kingdom Bacillati; phylum Actinomycetota; class Actinomycetes; order Kitasatosporales; family Streptomycetaceae; genus Streptomyces; species Streptomyces sp. NPDC056835. The sequence continues at coordinate 3,014 of NZ_JBHUBB010000073.1, forward strand.
TACGGATCGGGTTCGGGCCGTGGGCCGTGCCGCACTTCCGGGTCGGGCCCCGGCGTTCGACGAACTGTGCGGGCGGTGCACGCGAGGACGTGCCGCAATCCTCCCGAACGGAGACCTCGCCGGCTGTGTGCTCGCGCGGGACTTCCCGGCGGGCAACGTCCGGGAGACTCGGCTTCGGGACCTGCTCGGGGGGCCGGTCTGGACGGCGCTCTCTGCGAGCATCCCGCAACCGGTACGCAACGCGTGCACGCCGGACGATTCCAGCGACTGTGACCCCGCGAGCACGATTGCATGTGATCCCGCGTACGACGACTAGGAAGGGTTCGGCATGGATTGGCAGAAAGCCGCGGAACGCCTTGCGGGCGGAGTGACCGACCCGGATTCCCGGTGGCGCTCCCCCGTCGCCAGTGTGCCCCGGCATGAGCTGGTGCCCCGCTGGTGGGAACGCGACGGTTCCGGGGGGTGGTCGTTGCGGGACGGGGCAGCCGATCCCGAATCGTGGCAGGACGCGGCCTACTCGGACCGTTCGCTGATCACCAGCGTCGGCGGGGCGCACGCCGACCATGCCGAACCCGGCGACCGGCCCCAGGGGTTACCCACATCGTCCGCAACTCTGCCGAGCCTGGTCGTTCGCATGCTGCGTCACGGACGACTCGGGCACGGACTTGACCTGTTGGACCTCGGCACCGGTTCGGGCGGACTCACCTCGTACGCAGCCACCCGACTCGGGGAGCAACACGTAACGAGCGTGGACGTAGACCCCTACTTGACGAGCGTCGCAGCGAACCGGCTCGCGCGCCTCGGACTGCGCCCTCAGTTCTTCGCACTGGACGCGACCGCAGCGATTCCCGGCACGTACGACCGGATCATTGCAACCGTCGCGCTCCAACCCGGTCCAGCGCTCCGTACGGTCCTCGGTGCGCTGCGCGAGGGCGGACGCCTAGTGACCACGCTCGCCAACACGTCGTTGGTCCTCACTGCGTGGAAAGGACCGGACGGGGAAGCGTACGGCCGAATCGAGAGCGACACCGCCGGGTTCATGAAGACCCGTACCGGCGCCGACTACCCGCCCGCCCTTGCCGGAATCTTCGCCCTCGCTCGGGAGGCGGACGGGGACGAGACCAGCAGGGGCCGATATCCCGTGGTGGATTTGGCGAACGCATGGGAGTTGCGTTCAATGCTGGAAGTCACGACACCGGGCGTGGAACTCGACTACGAACAGCGCGACCGGCACCGGACCGCCTACCTGGTCCATCCGGATGGGTCATGGGCCCGAGCGTCCGCCGAGTGGACAGCTCCGCCGGAAGTCCACCAGGGCGGACCGCAACGACTCTGGACAGCACTAGAGCGCATCCGCAACCGGCTCAACGCGGAAGGCTCGTTGCCGTTGCTCAGCGCACGGGTTCGCATCACTCCCGATGGCGTCTGTCACCTGTCACGGGGTAACTGGCGCGCGTCCATGGGATAACCATCCGCGCGCTCCGCCCCGCCCGTCTGCCGCGCGGAACAGACGGGCGGGGCTTTCCTGTCCTCGACGGGTCCCGCTCTCCGCTCAGTCGCCCAACGGCTGATGTGCACCGGGGGCCGGCTGGCGGGACCCGTCCGGGGCCGATCCTAGATGTCGCTCGCGCGGCCCTGGTCCTCGCTCCGGTCCCGGACGAACGTGCCCTTGCCCCACTCGGTCTCGACAAGACCGCGTTCCCGGAGCACCCGCACCGCCCGCCGGACGGTCTCCCGAGCTACGCCGTGCTGCTCACACAGTTCGGACTCTGACGGGATGCGCTCACCGGGCTTGATCCTGCCCGCCTCGATATCCGCGGTCAGCGCGTCCAGGACCCGCATATACGGGGCTCGCGGGCGGTGCGGGTCGGACGGGCTCTCAGACATAGGGAGAGCGTAGACAAACGGTCAAAGATGGGCGACTTAGACAGGCAGACGAGTTAGACGAGTTGGCTTACCGTCCTACCTGAAAACAAAAAAGCGCCCCGGCGGACCGGTCCTAAGCGATCCGCCGAGGCTTCCGCCGAACAGCTTTCGAGGAGCTGAACGACATGCGTGACTGTATCTCGCGTGCCCTGCTGTGGGTGCTGCGGATGATGCTTCCCGCCCGTGGACGACACGCAGCGGTCCCCGTAACCGCCCCCGCACCCGCACCGGTCAGTCCGTGGTCCGAGCCGTGGACCGGAGTAAGCGCCAAGGAGACCCGAGCGATCTTCCACGCCGAGGAAACCCGCTCGCTCACCCCGGAACAGCGCGAACGGTGGTGGGCCGCCGCGTTCTCCGAAATCGGCGTTGACTACGACTTCCCAACCATGAACATCACGGATGTGCGGAACGCGCGTCACGAGGCCGCAGCATGACCGCCGACGAGCTGTTTCCGTCCGCCACGGAAGCGGCCACGGTCATCTGCTGCGCGTGCGGCTACCCCACTGGTGCACCCATCGAGATCGGCTACGTGGAGCGCGTGAGCGGCCCCGGATACGTCCAATGCGTGTGCCCCGGATGCATCTACACCCGTCCGATCCTCGCGACGCACGCCGACCGTTTCGGAGATAGGAAGCACCCCCAACAGCCCCGTTCGGCCACGGGCGAATTCGAGGGGTCGTTGCAACACCGTGGTCGGTTGATCAGGCCGCGAGCAGTTTAGACAGGCGCTCGGCTGGGGTTTCCCAGCCGAGCGT
>NZ_JBHUBB010000074.1:0-3953 GCF_042789485.1 Streptomyces sp. NPDC056835
GTCTAAAATGTGGGGGATAGGAGGGAGGATGGAAAGAAATCTGAATCGGATGGGAATATCAACTGTAGGTCAGTTAGCTAAATTTCCTTTAGAGCTGCTTGAAAAGAAGTTCGGAATAATGGGAAACCAGTTGGTGCGCCCATAAGGGCATATGTTTGAATTTGTCGATAGCAAGACAACAGATTAAGTTGCAACGATCTGTCATCATCCAACTTATCCGGGAAGGAAACTGAACGGGGAGTGTAGCATGTTGGAAAAGTCATAAGTTGGCTAGATACCAAGTCACGACTGAATGGCAAGATGAGATATGTGGATAAGGATGAAAGCTACACTGCTTGAATGACAGTCCGAGTCGTCAAAACTACCGTCTATAACGGAAGGTATCCATTAACGTTATACAGTCATAGGGAGGAAGAAGTATAGTTGAGCTTTCTCTAAGCAACTCAATGACTGGACAATCCCGATAAGGGTTAAAGGGCGAACGTCACATCCGACACCGCATAAAGCTATGTCAACATATGTCTAAATGGGGATTACCTAAATCGGAATGCCTGATATAGGCTATGGATATCGATCCTGAATATCCGACAAGGTAACGGAGTCTCCGTAGTAGTCTGGGGTAGGGAAAGCCTGCTACATGGCGAAGGGAGACAGCTTGTCTAGTTTAATACAACATTGGAAGGAGCGCGAGGCTCTGTGAGAAGTCCAGACGTAGTGTTGAACAATTTAGTTTCCAAGTCTAAAGAAGAAAATTATGTTTTTGACCGTCTTTATAGGAATCTCTATAATCCTGAGTTTTACCTAAAGGCTTATGCCAAAATATATGCTAAGCCAGGTAACATGACGAAGGGATCGGACGGAAAAACTATTGACGGTTTTAGTCATAAACGCATTGGGCTTGTCAAGAAAAGTGTGTAAGTTATTCTAGATATTTCTTCACACGTTCCTTTAGGTGGTCATGAACTAATAGTTGATTCATGACCATAGCCCATTGCTGGATGCGTCCACCATCCCATTTCTTTTCTAATTCTTTTGTTCGTAAAAACAATATTTTTAATAGGGCATTCTCATGGGGGAATGCTCCTTTTTTCGTGACTTTTCGAAAGCTAGAGTGGATACTTTCAACGGCATTTGTAGTGTACATGATTTTACGAATATTACCACCATAATCGAAAAGTTGTTCCACATGAGAAAAGTTTCGTTTCCATACGTCTACAGCTCCAGGGTACGTAGACCACTGCTTTTCAAAAGATTCAAATGCACTGTGACAAGCCTTAAGGCTTGGAGCTCCATACACTTTCTTTAAGGCAGCAGTAAAAGGCTTGTAGTCTTTACTTGGTATATACTTAATCGAATTTCGAATTAAATGAACAATACATCTCTGTACGGTCACATCAGGAAAAATCGCACGTGCTCCTTCTTCCAGACCACTAACGCCATCCATTGAGAGAAAGAAGATATCTTCTACACCACGAGATTTGATTTCATCAAAAATTTGCATCCATTTATGTTTACTTTCCGTTTCATTCAACCACAAACCTAGAATGTCCTTTTTACCTTCTATGGTATATCCTAGTATTGTGTAAACGGCATACTTCTTCGTTTCATAGTCATTACGAATGGTTGTGTAAAGACAATCGACAAACACAAAAGGGTAACAGTTACTTAAGGGACGATTTTGCCACTCTTCTAAATTAGGAAGTACAGTATCCGTAATGTCGGATACCATTTCATGAGATACAGAAAAGCCATAGATGTCTTCTATCGTGGAAGAAATGTCTCGTTGTGACATTCCTCTGGCATACATCGAAATGACCTTATCCTCTATAGAGGATACATCTCTTTTACGCTTTGGAATCAACTGCGGTTCAAATGAACCATCACGATCACGGGGGACTGCAATTTCAACTTCTCCTGCCGTTGTTTTCACGATCTTTTTGCCATATCCATTTCTTCTATTTCTTGTTTCTTTTTCTCCCTTGTCATTGGATTCATAGCCCAAATGGTGATTCATTTCACCTTTTAGCATTGACTCAAACATGGGACCAAATATGTCTTTTAATGCTTCTTGCATATCTTCTACTGATTTAGGCTGATACTGTTCGATAATCTTGTTAGCTAATTCTACGGAGTTCGGATCTCTTTTCAATTTCCCCACTGAAACCACTCCTTTAGCTTTATACTTATTATTCTATCAAATAAAAAACTGTGTGAGTAAGGAACCGTACGCATTCCTTACTTACACAGTTAATATTACACTCCCCCAATTGTTTGAATTGATTGAAGCCCTCCCTACCCTCAACTATAAAATTGACTCCTTTAATAAAGTTAAGTCTTCAGATAAGCACATTTCTCTTTTGAATAAATCCTTACATAAGGTCAAACATAAAAGACTTACCGGGTTAACCCCCTAATTTTGGACACATACTACTCTTAGCTCATTATTTCATAGAATTGCTCTTTATTTTAGGTGAGGCAAGAAAATCATCCTGCCTCATACTCTCACTTCTTTAATCGTTAGCTCTTCTGTTTGGTTTCGTTGATAAAATTCATTTGGTGCTAAATCTAAAATACTCGAATGGATTCTTCGATTATTGTAGAAATCCATGTATTCAGCCACCTCATGATACGCATCTGCGTAGGAATGAAAAGCGAACCGCCTCAAACATTCATACTCTAGTAATCGGTGAAACGACTCGATATGGGCATTCATATTCGGTGTTCTCGGCGGAATGCGTTCATGTTCGATGTGGAACGTTTCACATGCTTTCTGAAACGCTAGAGAAATAAATTGTGGACCATTATCCGTTCGAATGACTGGCTTTGTTTCTCTTTCAAATTGCTGACGCTTAAACAAGGCACGCTGCACGAGTTGGCCAGCGTCGTGTCCGGTACAATGTAAACCAATATGATAATCAATGATGGAACGGTCATATACATCAATGAGCGATAGAATAAAGAAGAAACGCTCTTCACCTTCGATGTAGCCGTATTTAATATCTGCTTCCCACAGCTGATTCGATTCAGTGATGATCCGGTTCCTCGCTAATTTTCTTGGATAGTGGAACTTCACTTCTCGCTGTGGCTGTAGGATATCGAGTTCCTTACATAATCGGTACACTTTCTTTTTGTTAATCTGTAGCGCATACTCGCTTCGAAGGCGGAGGCACAACTTTCGATAGCCATAGACACCGGCTTCACCTGAGATGAGTTCCATCAGCCATTCCTGTATTTGTTCATCCGGTATTTTTTTGCCGTTCTTAGTGAGTGAATAGCCCGGAATGGGTCTGCCCTCACTTACTGACTTTTCTTCTTTCTTGTATTGATAATAGTACGTAGAAGGAGAAATCTCTAAAATCTTCAGGACTTTACGGACGGCATAACCTTTCGCAATCCACTCATTCGCTATTTCAAGCGTTTCAGTAAGTGAGGGTTCTTCTTTTTTAGTACGTCACGGAGAATGGAAATTTCTAAATCTTTTTCGCCTAACAGCTTTTTAAGCTGGTCATTCTCCTCCTCCAACTGTTTGATCCCTGAGGGAGAAACAATATCTTGAATGCCGGAATGATCTAGATTGCCTTTTTCCTGAAAAGCTTTTACCCATTTGCTTACGAGATTTGGACTGAGCTCGTGACGTCTCGCCACCAAAGCTTTATTGCCTGTTTCAATTGCTTCTTGTACCACCTGTTGTTTAAATTCAGCAGAATGTTTTCGTCTTTGCATCACAAAAGCCCCCTTATTTGGCAACCTTAAGTATAAAACCACTCTTAGTAGGTGTCCAAATTCATTAGGGGGCTAAATAGTACACGATCAATATTAAATTTTTCATATAAAGGCTTAAGTGTTATAGCTAATCCCGTAACTGTACAATTAGGTGTAGGAGCTACAAATCCTTTCCATCCCCGTTTCTCCTGTTGTGATCGTATCAGTTTTGCGTGCTCCTTATCATTGAC
>NZ_JBHUBB010000075.1:0-3218 GCF_042789485.1 Streptomyces sp. NPDC056835
GGGGGAAACCCCCGACTACCATCGGCGCTGAAGAGCTTAACTTCCGTGTTCGGTATGGGAACGGGTGTGACCTCTTCGCTATCGCCACCAAACAAATTGAGAGTGTTCTCTCAAAACTAGATAACAGGTGTGACATCATTCAAAAATATGGTTAAGTCCTCGATCGATTAGTATCTGTCAGCTCCATGTGTCGCCACACTTCCACCTCAGACCTATCAACCTGATCATCTTTCAGGGATCTTACTTCCTTGCGGAATGGGAAATCTCATCTTGAGGGGGGCTTCATGCTTAGATGCTTTCAGCACTTATCCCGTCCGCACATAGCTACCCAGCGATGCCCTTGGCAGAACAACTGGTACACCAGCGGTGCGTCCATCCCGGTCCTCTCGTACTAAGGACAGCTCCTCTCAAATTTCCTGCGCCCGCGACGGATAGGGACCGAACTGTCTCACGACGTTCTGAACCCAGCTCGCGTACCGCTTTAATGGGCGAACAGCCCAACCCTTGGGACCGACTACAGCCCCAGGATGCGATGAGCCGACATCGAGGTGCCAAACCTCCCCGTCGATGTGGACTCTTGGGGGAGATAAGCCTGTTATCCCCGGGGTAGCTTTTATCCGTTGAGCGATGGCCCTTCCATGCGGAACCACCGGATCACTAAGCCCGACTTTCGTCCCTGCTCGACTTGTAGGTCTCGCAGTCAAGCTCCCTTGTGCCTTTACACTCTGCGAATGATTTCCAACCATTCTGAGGGAACCTTTGGGCGCCTCCGTTACCTTTTAGGAGGCGACCGCCCCAGTCAAACTGCCCACCTGACACTGTCTCCCCGCCCGATAAGGGCGGCGGGTTAGAAGGTCAATACAGCCAGGGTAGTATCCCACCGATGCCTCCACCGAAGCTGGCGCTCCGGTTTCCAAGGCTCCTACCTATCCTGTACAAGCTGTACCAACATTCAATATCAGGCTGCAGTAAAGCTCCACGGGGTCTTTCCGTCCTGTCGCGGGTAACCTGCATCTTCACAGGTACTATAATTTCACCGAGTCTCTCGTTGAGACAGTGCCCAGATCGTTGCGCCTTTCGTGCGGGTCGGAACTTACCCGACAAGGAATTTCGCTACCTTAGGACCGTTATAGTTACGGCCGCCGTTTACTGGGGCTTCAATTCGCACCTTCGCTTACGCTAAGCGCTCCTCTTAACCTTCCAGCACCGGGCAGGCGTCAGCCCCTATACTTCGCCTTACGGCTTCGCAGAGACCTGTGTTTTTGCTAAACAGTCGCCTGGGCCTATTCACTGCGGCTCTCTCGGGCTTGCACCCTAACAGAGCACCCCTTCTCCCGAAGTTACGGGGTCATTTTGCCGAGTTCCTTAACGAGAGTTCTCTCGATCACCTTAGGATTCTCTCCTCGCCTACCTGTGTCGGTTTGCGGTACGGGCACCTCTCACCTCGCTAGAGGCTTTTCTTGGCAGTGTGGAATCAGGAACTTCGCTACTATATTTCGCTCGCCATCACAGCTCAGCCTTATGGGAAACGGATTTGCCTATTTCCCAGCCTAACTGCTTGGACGCGGATATCCAATACCGCGCTTACCCTATCCTCCTGCGTCCCCCCATTGCTCAAATGGTGAGGAGGTGGTACAGGAATATCAACCTGTTGTCCATCGCCTACGCCTTTCGGCCTCGGCTTAGGTCCCGACTAACCCTGAGCGGACGAGCCTTCCTCAGGAAACCTTAGGCATTCGGTGGAGGGGATTCTCACCCCTCTTTCGCTACTCATACCGGCATTCTCACTTCTAAGCGCTCCACCAGTCCTTCCGGTCTGGCTTCACAGCCCTTAGAACGCTCTCCTACCACTGTTCGAAGAACAGTCCGCAGCTTCGGTGATACGTTTAGCCCCGGTACATTTTCGGCGCAGAGTCACTCGACCAGTGAGCTATTACGCACTCTTTAAATGGTGGCTGCTTCTAAGCCAACATCCTGGTTGTCTAAGCAACTCCACATCCTTTTCCACTTAACGTATACTTTGGGACCTTAGCTGGCGGTCTGGGCTGTTTCCCTTTCGACTACGGATCTTATCACTCGCAGTCTGACTCCCAAGGATAAGTCATTGGCATTCGGAGTTTGACTGAATTCGGTAACCCGGTAGGGGCCCCTAGTCCAATCAGTGCTCTACCTCCAAGACTCTTACCTTGAGGCTAGCCCTAAAGCTATTTCGGAGAGAACCAGCTATCTCCAGGTTCGATTGGCATTTCACCCCTACCCACACCTCATCCCCGCACTTTTCAACGTGCGTGGGTTCGGGCCTCCATTCAGTGTTACCTGAACTTCACCCTGGACATGGGTAGATCACCTGGTTTCGGGTCTACGACCACGTACTCATGCGCCCTATTCAGACTCGCTTTCGCTGCGGCTCCGCATCTTCTGCTTAACCTTGCACGGGATCGTAACTCGCCGGTTCATTCTACAAAAGGCACGCCATCACCCGTTAACGGGCTCTGACTACTTGTAGGCACACGGTTTCAGGATCTCTTTCACTCCCCTTCCGGGGTGCTTTTCACCTTTCCCTCACGGTACTGGTTCACTATCGGTCACTAGGGAGTATTTAGCCTTGGGAGATGGTCCTCCCGGATTCCGACGGAATTTCACGTGTTCCGCCGTACTCAGGATCCACTCAGGAGAGAACGAAGTTTTGACTACAGGGCTGTTACCTCCTATGGCGGGCCTTTCCAGACCTCTTCATCTACCTCGTTCCTTTGTAACTCCGTACAGAGTGTCCTACAACCCCAAGAGGCAAGCCTCTTGGTTTGGGCTAATCCCGTTTCGCTCGCCGCTACTCAGGGAATCGCATTTGCTTTCTCTTCCTCCGGGTACTTAGATGTTTCAGTTCCCCGGGTCTGCCTTCTCATATCCTATGAATTCAGATATGGATACCACTCCATTACGAGTGGTGGGTTTCCCCATTCGGAAATCTCCGGATCAAAGCTTGCTTACAGCTCCCCGAAGCATATCGGTGTTCGTCCCGTCCTTCATCGGCTCCTAGTGCCAAGGCATCCACCGTGCGCCCTTTCTAACTTAACCATTTCTTACTTTAGAAAGAATCACTATGTGTGATGAACTTTGCATTGCATTCAATGTGAATGTATTACTTATTGTTATCTAGTTTTCAAAGAACAATCCTGTCTCGCTAGAGACATGTTTTGAAGGAATGATCCTTCAAAACC
>NZ_JBHUBB010000076.1:0-3086 GCF_042789485.1 Streptomyces sp. NPDC056835
GACGCCCTCGCCAGCGCACAACTCACCCCCGCCGACGTCGACACCGTCGAGGCACACGGCACAGGCACCACACTGGGCGACCCCATCGAAGCACAGGCTTTGCTGGCGACATACGGCCAAGGACGCGACAAGAAGCAGCCGTTGTGGCTGGGTTCGGTGAAGTCCAACATCGGCCACACCCAGGCCGCCGCGGGCGTCGCCGGCATCATCAAGATGGTGCAGGCGATGCGCTACGGCACTCTGCCGCGCACCCTGCACGCGACCACCCCCTCGCACCACGTCGACTGGGAGTCCGGTGCCGTCAGCCTGCTGACGGAGAACAGGCCATGGCCCGAGCACGACCGTCCCCGCCGGGCCGGTGTGTCGTCCTTCGGCATCGGTGGGACGAACGCGCACGTGATCCTGGAAGCCGCGCCGGACGAGGAACGGGAGCCGGCCGAAGAGAACGGGCCGGAACGTCACGGCGCCATTCCGTGGGTGCTGTCGGCGCGCGGCGAGGCGGCCCTGTCGGAGCAGGCGACGCGGCTGCTCGCCCGGCTCGGTGACGGTGCCGAGCCGGACCCCCGGGACGTGGGATTCACCCTGACCGCCGGACGCGCCGTACTGGACCACCGGGCCGTCGTACTCGGCGAGAACAACTCCGAACTCAGGTCCGGCCTGGAGGAGTTGGCGGCCGGTCGCACGACGAAGAATGTCGTCACCGGGCGTGCGGCGGCCTCCGGTGGTGTGGTGTTCGTCTTCCCCGGCCAGGGCTCACAGTGGGTCGGCATGGCACGCGAACTCCTCGACACCTCAACTGTCTTCGCGTCACGGATGGCCGAATGCGCCGCCGCGCTCGAACCGTATGTCGATGGCTGGTCACTGCTGGACGTGATGCGGGACGGCGACGAGGACATACTGCGGCGCGTTGATGTGGTACAGCCGGTCCTCTTCGCGGTGATGGTGTCACTGGCCGAGCTGTGGCGATCGCTGGGAGTACGGCCCGCCGCCGTGGTCGGACATTCGCAAGGAGAGATCGCCGCCGCTTGCGTGGCGGGCGCTCTGTCCCTCGATGACGCGGCACGCGTCGTGGCCCTGCGCAGCCGGGCGATCCTGCGACTGTCCGGACGCGGCGGCATGGTCTCCGTCCTCGCCCCCGAAGAACAAGTGACGGGACGCCTGACCGACGGACTCCAGATCGCCGTCGTCAACGGACCCGAGCAGGTAGTGGTCTCCGGACCACCCGATCAACTGGACGCACTCCTCACCGAATGCGAGGCCGACGGCATACAGGCCCGTCGCATCGCCGTGGACTACGCCTCCCACTCACCACAGGTCGAAGACCTCAAAACCGAACTCCTGCATGTCCTGGCCGGCATCGAACCACGCACCGGCCACACCCCCCTCTTCTCCACCGTGACCGGTGAGTCGATCGACACGGCGGTAATGGACGCCGAGTACTGGTTCACCAACCTGCGCCAGACCGTCCGCTTCGACACCGCCCTGCACAACCTCCTGGAAACCGGACACCGCCTCTTCATCGAAAGCAGCCCCCACCCCGTCCTCCTCGGCGCCATCACCCAAGCCGCCGAAAGCATGGGCACAGCAGGCGTGACGGCGGTCGGCACCCTCCGCCGCAACGAAGGCGAAAACGCCCGCCTGCTCCATGGCCTGGCCGAGGTGTTCACCGCCGGAGTGGACGTCGACTGGTCCTCATGGGTGACAGGCGGCCGGCTCATCGAGCTGCCGACCTACGCCTTCCAACGACGTCGTCACTGGCTGCCCGCGGGCCGTTCGGTGGTGGACGCGGCAGGTCTCGGTCTGCACCCGGCCGGTCACCCGCTGCTCGGCGCTGCCGTACGCCTCGCAGGCAGCGACGACATCGTGCTCACCGGACAGGTCTCCCGCACCACTCACCCCTGGCTGGAAGACCACGCCGTCTTCGGCACGCCACTGCTCCCGGGAACCGCCTTCGTCGAAATGGCCCTCCGCGCCGGCGACGAGGTCGACTGCGACGTGCTGGAAGAACTGACGCTGGAGAGGCCGTTGGTGTTGGCGCAGGACGCGTCGGTGGCGGTGCAGGTGTCGGTAGGGGCCCCCGATGATGCCGGGCGCCGCCCGGTCACAGTGCATTCCCGTGTCCAGCACGCCGACGCCGGGGTCGATCCCGGGCTGGAGTGGGTCCGGCACGCCGTGGGCGTACTGGCCGCCACTCCCCCGGTGGCCGACGAGCGGCTGGAAGGTACGTGGCCGCCCACCGGCGCCGAGCGGGTGGATGTCGCTGAGGCATACGAACTGCTGGCCGGCCTGGGATACGGATACGGACCGGCCTTCCAGGGCCTGCAAGCGCTCTGGCGGGCCGGTGATGAAATGTTCGCCGAGGTCCAACTGCCAGTGGAAGCCGACGCATTCGGCGTTCATCCGGCTTTGCTGGACGCCGCGCTGCATCCCCTGCCTTCGGGTGACATGAAGGTGCCGTTCTCCTGGAACGGAGTGCGGCTGCACTCGGTGGGCGCGTCGGCGCTGCGGGTGCAGTTGTCGCGGAGCGCCGATGGCGCCGCGCGGCTCGCGGCGTTCGACGGTGCCGGGCAGCCGGTGGTGACCGTGGACGAGCTGCGGTTGCAGCCGATGTCGCAGGAACAGTTGGGTTCGGCGGTGGCCGCCGACCCACTGTTCGAGGTGCGGTGGACCGATGTACCGGTCCCCGACGGCACCGGCGGCCTGCCGCCCGAGATCGTGATCGAATACGTCGAGCCCGGCGGGGACGCCCGTACGAGCGTGGCCAAGGCACTGGATTCCCTCCAGCGGTTCCTGGCCGACACGGCGGACCGCGAGGACAGGCGGCTCGCCGTGGTCACCCGGGGCGCCGTCATGACGGAGCCCGATCCGGCCACCGCCGCCGTGTGGGGCCTGCTGCGTTCCGCGCAGGCCGAGCACCCCGGAAGTGTCGTGGTCGTCGACATGGCCGAGGGTGAGGATCCGAAGGAAGCCGTGGCACTGGCTCTGGCTTCTGGTGAGCCTCAAGTCGCTGTGGATGAGGGCAGGTTGTTCGCCCCGCGACTGGTCACGGTGGCCACGGAAACGGTGACAGCGGCGGACTGGAAGCC
>NZ_JBHUBB010000077.1:0-3023 GCF_042789485.1 Streptomyces sp. NPDC056835
GTACCAAAGTATAAATGAAAAATCTATGTTTTCATAAATAAAAATACTTGTCTATTAACCGTTCGTTATATGACAATAGAAGAAGATAATGATGAAGGCACTCTGGTCCTAGGGTGTCTTTTTTTGCCGTGTTTTCGATGGACAAGATGCCTAAATCTTTTGCTTTTCTTAGCATCCGTTCAAAAGTGGATCGGCTTACCCCAAACCCATTTAATTTTTCATTGATGGCTTTTACTAGCGTTCCGATCTTGGCGTTGGCTACACCTGCGTATTTTGCGGAGAATCGGACCAGGCGTTTGAACGCGACTAGTTCTCCTTTAGTGAAATCTTTTTTATGTTCGGCTAGAAACATTTCAATCGTGTTGTTAAATTCCTTTATGCTGCTAAACTTGCTGTACTCTTTAAAATTTTCAATTCTTCCTGACAACATGCTATTTCCTCCTTAGAGGACAATAAAAAAGACACTGATCCCGATAAAGATTAAGGGAAACAGCGTCTTTTTTATTGTGTCTAAATAGAAAGAAACAATATTTTTTCCTTGAAACTGAAAGCAATATACACTAAAATAAGTGATATAACTTTATTAGTAACAAAGAACTTCGACAAGTGTTTTCCCTAGGGCTATTAGGGGGAACGGTTTAAGGGGATGGGGATACCACTTAGACACGTTGAGGTTCTTTTTTTCGTCCATATTTTGTTATGGTTAATTATCCAACAATTGCTACCAAAAAACAAGTAAATTTGATAGTTTATGAGTCAGGATATTAACTCAAAAGCAAAAGATACCTTCTTCCGTAGGAAAAGAGAGGACAACAGGGAAATTCCCCAATATAATGCAAAAACAGCATATCAAGTTGATATGCTGTTTCATATACATCGAGGTAATTGAGATTGCTGATAATAGGTATTTATCGGTTTGATAAATCAATAAGACTATTGTTGATTCCGCCTAGATTACCACCAATTACATCTAGAAGAGTTATAATTTGGGCCAGCCAAAAAGCTATGCATACTGAGCTAATTGCTATCACTACTAAGGAAAGAACCTTTATAATTTCTAAGGTTTTGCTATCAATTTTCACTTTTATATTCCCATTTTTCAAAATAAACTTATGTCTAGTTTACTTTTCGACAAAATTACTCCTAAACCTTTTTTATCTCCATCTTGTTAAACTAACCTGCCCCGTAGTTCAACAAGGAAAATTAAAGTTATTTCTAATTTCTCATAAGGTAGGTTATTACAGAACTGCTGGAGAAGTTAATATAATATTCTATTCCTAGATTAGGAGGGTTACAAATTGGAAAAACAATTATTAACTATAGCTCAAATCGCAAAACAATTAAACCTTGCAACCTAACCGCAACGGATATCAAAGACGGTTTATCCCGCATGGTTGCAAGAAATATTGAAGTTGAAAAAGAAACCGCAATAACAACAGCAGCAACGCAACAACAACCAGAAAACGAACTAAAACAATATGCTTTGCAACTTCAAATCACTCGAACAAATGAATTCAACTATGCAAATTATCGTAGATCAAAAAGAAGAGATTGCGGAATTGCGGAAACATATTGCTTCCGTAGAAAATAGACAGCAAGCACAACAAAAATACTTCGATACAAAATTAAAACAACTAGATCCTAGACTAATAGAATCAATAAGAAACATACAAGAAACTAAAAAAGAAATTGCAGCCACTCAACAAAAAAAGTGGTCGCGACTTTGGAAATAACAAAAAGAGTAGCTACTTACAAGCTACTCACAGGCTGTCGACAAAGTCGACAGCTATTTTTTGTATTCTACACCTGAAGCCCTCTTCGAAGAGGGCTTGGACAGACCCCTAAAAAAGAGTGTGTCAACCTTATTATTAGATCAACAACACTCGTTCACTCATATAATACTAAACTAAATCTTTAACACTTATCTGTCAGGGATATATGTTGTAACAACACCAGTACTATGGGTCGCACCATAACTTGCATGAAGTGAATGACTAGTTTTAATTGCTAGATTTCCTGATGTATTAGTTACACGTAAACCTGGCTTTGTTACGAATGGATTCTGCATATAACTCGAAGTATGTGTCCATGTCCATTTACCATACTTATTAGCTATAGATGATACATTATTTGTAATTACTGCACCTACTGAAAATGTCCAAGCATTACCTGAAACTAGTCCAGAAAGATCTACTCCTACAGTATAGCCTGCATCATCATAAGGTCCATAAGATACAATCTTTTCAGAAGCATAATTAACATCGTTACGCGTTGTTAATTGATTAATTCTATAAGATTTTACTTCATATTGATTAAATGAAGCAATATCCCATACAGAACCTGTCTTTCCATCAACATTTGCTGAAGAAGATTTTCTATCAAAATGTAATGTAGAAGTATATGTACCTGCTTGAAGACGAGTAATAGGGTGATAGAATTTCCAAGAATATGTTCTATAATATCCTCCAGATGGTTCAGAAACTACTGCCATTGCACTTAACGAATTGGAATGATTTGCCGAATCGGTTGTATTATCTTGTGCTAATTTTTTAATAAAACCTTTAAAATCAGTTTTAATTTTCTTTGTGTTTTCTAACACATCTTCTTTTATATCAGCAAGTTCCTCATTGTAAAGTTTATGGTCTCCTCTAATATCTGTAAAATAGTATTTTTCATAAACTTTCCCATCTAACTCAGTTTGATAGACAGCGTACAAATGATTATTCCCTGCATCTTCTAATAAATTATTATTAAGGGGTTTACCATTATTATGAATAAGTTTTGTTTGAATTTCTGTTTGACTATCATCTGTTCGAGATTTTAATTTTAATTTTGCCTTTTCGTTATTTTTACCATTTGGTTGTACCCATTCTGTCTTAACCTCTGATTTCACAGATTCATTAGCTAATTCTTGATCTAATGAAGTTGGATTATTTACTTCACCGTAAGCTTTTGATAAATCTAAAAAGCCAAACAAAGATAAAGTTACTGCAACAACAGTTAACTTTTTGTAGAATGTACTG
>NZ_JBHUBB010000078.1:0-2960 GCF_042789485.1 Streptomyces sp. NPDC056835
GTCAAATATGTACTGAAAAAGGAAAAACGTTTCTCCAAGAGACTTTTTTGGCCGCTTTTCATTGGAGGCCTTGCGCTGCTCTTTACCGGGGCAGCATTGGCAGAACCTGACACTTCCGCAGCAAATGCCGAGAAAAAATATTCAGCGCTAAACGCCGAATATAATAACCTCACAAAAGAGCACGAAGAACTTGAGAAAGAATATAAATCTGTCAGCTCTGAAGCAAAGAAATTAAAAGACAACAAAGAAGATCAAGACAAGCTTGAGAAGCTTAAAAACGAAAATAGCGATCTAAAAAAGACTCAGAAATCATTAAAAGCTGAGATTAAAGAGCTTCAAGAAAATCAAAAGCAGCTCAAAGAAGATGCAAAAACGGCAAAGGCTGAAAATGAAACACTCCGACAAGATAAAACAAAGCTTGAAAATCAATTAAAAGAGACGGAAAGCCAAACCGCCAGTTCTCATGAAGACACTGGAAGTTCTTCAAACAATACGAGTAAAAGTGATGAAACCAAAACAGCTGACAAAGCAGAAGGCTGTAATATCAAAGGAAGCAAAAACGGCATCTACCACACGCCAGGCAGTACATACTACGACCGGACAACCGATCCGGCTGAAATGTTTTGCTCAGTTGAAGAAGCTGAAGCCGCCGGTTATCGGGCGCCAAAACGATAAACAAAAAGCTCCAGAATGTCTGGAGCTTTCAGACTGTAGACAAACTGGAAGAAATCCAGTTTGCCTACAGTCTTTTTTATTTTACAATGGAAGTACTACATAACTTGAGGTGATTGACATGCTTTCGAAACATAATCCCATTCAACGAGATCAATTAGAAATGATTACGTTAAATCAATTGGTACCGGCCAGCCACTTGGTTCGTAAAATAGAGGCAGCACTTGATTTTTCGTTCATCTATGACTTGGTGAAGGACATGTATTCAGAAATCGGTCGTCCCAGTATTGATCCTGTCATCTTAATTAAATTGACCTTCCTTCAATACACGTTTGGAATCCGGTCCATGCGCCAAACGATTGAACAAGTGGAAACCAATATGGCCTATCGCTGGTTCCTTGGGTATGGTTTCCACGATAAAGTGCCTCATTTCTCTACGTTCGGAAAAAACTATGAACGCCGTTTTAAAGATACCGATCTGTTTGAACAGATTTTCTATCGCATCTTAAAGGAAGCTGCCGAGAAAAAGCTAATCAGTGCCGAGCACGTTTTCGTGGATTCGACCCATGTTAAAGCGAGTGCGAACAAACGCAAATTTGAAAAGAAAGTCGTTCGCAAAGAGACACGCGCGTATCAGGAACGCCTTCAAGAAGAGATTAACCAGGACCGGGAAGATCACGGAAAAAAAACATTTCCTCCGGACAAGTTTGAGAAGGAAGAGAAGAAAGAAATCAAAGAAAGCACCACCGATCCAGAGAGTGGTTACTATGTGAAGGATGAACGGACGAAGCAGTTCGCCTATTCTTTTCACGCAGCCGCGGATCGTAACGGTTTTGTGCTTGGCACCATGGTCACACCTGGCAACACACATGATAGTCAGATTTTAGAGCCATTGGTCGGAAAGGTCATAGAGAGAGTCGGAAAGCCTGAAGCGGTCGCCGCAGATGCCGCGTACAAAACTCCTGCGATTACCCGTTACTTATTGGAACAGGGGATGACCCCTGCCTTGCCATACACACGACCACGTACGAAAAAAGGTTTTTTCCGAAAACATGACTATGTGTATGACGAATACTTTGACTGTTATCTTTGCCCGGCAGGTGAGATCTTGGCCTACTCGACAACGAATAAAGAAGGATATCGGGAGTACAAATCGCCAAAACAGATTTGTGCGACATGCCCATTTTTAGCCAGATGTACGGAGAGTAAAGACCACCAGAAAGTGGTGACGCGTCATATTTGGCAGGAATACGTAGAAGAGGCAGACCATCTTCGCTATCACGCAGAGGTGAAAGAGATTTATGCCAAACGTAAAGAAACCATTGAGCGTGTATTCGCAGATGGAAAAGAAAAGCATGGCATGCGTTGGACAACGTTAAGGGGACTTAAAAAATTGTCGATGCAGGCGATGCTTACTTTCGCTGCCATGAACCTGAAGAAGATGGCCAACTGGACGTGGCAAGGTCCAAAAATGGCCTAAATGATGAACTCGAAGAGGTCTGTCTTTTTATTAAATAGCTTCAAATCCCATAAAAAGCTAAAAAGGGGTTCGGAATGAGACCATTCCGAACCCCTTTTGTCGACAAACTGAGAGCCCATAGGCTCTTTCTTTTTTAGTCAAATATCGTTTTCTTGTCCGGATGGCGTAAAAAGTCAAACAGCATGCTAAGCTGTGAGGGTGTGTTTCGTTTTGGAGAGAGCGGCGGGAGTCTGTCTTCCGGAAAAAAAGCGGCATGATTCGTCTCGATCCCTGTTTCCCTCTGCCCGCCCGTCATGCTGCATGCGATGAAGATTTTATAATAGTGATAAGGCTGAGGGGGATGAGAGTGTTTATGGCTGTCTAGCACGGCCAGCAATCGAGACGGCTCTGTATCGTACCCCGACTCTTCTTTGATTTCCTTGACGACGTTTTCAGCTGGCGATAAACCAATCTCGCAAAATCCACCCGGCAGCGACCACAGCTCATCATGCTTCTCCCGGACAAGCAAAATCTGATTCTCTCGGAATACTGCGCCGCGAACATCCGCTTTCGGTGTCGGATAGCCGCTCTCCCCACTCCATAAATCAGTGATAACTTCAATGTTCGTCTGTGAGTAATCCGCCATCATTTCCGCGCTAAGCTTCATTAGCTCTTCGTACCTCTCCCTGTCGTACACATCCTTGGAAAAAGCAAGCCCCGCTTGGGCGATCGCCCGAATCCGCTGTGCCCGTTCCAGCCATTTGGTTTGCACTTTTATCACTCTCCCCTTCACATTATTTGTCACTATAAAAAAAGCACGCTTCTTCCC
>NZ_JBHUBB010000079.1:0-2689 GCF_042789485.1 Streptomyces sp. NPDC056835
GGCTTTAGGCAATGGGGAACGAATATTGATTTCATGATTGAAGCAAAGCAGAAAGACAAGGCGCTTCTCCGCTTGATGGATGAATTAAGCTCCATCCGCGGTGTCAAACGCATCGGGGGCGGTGCGCTGCAATGGAAGTCATAAATGTGCAAAAATAGGTTTACGACTTGTATGCTTTGGGAACTTAGGCTATATAAGACAACAATCGATGGAGGAGAAAGATCATGAAAAATATCAAGTCTCTGAAAGTAGCCGCACAGGCCTTTACTTTAAGAAATTTGATTCATCTTTATAAAATGTGCCATTCCGGAAGCCACGAGGTTTATATTTATTCAAAGAAAACGATGTGCAAAATCAAAAGCTTAATTGAGCTTGAAACATTCCGCATGGCTCATAATGAAAAGGAATATTTGATCGTAGTTGAAGGAACAAAAGCATCGCAGCTCATTGAAAAATTCCAAAATCTCATCGAGCCTGCTGAGAGAGAAGCGCTCTAACTTACATACAAAAAAGGATAGACATCTGTCTATCCTCAGGCTGTCGAGAAAATCTCGACAGCCTTTATTTTTCCTTAAAATATCCATTCTTCTGTAATAAAATAAAAGAAAGACTTAAAAGGACGGTGTCTTTCTCATGTTCCACACAAGAAACTCTTCTCAAAACACAGCCGAATTTGTTCTGCTTGACCAACTCGTTGAAGAGGATCACCTGCTTCGGAAAATTGATAAACACATAGACTTCTCTTTTATCATTGAAAAGGTGAAACCTTACTACAGTGAAAACAAAGGCCGCCCCTCACTTGATCCGCTTATTTTATTTAAAATGATGTTTATCGGATACCTCTATGGTATCCGTTCAGAAAGACAGCTTGAAAAAGAAATTTACTACAATATGGCGTACAGATGGTTTCTCGGATTGAACATAAACGACCCGGTTCCACACCACTCCACCATCAGCTGGAACAGACGCACACGCTTTAAAGATACAACCATCTTCCAAGACATTTTTGATGAGATCGTTCTTCAGGCCATCAATCATGACATGGTGGGCGGACGAGTCCTATTCACCGACTCTACACACCTTAAAGCCAATGCCAACAAGCATAAATACACAAGAAAAACAATTGCGCAGGATACCCAAAACTATATCAAGGATTTAAATGAAGCCATTCAAGAGGATCGGGAGGAACACGGAAAAAAGCCATTAACAGCCAAAGAGGAGGTGAAAGCTGAAAAAGAGATCCGCCACAGTACAACCGATCCGGAAAGTGGCTATCTGTATCGTGAAAACAAACCAGAAGGTTTTTTCTATTTAGATCACCGCACAACAGATATGAAATACAACATTATCACCGATGCCTACGTCACACCTGGAAATGTCCATGATTCTGTGCCTTATCTTGACCGATTAGACCACCAAATCGCACGATTTGGTTTTCAAGTAGAAGCCGTCGCCCTTGATTCCGGATATTTAACGACTCCGATCTGTAAAGGATTATCTGACCGCCAAATCTTTGGTGTCATCGCACATAGACGTTATCACCCTATCCGAGGCTTGTTTCCAAAATGGAAATTTCATTATGACAGTGAACAAGACAGATACATTTGTCCAAATCACCAAACACTTACATACTCAACAACTGACCGAAAAGGCTACCGGTCATATAAATCAAATCCTGAAATATGTTCCTCATGCCCACTGCTTGAAAACTGTACAAAATCAAAGAATCGGCAGAAAGTGATTACTCGACATGTATGGGAAGAACATAAAGAAAAGGTCAGACAAAATCGCTTGTCTGTTTCAGGAAAAAACCTCTACAAAAAAAGAAAAGAAAAAATAGAGCGAAGCTTTGCAGATTCAAAACAGCTGCATGGGCTTCGCTATTGCAGGTTGAGGGGAAAACGAAATGTGAGTGAACAAGTTCTCCTCACAGCCGCATGCCAGAACATGAAGAAAATTGCCACATACCTAGCCAAGCAGGGCTAGGCATGTGGGAGCGCTTTTTCTGCATCTGAAACCTGATGAATATCTAAAGAAACTGTATAAAACAAAAAAGCTTGTAGAAAAAACGTCGTTTTCTCTACAAGCTGAAGACTGGATGTCTCCAGTCTTCTTTATCTATATCCCTGCCCAGACATCCTTAGCGTACATACCGGTACCCTGCAGATGTCTCAGCCAGTTTTGCGCTTCTTGCTCCCCGGTGCCATGAACAGACTGATACGCCTTTTGCAGTGCCGCCTCCACATCCGGGGCCATTTTGCTGCCGTCACCGCATACATAAAGCCTGCCTCCGCGGTCAAGAATTGATATTAACGTTTCTGCATGGTCAGCCATGACATGCTGGACATACGTTTTCGGCATGCCTTCTTTGCGGGAAAAGGCTGTGTGGACAGTGACAATTCCGTCTTTTTCAAACTGCTCAAGCTCATCGCGGTATATAAAATCACGATCGTTTCTGCATCCAAAATAGAGATGAGCTTCACCGAGCGTTTTCCCCTCCCGCTTTAAAACTTCGCGGGCTTGAAGGAAACCGCGGAATGGCGCGACTCCCGTGCCAGGTCCGACCATAATGATTGGCGTTTCAGGGTCTTCTGGAAGCTGAAACCGAGATTCTGGTGTGCGTACAAACATCACGAGATCATCACCGGCTTGGCGCTCAGCTAAATCATTTGAAGCCACGCCCCTGTAT
>NZ_JBHUBB010000080.1:0-2640 GCF_042789485.1 Streptomyces sp. NPDC056835
GTGCGCGGTCGCTTGGCGAGGTAAATGTTCAGATCATCATGGAGGCCCTGGAAGGCGGAGGGCATTTAACAAATGCGGCGACTCAGTTGTCCGGCATTTCAGTTTCTGAAGCGCTGGAACGGCTGAAGCACGCCATAGATGAGTATTTTGAGGGAGGCGTACAGAGATGAAGGTTATTTTCTTACAAGATGTAAAAGGAAAAGGAAAAAAAGGCGAAGTCAAAAACGTAGCAGACGGTTATGCGCATAACTTTCTCATTAAAAAAGGCCTCGCGGTTGAAGCGAACGCTTCAAACATCAGCGCGCTAAACGGACAAAAGCAGAAAGAGAAAAAAGAAGCCATTGCTGAGCTTGAGCAGGCTAAGAGCTTGAAAGAGACATTAGAAAAACTGACTGTTGAGCTTAGCGCAAAATCAGGTGAGGGCGGCCGTTTATTTGGTTCAGTGACAAGCAAGCAAATTACTGAACAGCTCCAAAAAGACCATAACATTAAAGTAGATAAGCGGAAGCTTGAACTGCCGGACGGCATTCGTGCATTAGGATATACCAACGTGCCTGTGAAGCTGCATCCTGAAGTGCAGGCTGTGTTAAAGGTACATGTAAAAGAAGAAGCTTAATAGAAAAGAGGCTTGGATTCATCCAAGCCTCTTTTTTTATTCCACGAGATAAAGAGTTTGCTGGCTTTCTCCGCCAGGTCCTCCTCGCATTCCCTGCACGCTGTTCGTGCTGCTGGAGGAACCGCTGTACTCGTCAGATGTTATTTCTTTTCCGTTTTTCTTAATCCAGGAAACAAGTTCGCTGTTGCCTGAGTTGTTTTCTGACAAAAGGAAGTATTTCACTTTGCCTTCTTTGATCAGTTTTTTCAGTTCCGACACAGTCAGAATGGGATCCGTGCCGTTAAATCCGCCCATTGCCATAAGGTTGTCAAAGTAGCAAATAAATATTCTTCGCCGGTATTGTGTTTTCTCAGATAGGACAGGAGCCCGCTGTCGACCTCTGAAGAGAACATGTTCCCGCCGTTTGCTGAGCCTTTGAGCTGCGGGCCGGATTCAGGAAGGACGCTGTTGCCACCGTATAGAAGCGGCGTTGCTGACCAGTAAACTGGTGTGAGAAGCAGAACGCACAAGCTGATGATGGTCAGCTGCTTACTGAACGGATGGCTGCGTTTAAGCATCAGAAGTGCAAGGGTGATGCCCAGTCCTAAGAGCCCCAGGACATACATCCATACACTGCCGATTTGGCTTGTATAAGCACTCAGAATATACACCTGGAACGCGGCTGTGATCAGAACGGCTGCCGGCAGAAGATAGCTGGACCAGTCATTATTATTTTTGTATAAGCGGTGCATCGTATACCATCCGATACCAGAAAGGGCGGCAATCGGCGGTGCCAGCATAATCAAATAATACTGGTGGAAGAATCCTGCGATGCTGAAGAAACCAGCCACGGGAACAAGCCAAGCCGCACAGAATAGCGTTTCTTTCATTTCAGCAGCATGTCCGCGGCGATCACGGTACCAGCTGACGATTGCGCCCAGTAATCCGATCAATGAGAATGGAAGCATCCAGCTGATTTGGCCGGAGAGTGCTGATTGGAAAAGACGAAGCGGTCCAGGATCACCGGTGCCGAACATATTCACGCTTTTTCCGCCTCCGCCGCCAGGCCCTCCATTTCCAGGTCCGTTGCCACCTGTGGGAGGTGTGCCTCCGCCTCCATTGAGAGCGCCGGTTTGTCCGTTAGACGGCTGAGGCGCATGTGAATGGTTTCCGAATGATTGATTTCCGTTCTGAGAAAAAGATGAACCGTTGCCATTTGGCGCTTGCATGTTGTCTTGATTCTGCATCTTCCCTCCGCCAGCAGCATTCATATCACCCTTTGCCAGGCCCGTAGTTTGCCCAAGCAGACGCTCTGTGCCGTTGTAGCCAAAGGCCAGTTCTAGCACTGAGTTGGTCTGGCTGCTTCCTACATAAGGCCGGCTTGAGGAAGAGGCTGAATCCACTGCAATCGCCCATGAGAGTGAAAGGCCTGTCAGAAGGACAAGAGACAGAAGCAGGGACCCGATTTTTTTCTTCAGAGAAACCCGATATGCAACCAGGTAGAATAACACAAATGCAGGCAATACCATAAACGCTTGCATCATCTTCATATTAAAGGCGAGCCCAATTAGGGCAAATGCCGTCAGCAGCCAAACCAGCTTGCCTTGTTTTACTGCCCGAAACAGGCAAGCTGAACCGAGCAATATGGTAAAGACAAGCATGCTGTCAATATTGTTTGTCCGGCTGACAGCTACTGCGATAGGGGGCAGTGCCATAACAAGTGCGGAAATGCGGGCCGCTCCAATTCCAAAAGTCGGCTTGATCATTCTGTAGAGAAGGAAGACAGATCCAACTCCGGCAAGAGCATGGGGAATGATGACACTCCACGTGTGAACACCGAAAATCAGTGCGAAAATCGTTTGAATCCATAACACGACAGGAGGCTTATCTACTGTCACAAATCCAGAAGGGTCAAATGACGCATAAAAGAAATTATGGAAGCTTTGCGTCATGCTTTTTACAGCCGCCAAATAGTACTGGTTCGCTGTATCATCCTGCCAAATGTGATACGTATTCAAAAAAGCTGCTGCCAGCAAAATAAGAAT
>NZ_JBHUBB010000081.1:0-2572 GCF_042789485.1 Streptomyces sp. NPDC056835
CTCCAAATCTGGCAACCTTAATATGTCTGCTTTCATTTAATGCAGCCGCCGTATCCATCCACTGGGACATTTCTTTTTTCACTTCTTCATCATCCCAATAGCCGGCAATGACTTTTCGGCTAAGCCCCATTCTCGAGTTGATGTAACCGTACTCTCGATCGCCATGCGCGGATTGGTTGCTGTTCATAAAATCCATGTCAATCGTACCCCACGGGATATCGCGATTATATTGGGTATGCAAATGCATAAGCGGTTTTTGATAAGAGGAAAGGCCTTCTATCCACATTTTTGCAGGGGAAAATGTGTGCATCCATGTAATGATGCCAGCACATGTCTCACTGTACTCCGCTTCTCTTAACAGCTCTCTAATGGTTTCCGGTGAAGTGACGACGGGCTTATGAGTGATTTTATATCTGGAAGAAATCCCGCTGAGCCCCTCACAAATGCTTTTAGCATGCTGATCTACGAGTTCCAGCGTCTCTTCCCCGTATAGGTGCTGGCTTCCTGTCACAAACCAGAATTCATAATCCTTTGTCTGAAGCATGTAAACTGCCCCTTTCTCATAAAATAAAACGCTTTCAAACACAAAAGATACGTACTAATGATAGAAAGTAAACCTATAAATAAATATTTGTACGAACAATTTTATTATAGTAATTGACTATTATACTGTCAATCTTTTCTTTTAAAAAAAGCCGGGGGAAGTGGTCTTACCCCTGTCAAGTAGACAGCCATAAAAAGCCTAAGCAACCAGTGTGTTACGGTATTCTACCGGAGCACACTGGTTTAATTTTTTCTGGAATCGTTCGTGATTATAGAACTGGATGTAATCTTTAATGCTTTTGTGGAGCTCTTTTTCAGTTTGACATGAAGAAAAGTATGTATTCTCTGTTTTGAGGTGCGAGAAAAATGATTCGATACAGGCGTTATCCAGGCAGTTTCCCTTACGGGAATGGCTGCCCTTCAAACCAACGGTTTCAAGTCGCTTTTGATATGCTTTTGTTGTGTATTGGAATCCTTGATCAGAGTGGAGAATGGCCCCTTGGACATCCCGTTGAGCTGTTAAACTTTCCACTGTTTTCATCACCAGTTCAAGATCATTTCGCTTTGACAGTTTCCATGCGACAACCTCATTGTTGTAAAGATCTTGTACTGCAGAAAGATAATAGAATCGTTGTCCGCAAGCAATATAGGTAATATCGGTTACATATAACTGATTAGGCTGATTGGTTTGAAATTCTCGGTTAAGCCGGTTTGGCAGGACAACCGATGCCTTTCTTCCAAAATAACGACGCTTTTTTCGAATAATCGAGTGGATGTTCATCTCTCTCATCAATCTGTAAACACGCTTATGGTTGACGCAGAAACCTTCTTTCTTTAAAGCGACAGTAATCCGAGGATAGCCATAGAAAGGGCGTGAATGATGAATCGCCATGATGTGCTCTTTTATGATCTGATCTCTCTGTTGCCTTGCCATTCGAAACCTTTGAGCCTTGCGCCATTTATAGTACCCTGACCGTGACACTTTGGCGATACATACCAGCCATGTAATCGGATAACGGTCCTTCAATTCGTGAACAGCTTCAAATCGTGCTGCCTTCAAAATCCGTCCTCCCCATGCAGATTTGGATAGCGCTTTTTTAGGTATTCGACCTGTGCCTTTAAATAATCTCGTTCTTCCTCAACACTTTTAAACGTTGTTTTAGGGCGTCCAATAAAAGGATTGTCTGACTTTGTATCTTTTCCCCTTTGATCATCAAAAGACTTGCCTTCCCGATATGTTTTCACCCAATTTTTGAGCTGGGTTGAACTTCGAAGCCCTAATTCTTCAGCTAACGTGTTATAGCTTTTGTTTCCTTCCTCGTACATTTTGACAGCTTTCATCTTAAATTCTTTCGTATAGTGCTGAAAGTGTTGCCCTTTTCTCGCCATAAAAAATCCCCTCCACGTATAGTGTAACAGCCACTTTTGAAAAGCGGGCTTTTTACACTGTCTACTTAGAGGGGATAATATCATAACGCAAGCTTTCTTTTTAATCAGGATTTTTAAACTTAACCTTGATTACGGTTTTGTCTTTGATTTCTTTGTCTTTCTTAACACTTTGGCTGACAGCGTAGCCTTGCCCGTTTACTTCAATATGAATTCCCGCGAGCTCGCCGTACTGCAGAACCTCTCTTCTCGACCAGCCTGTCATATCAGGCATTTTGATTTTGCCGCCCGTTTTCAGGAAGACCTTTTGATTGGTGAGAACTTCCTCATCTGCTTTCGGATACTGTTCTTTTACAGCGACATCACTGCCGATGACAATTGGTGTGAGATTCTCCTCTTTTGCTTTCTTTTGAGCAGCAGCTACCGTTTGATCTGTTAAATCAGGCATTGTCTGCGCTTTTGTTTCTTCCTTATCTGAGTCAGATTTTTCAGTTGGTTCGATGTTTAGGTAGTGCAGGCTATTTTTCATTGTTGGATTGAAGATTTCTGATACTGGATCTGAACCGGTTTCATCGTCCTCTAATTGCGGTTGTTGTACCGACCACGGCGATCCCGGCGCCGGCGCCGACCGCGCAGCTCGCTC
>NZ_JBHUBB010000082.1:0-2444 GCF_042789485.1 Streptomyces sp. NPDC056835
GGTCAGGGTAATTACGCGGCGGGTAACGCGTTTCTGGACGCGTTGATGGAGCGTAGGCGGGCTGAGGGTCTGCCGGGTGTGTCGTTGGCCTGGGGTCCGTGGGATCAGTCGGGTGGGATGACGGGCACGCTGTCGGAGGCGGACGCGGAGCGGATGGCTCGGGCGGGTGTGCCGGCGTTGTCGGTGGAGTTGGGTGTGGCGTTGTTCGACGCGGCTCTGACTTCTGGTGATGCTGTGGTGGCGCCGGTGCGGCTGGATCTGGCGGTGTTGCGTGCGCAGGGCGCCGTCCCGCCGTTGTTGCGGTCGTTGATTCGTTCGTGGTCGCGTCGGGCTGCCGCGGTGGCCGGGTCGGCTGCGGCGGCCGGTCTGGTGGAGCGGCTGGCCGGGCTGACGGTGGTTGAGCGTCAGGAAGTGCTGCTGGACCTCGTACGCGGCCAGGTGGCTCTCGTTCTGGGGCACGCCGACGGCAACGCGGTCAACCCGGGCCGGGCCTTCCGTGAGCTGGGCTTCGACTCGCTCACGGCGGTGGAACTGCGTAACCGGCTGAACACGGCCAGTGGCCTGCGGCTGCCCGCCACGATGGCCTTCGACTATCCGACGGTTCAGACGCTGGTCGACCATCTGCTCGATGAACTGCTCGGCTCCGAAGCCGCGGTGGCCGTGCCGGCCACCACGCGTGCCGCCGCGGGTGCCGACGATCCGATCGTGGTCGTGGGCATGAGCTGCCGGTACCCGGGCGGAGTTGCCTCGCCCGAGGATCTGTGGCGACTGGTCACGGAGGGCGCCGACGCGATTTCGGGCTTCCCGACCAACCGTGGCTGGGACGTGGACGGGCTGTTCAACCCGGACCCCGACCACATGGGGACGTCGTACACGCGGGAAGGCGGCTTCCTGCACACCGCGGACGAGTTCGACCCGGCCTTCTTCGGAATGTCGCCGCGTGAGGCGCTGGCCACCGACTCGCAGCAGCGGCTGCTGCTCGAAGCGTCCTGGGAGGCGATCGAGCGGGCCGGGATCGACCCGGTGTCGCTGAAGGGCAGTGCGACCGGTGTATTCGCCGGTGTGATGTACAGCGACTACACCACTCTGCTGGGCGGCTCGGAGTTCGAGGGCTTCCAAGGAGGTGGCAGCACGAGTCTGGCCTCCGGCCGGGTCTCGTACACGCTGGGCCTGGAGGGTCCGGCGGTGACGGTGGACACGGCGTGCTCGTCGTCGCTCGTCGCGATGCACTGGGCGATGCAGGCTCTGCGGAGCGGTGAATGCTCCCTGGCGCTGGCCGGCGGGGTGACGGTGATGTCCACGCCGACCGTGTTCGTGGACTTCTCCCGACAGCGGGGTCTGTCGCCCGACGGCCGCTGCAAGGCGTTCTCGGAGTCGGCCGATGGTGTGGGCTGGTCGGAGGGTGTCGGCATGCTGGTGCTTGAGCGGCTGTCCGACGCGCGGCGCAATGGCCACGAGATCCTTGCTGTGGTTCGTGGCTCGGCCGTCAATCAGGACGGTGCGTCGAACGGGTTGACGGCGCCGAACGGCCCGTCGCAGCAGCGCGTGATCCGCCAGGCGCTCGCCAGCGGCGGACTGTCCATGGACGACGTCGATGTGGTGGAGGCGCACGGTACGGGTACGACGCTTGGGGACCCGATCGAGGCCCAGGCGCTGCTGGCGACGTACGGCCGTGATCGTGACCCGGAGCGTCCGCTGCTGCTGGGCTCGGTGAAGTCGAACATCGGTCATACGCAGGCCGCGGCCGGTGTGGCAGGCGTGATCAAGATGATCATGGCGATGCGTCATGGGGTGCTGCCGCAGACGCTGCACGTCGACGCTCCGTCCTCGCATGTGGACTGGTCCGAGGGTGCGGTGGAACTGCTGACCGAGCAGACGCGCTGGCCGGAGGCCGGTCGCGCGCGGCGAGCGGCTGTGTCGTCGTTCGGGATCAGCGGCACGAACGCGCACATCATTCTGGAGCAGCCGGCCACGGTGATCCGGGGAACGGTGGTCGCCAGGCCCGAGGCTCCGGCGGTGGAGCCGGGTGTGGTGCCGTGGGTGCTCTCGGGCAAGAGCCCGGAGGCGCTGCGCGGCCAGGCGGCCCGGCTGCTCTCCTTTGTCGAGTCCGGTCCGGAGCCGCGGCCGGTGGATGTCGGCTACTCGCTAGCCACGGGCCGGTCGGTCTTCGACAACAGCGCGGTGGTGCTGGCCGGCGACCCTGCTGACGCGGTACGAGCCCTCGCCGCTCTGGCGGCCGGTGATCCGGACCGTTCGGTGGTGTCGGGTTCGGTCGTCGGTGGGAGGACGGCGGTGCTGTTCTCGGGGCAGGGCAGTCAGCGGTTGGGGATGGGGCGTGAGTTGTACGGGCGGTTCCCGGTGTTCGCGGAGGCGCTGGATTCCGTACTCGCCTTGCTGGAGGGCGAGTTGGGGTGTTCGCTGCGTGGGGTGATGTGGGGTGAGGA
>NZ_JBHUBB010000083.1:0-2278 GCF_042789485.1 Streptomyces sp. NPDC056835
CGTCAGTCCGTATACATCGCCTTACGGCTTCGCACGGACCTGTGTTTTTAGTAAACAGTCGCTTCTCGCTGGTCTCTGCGGCCACCCCAAGCTCAAGGAGTAAATCCCATCACCCAGTGTGGCCCCCCTTCTCCCGAAGTTACGGGGGCATTTTGCCGAGTTCCTTAACCATAGTTCACCCGAACGCCTCGGTATTCTCTACCTGACCACCTGAGTCGGTTTAGGGTACGGGCCGCCATGAAACTCGCTAGAGGCTTTTCTCGACAGCATAGGATCATCCACTTCACCACAATCGGCTCGGCATCAGGTCTCAGCCTTAAAGTGCGACGGATTTACCTACCGCACGGCCTACACCCTTACCCCGGGACAACCACCGCCCGGGCTGGACTACCTTCCTGCGTCACCCCATCGCTTACCTACTACAGATCCGGGTCACCGGCTCCACCACTTTCCATTCCCCGAAGGGTCCGGAACGGCTTCACGGGCTTAGCATCGTCTGATTCGATACTGGGCGTTCCAAAGCGGGTACCGGAATATCAACCGGTTGTCCATCGACTACGCCTGTCGGCCTCGCCTTAGGTCCCGACTTACCCTGGGCAGATCAGCTTGACCCAGGAACCCTTAGTCAATCGGCGCACACGTTTCCCACGTGTGTATCGCTACTCATGCCTGCATTCTCACTCGTGAACCGTCCACAACTAGCTTCCGCTGCTGCTTCACCCGGCACACGACGCTCCCCTACCCATCACAGTCCCCGTTGGGGGTATGTACTGCAATGACACGACTTCGGCGGTACGCTTGAGCCCCGCTACATTGTCGGCGCGGAATCACTTGACCAGTGAGCTATTACGCACTCTTTCAAGGATGGCTGCTTCTAAGCCAACCTCCTGGTTGTCTCTGCGACTCCACATCCTTTCCCACTTAGCGTACGCTTAGGGGCCTTAGTCGATGCTCTGGGCTGTTTCCCTCTCGACCATGGAGCTTATCCCCCACAGTCTCACTGCCGCGCTCTCACTTACCGGCATTCGGAGTTTGGCTAAGGTCAGTAACCCGGTAGGGCCCATCGCCTATCCAGTGCTCTACCTCCGGCAAGAAACACACGACGCTGCACCTAAATGCATTTCGGGGAGAACCAGCTATCACGGAGTTTGATTGGCCTTTCACCCCTAACCACAGGTCATCCCCCAGGTTTTCAACCCTGGTGGGTTCGGTCCTCCACGAAGTCTTACCTCCGCTTCAACCTGCCCATGGCTAGATCACTCCGCTTCGGGTCTTGAGCGCGCTACTAAACCGCCCTATTCGGACTCGCTTTCGCTACGGCTTCCCCACACGGGTTAACCTCGCAACACACCGCAAACTCGCAGGCTCATTCTTCAAAAGGCACGCAGTCACGACTGACAGCACAAGTACTGCCAGCGACGCTCCCACGGCTTGTAGGCACACGGTTTCAGGTACTATTTCACTCCGCTCCCGCGGTACTTTTCACCATTCCCTCACGGTACTATCCGCTATCGGTCACCAGGGAATATTTAGGCTTAGCGGGTGGTCCCGCCAGATTCACACGGGATTTCTCGGGCCCCGTGCTACTTGGGTGATTCTCAAACGAGCCGTACAGATTTCAGCTACGGGGGTCTTACCCTCTACGCCGGACCTTTCGCATGTCCTTCGCCTACCCATACGGTTTCTGACTCGCCGACCGGCCGGCAGACCGATCAAGAGAACTCCCACAACCCCGCATGCGCAACCCCTGCCGGGTATCACACGCATACGGTTTGGCCTCATCCGGTTTCGCTCGCCACTACTCCCGGAATCACGGTTGTTTTCTCTTCCTGAGGGTACTGAGATGTTTCACTTCCCCTCGTTCCCTCCACACTGCCTATGTGTTCAGCAGCGGGTGACAGCCCATGACGACTGCCGGGTTTCCCCATTCGGACACCCCCGGATCAAAGCTCGGTTGACAGCTCCCCGGGGCCTATCGCGGCCTCCCACGTCCTTCATCGGTTCCTGGTACCAAGGCATCCACCGTGCGCCCTTAAAAACTTGGCCACAGATGCTCGCGTCCACTGTGCAGTTCTCAAACAACGACCAGCCACCCACCACCCCACCCTGTACAGGCGAGTTCACTGGGGCCGGCACCACGAAGGGCGAGCAGCGCTCGCACCTTCAGATACCCAACAGCGTGCCCGACCCGTCCAACCTCCCCACTGTGTTCCACGCCGAAGCAGTACTAACAGGAAGAAACCGAACGTGCCGAGTAGTCAACGTTCCACCCATGAGC
>NZ_JBHUBB010000084.1:0-2183 GCF_042789485.1 Streptomyces sp. NPDC056835
TTGTTTGGTGGCGATAGCGAAGAGGTCACACCCGTTCCCATACCGAACACGGAAGTTAAGCTCTTCAGCGCCGATGGTAGTCGGGGGTTTCCCCCAGTGAGAGTAGGACGCCGCCAAGCAATTGCACATTAGTGTAATTTTTCAAAAAAGTTATTGACTTTGAAGAAGTGACATTGTATACTAATAAAGTTGCTTTAACAAAGCGGACAAACAAAATGATCTTTGAAAACTAAACAAGACAAAACGTACCTGTTAATTCAGTTTTTATAAATCGCACAGCGATGTGCGTAGTCAGTCAAACTAGGACCTGCACGACGCAGGTCACACAGGTGTCGCCGCAGGATGCGGTGAACTTAACCTGTGATCCATTTATCGGAGAGTTTGATCCTGGCTCAGGACGAACGCTGGCGGCGTGCCTAATACATGCAAGTCGAGCGGACAGATGGGAGCTTGCTCCCTGATGTTAGCGGCGGACGGGTGAGTAACACGTGGGTAACCTGCCTGTAAGACTGGGATAACTCCGGGAAACCGGGGCTAATACCGGATGGTTGTTTGAACCGCATGGTTCAAACATAAAAGGTGGCTTCGGCTACCACTTACAGATGGACCCGCGGCGCATTAGCTAGTTGGTGAGGTAACGGCTCACCAAGGCAACGATGCGTAGCCGACCTGAGAGGGTGATCGGCCACACTGGGACTGAGACACGGCCCAGACTCCTACGGGAGGCAGCAGTAGGGAATCTTCCGCAATGGACGAAAGTCTGACGGAGCAACGCCGCGTGAGTGATGAAGGTTTTCGGATCGTAAAGCTCTGTTGTTAGGGAAGAACAAGTACCGTTCGAATAGGGCGGTACCTTGACGGTACCTAACCAGAAAGCCACGGCTAACTACGTGCCAGCAGCCGCGGTAATACGTAGGTGGCAAGCGTTGTCCGGAATTATTGGGCGTAAAGGGCTCGCAGGCGGTTTCTTAAGTCTGATGTGAAAGCCCCCGGCTCAACCGGGGAGGGTCATTGGAAACTGGGGAACTTGAGTGCAGAAGAGGAGAGTGGAATTCCACGTGTAGCGGTGAAATGCGTAGAGATGTGGAGGAACACCAGTGGCGAAGGCGACTCTCTGGTCTGTAACTGACGCTGAGGAGCGAAAGCGTGGGGAGCGAACAGGATTAGATACCCTGGTAGTCCACGCCGTAAACGATGAGTGCTAAGTGTTAGGGGGTTTCCGCCCCTTAGTGCTGCAGCTAACGCATTAAGCACTCCGCCTGGGGAGTACGGTCGCAAGACTGAAACTCAAAGGAATTGACGGGGGCCCGCACAAGCGGTGGAGCATGTGGTTTAATTCGAAGCAACGCGAAGAACCTTACCAGGTCTTGACATCCTCTGACAATCCTAGAGATAGGACGTCCCCTTCGGGGGCAGAGTGACAGGTGGTGCATGGTTGTCGTCAGCTCGTGTCGTGAGATGTTGGGTTAAGTCCCGCAACGAGCGCAACCCTTGATCTTAGTTGCCAGCATTCAGTTGGGCACTCTAAGGTGACTGCCGGTGACAAACCGGAGGAAGGTGGGGATGACGTCAAATCATCATGCCCCTTATGACCTGGGCTACACACGTGCTACAATGGACAGAACAAAGGGCAGCGAAACCGCGAGGTTAAGCCAATCCCACAAATCTGTTCTCAGTTCGGATCGCAGTCTGCAACTCGACTGCGTGAAGCTGGAATCGCTAGTAATCGCGGATCAGCATGCCGCGGTGAATACGTTCCCGGGCCTTGTACACACCGCCCGTCACACCACGAGAGTTTGTAACACCCGAAGTCGGTGAGGTAACCTTTTAGGAGCCAGCCGCCGAAGGTGGGACAGATGATTGGGGTGAAGTCGTAACAAGGTAGCCGTATCGGAAGGTGCGGCTGGATCACCTCCTTTCTAAGGATATTATACGGAATATAAGACCTTGGGTCTTATAAACAGAACGTTCCCTGTCTTGTTTAGTTTTGAAGGATCATTCCTTCAAACATAGGAGCACCTGCTAAATGCGCCACATCCTGTGGCAACGCATGTGTTAGCATGTCCTATGCGTTGTTCTTTGAAAACTAGATAACAGTAGACATCACATTCAATTAGTAATACAAGATATCACATAGTGATTCTTTTTAACGGTTAAGTTAGAAAGGGCGCACGGTGGATGCC
>NZ_JBHUBB010000085.1:0-1965 GCF_042789485.1 Streptomyces sp. NPDC056835
TAATCGCCATTCGCTTTAGAATTAAAACCCTCCGAATGGGAGGCAAACCCATTCGCGAACGTATTGGTCCCTTCTGCAACAGAACATCCATTTCCAGGATCAGTTCTTATACATGTAGTTCCTGGAGGTCCTTGTGGTCCAGGCATATTACATGGATTGCAACGGCTGCATGAGCAATTTCTTTTACATAAACTCAAAAAATCAACTCCATTTTGGCGTATTTACTATTGATATATTCAAAAAAAACGGAATTAGCTTGTGCGCATTTTCAATGTGTGACTTCCTAAAAAGCCAATGTTTCAATATGTTTATTTTTGATTTATAAAGAGTGAAGAATTATTTACACGGTCCAGAATCCCAAAAGAAGGAAGGCTGCTGAATTTTAGAAAGAAAATCCCATAAAAGATCTGGTATTCTTCTATTTTCCAGAAGGTTAGATATGCAGTCTATCCCCGGGGGGGGGATTCATTTTCCTTTTTTAAAGGAATCGAGATCACATTAAAGAAACTAAGATCTAGAACATTTGAAAGACATTGGCTAGAACTGAACAGGGATTTATGGTGTAAGGTTATTGGTAATTCCGTTCGAAATATCGGAGGGAATTCACATCAGAATGTAGAATAGGTGAATTAAGAGTGATATCAATGTGAAGGGAATGTGAATCATGAAAATCAAGGAAATATTGGACGACCTATTGATAACCGGAAATACCATAGCCAAGATCGCAAAAGAGAAAGTTCATATTGGTGAGAAGAAGTTAAAAGAAGCTTTACACAATGCTGGATACGAGTATCGAAACTCTGGTCAAAAGGGATGGCACTATGTAGGTGAAGGGGAAGAACCTCTTTATACATCAGTGTTTGAGTTCATTAAATCGAAGAATAGTCACCCTAAGGTGAAACAGACTACACCTATACATGCATTCAATGTGAATCAAAGTTCACACGACATAAAAAAGGATTCACATCCTATCCCCCTCGATGTGAATAGCGTACGAACTCAAGATAAAAGTTCGATTCACACAGAATTCACACCAGAAGAAAGAGCGATTCTTAGAGATTTAATAAGAGGATATGTTCTTAACGACCAGCAAGATAGTCATGGCAATGACTTGTATCAAAGGGTGGTAACTTTAGAAAAAGGCACAAAGGTACGGAAGACGATTGTCATAAATGAGGAAGTTGGGGCTTTGCTGGATAGCTTCGCAGACCAACAGAAATTCAATAAATCCGATCTTATTGAAATTGCTATCCTCGATTTGATTAAAAAGTACAAATAAGTGCCCTTCTCCAATACATGCTGCTACTTTCTTAGAAAACTTAGGGCATGTCAGTATCTCCACTTTATCTTTCATAACAGAAAAACGGGAAACTACTCCAAACAGTGTTGGACAATGTTCACATAAATAAGCATAGACACACCTTCTACAATCTATAAGGCGCCAATCTTGATATACAAGGTCCTTAAAACCCTTTAAAAGGCCCCCTTTGCCGTTTTTATTTTTTTATTAGTTTTAATACTCGAAAAAAATTCAAACGCCTGTAAAGGCCGTTTAAATTGTTCTAACTTTATAAAATCGAACAACAGGCATGTAAAACACGCCAAAAAATATGTACTGTGGCTTATTATTGAGTTTATTAATTACTGGTTGAAAAAACGTCTAAAGGAAGATCCGAATATGTCTGATCCATTAGTCTCTTAAAAGTACCTGTGAAATAACGAACCAGATTGGTTTTTACTTTTCCTCGTTTATAGCCTCTAATGGATTGTTTAAAGGCGTTTATAGCCGTATATGTAATGGTTTCTTGTTCGACTATGTGTGAAATGGCTTTCGTATCAAGGAAAACACTTTTCCAAAAATCTTCAATCATGGCTGCATGATCAAAGAAAGGCTTAACAGCCTGGACAAATTCTTTAGGAACATAAGAAGCTGTAAAAGTAGAATCTAAATCAACATCCTTACGT
>NZ_JBHUBB010000086.1:0-1961 GCF_042789485.1 Streptomyces sp. NPDC056835
CCTCATCATTGATGAAGAGCAGCGTTTCGGTGTAACCCATAAAGAAAAGATCAAGCAAATAAAAGCCAATGTTGATGTATTAACGTTAACAGCAACGCCGATTCCTCGTACGCTGCATATGTCTATGCTTGGCGTAAGGGATCTTTCAGTCATCGAGACTCCGCCGGAAAATCGCTTCCCCGTACAGACGTATGTTGTGGAATATAACGGCGCTCTTGTCAGAGAGGCGATTGAACGTGAGCTTGCTCGCGGAGGCCTGTGCTAAGTTTCCTTGAAGGAGAATCAGACGTTCTCGTCAGCACAACCATTATCGAAACTGGCGTGGACATCCCGAACGTCAATACGCTGATCGTATTTGACGCCGACAAGATGGGACTTTCTCAGCTTTACCAGCTGCGGGGGCGTGTCGGCCGTTCTAACCGTGTGGCGTATGCGTACTTCACGTACCGCCGGGATAAAGTGCTGACAGAAGTGGCTGAAAAAAGGCTGCAGGCTATTAAAGAATTCACAGAGCTAGGTTCCGGTTTTAAAATCGCAATGCGTGACTTAACGATTCGCGGAGCCGGGAATCTTCTTGGTGCCCAGCAGCATGGCTTCATCGATTCAGTCGGATTTGACCTCTATTCACAAATGCTGAAGGAGGCCATTGAGGAGCGTAAAGGAGACACAGCGAAGACAGAGCAGTTTGAAACAGAAATTGATGTCGAGCTTGATGCGTATATTCCGGAAACTTATATTCAAGACGGCAAACAGAAAATTGATATGTATAAACGCTTCAGGTCTGTGGCGACAATCGAAGAGAAGAATGAGCTTCAAGATGAAATGATCGACCGCTTTGGAAACTATCCAAAAGAAGTCGAATACTTGTTTACTGTTGCAGAAATGAAGGTCTATGCGAGACAGGAACGTGTCGAGCTGATTAAGCAGGATAAAGATGCTGTCAGATTGACGATTTCTGAAGAAGCAAGTGCTGAAATTGACGGGCAGAAGCTGTTTGAGCTTGGCAATCAATATGGCAGACAAATCGGACTGGGAATGGAAGGAAAAAAACTCAAAATCTCCATACAGACGAAAGGCCGTAGTGCTGATGATTGGCTCGACACCGTGCTGGGCATGCTGAAGGGCTTAAAAGATGTGAAAAAGCAAACCATTTCATCAACGTAAATTTTGTTACTCTCTGGTGTATATTACATTTGATGTGACGGATACTAATTTCAAGCGAGGCGGAAGGTACATAAAGTAACTGCTTTAGGTCTTTCCCACATGTATATACCATCAAATGAAAGAGAGGCACCAGAGATGAAAGCAACCGGTATCGTACGTCGTATTGATGACTTAGGCCGGGTCGTGATTCCTAAAGAAATTCGAAGAACTCTGAGAATCAGGGAAGGCGATCCGCTTGAGATTTTTGTAGATCGTGACGGAGAAGTGATTTTGAAAAAGTACTCTCCGATCAGTGAGCTTGGAGACTTTGCAAAGGAGTATGCAGACGCGCTTTACGACAGCCTCGGCCATTCAGTGCTGATTTGTGATCGTGATGTATATATTGCCGTGTCCGGCAGCTCCAAAAAAGATTACTTAAACAAGTCAATCAGTGAAATGCTGGAAAGAACAATGGATCAGCGCAGCTCCGTGCTTGAGAGTGATGCGAAATCAGTACAGCTTGTGAATGGAATTGATGAGGACATGAATTCTTATACTGTCGGCCCAATTGTGGCGAACGGTGATCCGATAGGTGCTGTGGTGATCTTTTCAAAAGACCAGACAATGGGCGAAGTAGAGCATAAAGCCGTTGAAACAGCAGCTGGATTTTTGGCTCGTCAAATGGAACAGTAGGTCTTATTCCTTTCTTCGAAAATAGGTATGTAAAGAACAGCTCTCCTTGGGACGCTGTTCTTTTTCATGCGTGCCGAAAAAGGAATCCAAGGGTTGGGATGTGGTATAATAACCTCGTTTTTATT
>NZ_JBHUBB010000087.1:0-1867 GCF_042789485.1 Streptomyces sp. NPDC056835
AAACGCAACGCTGAATTAAACGGCATCACAAACGCTGAGTTCGCGGTCGGTGAAGCGGAAACCGTGATTCCAAAGTGGTATGAAGAAGGCATCACGGCCGATACGCTAGTCGTAGACCCGCCAAGAAAAGGTTGCGACGAAGCCCTCCTGCGGACGATTGTAGAGATGAAACCGAAGCGGGTGGTGTACGTGTCCTGTAATCCGGGTACGCTTGCAAGAGACCTGCGGGTGCTTGAGGATGGCGGGTATCAGACGCTCGAAGTGCAGCCTGTGGATATGTTTCCGCATACGAATCATGTGGAGTGTGTGGCTGTGCTGGAGAGAAAAGATATATAAGAAATTTTTAAAAATAAAAGCCTCCCAAGATCGGGACTGACCCCATAAGATGAGACAAATAAAAACACCTTCAAGTTTGAATACGGATGATTGTTATCCGAAATTAGACTTGGAGGTGTTTTTTCTATGGGGACAAGAGTGAGTTATCCGCTTGAAGTGAAACAGAAGGCTGTAGAAATGAGATTGGCAGGCGTACCTATGAAAGAGATCATGCAGGAGTTGAAAATCAAAAATAATACGCAGATTAAGACATGGGTCAGATGGTATAAGGCTGGTGATACACATCGATTTGAACAGCCTGTTGGTAAGCAATACACTTATGGAAAAGGTCCGGAGTATTCTTCCGAATTAGAGAAACTGCAGGCAGAGAATCGATATCTGAGACAACAGAATGAAGTGTTAAAAAAGTACAACGAATTGGAAAGGAAGTTGATAGCCAAACGTCAGTCGAACTTGTAGAAGAATTGCACAGCACAATGACCGTGCAGGATATCTGTATTCATTTAGGTATCTCTCGCTCGTCTTATTATCGTTGGAAGAAGAATCTGAAGAAAGATCATCCCAAGCGCCATTTAGAAAAACAAATCGGCACGTTGTGCCGAGAGCACCAGTATCGATATGGATATCGAAAAATCACAGCTATATTAAAAAAGAGAATGTGTATTAACCATAAAACGGTTCAGCGTATTATGCAGAAAAATCAGTGGCAGTGCCGGGTTAAGGTGAAAAAGCGCAAGAAGAATGGGCAGCCATATGCCGTGGTCGACAATATATTAGATAGGAACTTTCAGTCTGATCATCCTCTTGAAAAACTAGTAACAGACATCACGTATTTGCCTTATGGACAGAAACAATTGTACCTTTCCAGTATATTGGATGTATATAATGGAGAAGTGATTGCTTTTACGATTGGAGATAAGCAGGACACAGACTTTGTCTTACACACACTTGATCAACTGCCAACACTGCCTGAGAACTGCGTGTTACATAGTGACCAAGGATCTGTGTATACATCTTACGAGTATCAGAAAGCTGTTAAAACAAAAGGCATTACCATGAGCATGTCCCGCAAAGGGACACCCGCTGATAATGCCTCCATCGAATCGTTTCATTCCTCACTAAAGTCTGAAACGTTCTATCTTAACAGCATTGATCGAACCACGACCGCCATCGTAGAACGCACTGTCATAGAATACATTCATTATTATAACAATATTCGTATTCAAACGAAACTAAACAACCAATCACCGATAAATTATCGGCAATTGGCTGTTTAAAAGGTGTTTTGATCCCTGTCTCAAAAACGGGGGTCAGTCCCGCATGGGAGAGGTTTTTTTAAACAATAAGGAGATGAAAAAAGATGAAGCTTCCCGCTTATATTGATATGCCGTTTCAAGAATGGAAAACATCCTTTTCTTTTTTTAATGAGGTATCCGTAAGATTTTCCGAGACAGACATGTTTGGGCATATGAATAATGTAACCCCTTTTATATATTTTGAGGAGGCGCGGCGCTGACCCGGGCCTATGTCG
>NZ_JBHUBB010000088.1:0-391 GCF_042789485.1 Streptomyces sp. NPDC056835
GTACAAGCTCATTCGCGCATTTGAAGCAGATCAAGCAGAAGCGTTAAAGCAGGAGATTGAATACGATTTAGAAGATATGGAAGAGAACCAGGACTTGCTTTTATATTTTTCTTTGATGGAATTCCGGCATCGAATCATGCTTGATAAGCTGATGCCGGTGAAAGACAGCGACACCAAGCCTCCGTTCTCTGATATGCTGAACGAAATTGAAAGCAATCAGCAAAAACTCACGGGCTTATTGGAATACTACTTTTATTATTTCAGAGGAATGTACGAATTCAAGCAGAAAAATTTCATATTAGCGATCGACCATTATAAACATGCCGAGGAAAAGCTCGAGTATGTCGAGGATGAGATCGAAAAAGCTGAGTTTCTATTTAAAGTCGCAGAA
>NZ_JBHUBB010000088.1:401-1113 GCF_042789485.1 Streptomyces sp. NPDC056835
GTATTTTTCCATGAATTATGCGAGCCAGGCGCTTGATATCTATACGAAATATGAACTGTACGGTCGCCGCCGGGTTCAGTGTGAATTTATCATCGCCGGAAATTTGACCGATGTGTATCATCATGAAAAAGCACTGACCCACTTGTACAGCGCTTTAGATCATGCCAGGCAGCTTGAAGAAGCGTACATGATTGCCGCTGCCTATTATAATGTCGGACACTGTAAGTACAGTCTGGGTGATTACAAAGAAGCGGAGGGCTATTTCAAAACAGCCGCCGCCATTTTTGAGGAGCACAACTTTCAGCAAGCTGTTCAAGCTGTATTTTCACT
Organism: Streptomyces sp. NPDC056835; assembly: GCF_042789485.1. Classification (NCBI taxonomy): domain Bacteria; kingdom Bacillati; phylum Actinomycetota; class Actinomycetes; order Kitasatosporales; family Streptomycetaceae; genus Streptomyces; species Streptomyces sp. NPDC056835. The sequence continues at coordinate 732 of NZ_JBHUBB010000088.1, forward strand.
GACCCATATCTACTGTAAAGAGGGAAAATACGACAAGGCAGTAGAGGCGTATGACCGCGGGATAAAGAGCGCGGCTGAATGGGAGGATGACATGTACTTGACGAAATTCCGCCTCATTCATGAGCTGTATCTTGGAAGCGGCGACCTGAACGTGCTTACAGAATGCTTTGACCTGCTGGAATCAAGGCAGCTTCTTGCCGACGCCGAAGATCTGTTGCATGATACAGCGGAACGTTTCAATCAGCTGGAACATTACGAGTCCGCCGCTTTCTTTTACCGCAGGCTGCTGAATATTAAAAAGAAGCTTGCCGAGCAGCGTTTTCAATAGGAAATGGCAGAGAACTACAGGTTCTCTGCTTTTTTTGTGCTGTTTTCAACTCGG
>NZ_JBHUBB010000088.1:1123-1726 GCF_042789485.1 Streptomyces sp. NPDC056835
GGAAAAACAGGGTATTTTCCACTGCATAGTGAGAAACAGAGGAGGATATCAAGTATGTACAAAGATTTAACCGGAAAAACATTGTGACAGGGTCTTCAAAAGGAATCGGGAAAGCCATTGCGGAACGGTTCGGACAGGAGAAAATGAATGTTGTTGTAAATTACCACAGCGACCCGTCTGGAGCAGATGAAACTCTGGAAATCATTAAGCAGAACGGAGGGAAAGCCGTCGCAGTTGAGGCGGACGTGTCAAAAGAAGAGGGGATTCAGGCGCTCTTGGACACAGCTTTAGAGCATTTCGGCACGCTCGATGTGATGGTAAACAACTCCGGTTTTAACGGTGTTGAGGCGATGCCGCATGAGATGAGTCTTGAAGATTGGCAGAGAGTGATTGATGTCAATGTTACCGGAACCTTTCTGGGAGCGAAAGCAGCACTTAACCACATGATGAAAAACAATATCAAGGGCAATGTGCTGAATATTTCAAGTGTTCATCAGCAGATTCCGCGCCCTGTAAACGTTCAGTATTCCACATCCAAAGGCGGCATCAAGATGATGACGGAAACGCTGGCGCTCAATTATGCGGATAAGGGAATCCGCGTCA
>NZ_JBHUBB010000089.1:0-1681 GCF_042789485.1 Streptomyces sp. NPDC056835
AATACAAACACAGCCCTTCGTCTTTTTCGCCTGAATCCGGATGGCGCATGGCCTTGTAAAGGGTTCAAGCGCGTATTGAATCGCATTTTCCGCAAGCGGCTGGAGCGTCAGTTTCGGAATGAGGCAATGCTTCACCTCATCGTCAATATCCAACGTGAAATTCAGGCGCTCTTCAAATCGAAATCGCTGAATAGTCATATAGTGACGTACAATGTCCGCCTCCTCCTGAATGGTCACGATATCCTTTTTCATATGTATGCTGTTTCGCAGAAGAAAACCGAGCGATTCCACCATTTTTGAGATTTGCTTTTGCTGATTCGCCTTGGCCAGCCAATTGATGGACTCGAACGTGTTATATAAAAAATGCGGGTTAATCTGGGCTTGCAGTGCTTTCAATTCGGTTTCTTTAATAATGAGCTGTTTTTCCACATTTTCTTCCATCAGCTCATTAATCCGTTTCATCATGACAGTAAAATGGCGGTTCAGCATGCCGGCCTCATCCTGTGTATGTTCCGGCAGAGAAAGCGACACACCCGCTTCAATGCCGCTGTGCTGTACCGATTTCATCGCGGTCACAAGCTGTTCAATCGGCTCCGTGATGCTGTTGGCGATTTTCCTTCCGAAAAGCAAAACCACACAGAAAAAGAGAAGAAAGCATGTGCCGATCACTGTTTTCATAAAGGAAATTTTCGCGAACATCTGATCAAAGGGGATGACGTTATAGTAGCTCCAATTTTGGTAGGATGATTGAAGATAAGAAATAAAGTAACGTTTGCCATTCTTTTTTATCAAGTCATAACCGGGGTGCTTCAGCGTCTCTTTTGCTGCCTCAGGAACATGTGCTGATGCATGTGCCGTATACACCAAATTCCCGCCTTGGTCGGCAATCATAATGTCTCCGACTGAATCGCTCCAATCCTTCGGCACATCACGAATCATCTGTTTTACATTGACCTGGATCAGCACCATGCCCAAGCCGTTCAGACTCAGCTGGTGATAGGACCTGATCTGCCGTGCCGAAATCAGGACAGGGTCTGACCCGCCGAGCGTCATCCAAAGATTTCTTCCATTTTTCGCTTTCGCTCGCTTACATACCTCTTCCTGCTCCTGCTGCAAAAGATCTGAAGAACTGCTTCCGGCTGAATACTCTGAGCCGCGGGCATCAATCACATGAATGGAATCGATGTACTTTTCATCGCTGGCATATTCCGCAAGCTGATCCCACAGCTCCTGCTTCATTTGATATTGATCATACGTATCATCCCGATTTTGCATGCTCAGGATATGCTGAATCTGTTCGTCTGTAATGATTTCATATGACACATCCACTATCTTCTTCAGCTCGTCTTCGATCCTTTCAGAAGACATCCGCAGCACCTCCGAGGACTTGCGGTAAATCTGCTCATCATACACATGAAAGGCATACTGGACCCCGCTGTATACAAACAGAAAGGATACGGCCATAATCAACGATAGAAACACAAACAGCTTATCCTTAATCTTCATCCGCCTGTACCAGCCAGCAACTCTTTTCTTCATGCCGCCTTTTCTTTCTCCTGCCGCTGATCCATTGACCGAAACGCTTTAAAGGACAGCTTCGTTAAGATCAGGCTGAGTAAACTCCCGCTGAAAAACAATAGAAACGTGACATGAAACAGAACGAGACAAAGCACACCGACAG
>NZ_JBHUBB010000090.1:0-1620 GCF_042789485.1 Streptomyces sp. NPDC056835
GTACATGGCAGGATTTAACCAGGCTCATGATTAATTAATAAATACATAGCTCTTAGATATAGGTAAAATCATTTATAAATTTACTTATCCAACCTATTTATCCAACTTACCCATGTTTAGAACCGTATTAGAAAGGTGGTGGGAGACTTGAGTAAAAATGAAAATCCAGGTGACGAAAAGCAAGTTGGAAACCTGGATAAAGGCTTTACCGTAAAAGAGGTAGCAAGTTTCATAGATGAGACTCCAAACGTCATTAGAAACTGGTTTAAGGAACTGCGCCAATATATCCCTCACGAAAAGAGTGACAAAGGTAACGGCTATAACATTTATAAGCGTGAAGGAATAGAACGTTTCAAAGAGATACAAGCTCTTCACCGGGAACAAAATTGGTCTATGAAGCAAATTGAACATTATTTTGCTACTGATGGAGAATCATTCAAGCCGGAACCTGAAAAGAAAGTCGGGGAATTGATCGCGGAAGAATTAAAAGCCCTACGTGAAGAAATGGCGGCACTTAGGGAAGAAAATAAACAAATGAAAGAACAGCTGGATAACCAGGAAACTTTTAATAAAGAGTTTGTTATCCCAAGTATCCAACAAATAAAAGGTGAAGTATCTAGCATTAGAGGAAGTATAGAACGCGATAAAGAACTGGATGAATCCAATAGGGCAGCAAAAGAAGCTAAACAATTAATAGCAGCTGCCAACGAAAACCCGGATACTAACCCGGATAAACAAAAAAAGGGCTTCTTTGCTCGACTTTTCGGAAAGTGACTAAATCAAAAAAAATTGTTGAACTATCTCATGGTAGCCTAAATGTTTAAATCCCCAATATATTAAAGAGCAAAACCCTGAACTTGGCCGTTATGGCTGAATTCAGGGTTTTACTCTGTTTAGTAGCTTCCGGTATGGTCAATTAAGTGAACTCAAACATTCAAAAGGCCGCCAACCAGCGGCCTTTTGTCTACATCCTTAAAACTCATCTGACCTTATCTTAGAATTCACACGGTTACTAACTGCGTTGAATAAACTAAGATTCGAAAAACAAAAAATAAGATACTTTATAAAGAGGGCGTAGAGATTTAGTTAACTATCGATAAGAGTGTAATATTTCGTGAAAGACCTAACGCCTATCGCACTAGTAATATTTCCCTTTTTATTTACAAACAATAAACCATCTCCATTTTCACCTATATATTCCCAACCATCATCTTCCATATATTTAATGAATGGCTCATAATTACCCTGTTTTACTATGTATTGATCAGGATTTTGCCAAACACGGACTATTTCAACATCTTGAAATGTTAATTTTGTAATCGCAACAGCTAAAGGAATAGGATTCCCCTCCTGAAAAATAACCTCTTTTTTAAAAAATATTAGTACCAAGACTAAAGCAAATAGAATAATAAAAACTCTAAAAAGCTTTGACTTAAACATTTTTAATTCCTCCTTTCTATTAACTTATATAAAAGTTTATACTATGCGATTTTATTAGGTTAATAAACATTTTAAATATTAACCTAATAAAAATGTTTTTCCAATTTAAACATATATATGCTAATATTGGAAAAAAAGAGGTGTCTAACTTGATAAAGAAATTATTGGTTTTATCTGTGT
>NZ_JBHUBB010000091.1:0-1563 GCF_042789485.1 Streptomyces sp. NPDC056835
GTTACAAATGTTTTAAACGATTATATTGTATTTTTCTCACCTGTATTTAAAATACTTTTTATATCTATGCACACTAGTGTCGCATTAAAATAATTCAACGATTTATAAAAATCTAAATTTTCAGTAATTTTATCTTTGCATAAAAAAAGCCTTTATAATGGTAGGGCGGTAATAAACCATCCAAATCCAAAATAAAGGACAATAAGCATGGATAAGTTTACACGAAAAACATCATTTGAACAATGGTTTTCACCGATTTTCTTCACAAAACTCGAGGAATTGGTTGAAAGCTATCAATTAAATTACTATACAAAGAAGCTACATATTGCGTCATTCTTGAAATTGTTCGTATTCGCTCAGCTCAATGAAACCGAGAGTCTGCGTGCAGTCAGTGAGACATTATTTTCTGACGAGCTTCAAAAAGCGACGCATTTAGAAGCGATTAGCTTTTCGCAGCTCGGACGCCGATTAAATCAAGTGCCGACTGAAGTGTTCCAACAGGTATTTTTGGATTTAGTTGCCCAAATTCACGAGAAATCACATTATGAGCAGCGCCGAGAAACGACAACACCACTGAAAATTATCGACTCGAGTACGTTGCCATTGAACTTGAAAAACCATAAGTGGGCTGAATTCCGTAAAACAAAGTCGGGCATCAAGCTTCATTTACGTCTTGTTTACGCAGAAAAAGGCTGTTCCTATCCAGATAAAGCGGTGCTGACAAACGCGAAAGAACATGATCGTGGTCAGCTGGAAGTACTCGTTGACGACAAAGAATGCATGTACGTCTTTGACCGGGGTTACTTGGATTATGAACGATTTGACCGCATGACAGACGATGGGTATTTCTTTGTGTCACGCTTACGAAAAAACGCTGTCATTCGTGTAATCGAGCCATTTAAACTGCCTGAAGACTCGCTTGTGTTTTCAGATGAAATGGTTTTGATTGGTACACCACAAAACCGTGCAGAAAACGCTTTTCGCCTCATCAAAGTGCTCGATTCAAAAGGAAACGAACTGCATCTGATCACAAATCGATTTGATTTAAGCGCTGACGAAATCGCTGAGTTATATAAGTCGCGCTGGGCAATCGAGCTATTTTTTAAATGGCTGAAGCAGCACCTGAACATCAAAAAGTTCTACGCGCAGAGCGAACAAGGCGTACATAATCAAGTGTATATCGCAATGATTGTATATTGCCTAAATGTACTGGCACAGCTGAACACGAACAGTTCAAGGACGTACTTACAAATTAGTCGCTTACTCAAAGCGGCACCATGGAAATCCGCTCATTTATGGCTACGAAAAATCGTAGGGAAAACCGTGCCCTAAAGAATTTCACAGGTCTGTTGCACTCGTCAAAGATTATAGTAAAAAAATGGATGTTAACTACCTCTATTCAAATGTCTTTGTTTTTCTTCTCATGAGTAAAAACAAGAAAGCAGAAAATTCAGTCAAAATTTATGCAACACTAGTGAAAAGGAGCATAAGCTAAAAAGCGCATAATGGCTTTCTAGCTTCAGCTCCCTTTGTGTTCGCAATTTACTTTATAGTACTTTCGCT
>NZ_JBHUBB010000092.1:0-1550 GCF_042789485.1 Streptomyces sp. NPDC056835
GAACCACTCCCGTTTCTTACACTGCTGCCATCATCATAATCGTTTTGGGCGTATGGACGCAACACCGCACAAAAAAACCGCCATCTCGGCGGTTTCTGGTCTCTTTAGCCGACCTGCTGCTTAGCTGCTTTACCGGCTGATCCGAACTCTCTCATTTTGCTTCGCACTGTCTCTTCCACGGCTTCAATGCCGGGTGTCAAATAGCCGCGCGGTTCGTACAGATCGCTGTTTTCCTGAAACATGCGGCGTGTTTCGTCTGTCCACGCTACCATACATTCCGTATTGATATTGATCTTCGCGTGGCCGAGCGTGATGGCTTTTTTGATCTGATCCTGCGGAATCCCGGATGCCCCGTGAAGAACGAGGGGAATATCAGTCATGCGGGAGATAGCCTCCATTTCCTTAAATCCGAGATTCGGCTCACCCTGATATTTGCCGTGTACAGAGCCGAGGGCGGCGGCCAGCGCGTCGATATTGGTTTCTTTGACGATCCGCTCACATTCCGTGATATCGGCATAGCAGACCCCGCCGACAAGTCCGTCTTCCATTCCGCCGACCGTGCCGACTTCGGCTTCTACTGACACGCCGTGTTTTGCGGCATAATCGGTGACTTCTTTTGTCATCGCGATATTCTCGTCAATCGGCTGATGGGAGCCGTCAATCATCACTGAGCTGAATCCGGCATCAATGGCCTGTCTGCAGCGTTCCGCACTGCTGCCGTGATCGAGATGAAGCACGACCGGAACGGTAATCGCCATGTCCTCTATTAACGCGCCGACCATGGCGGCAATCGTTTTAAATCCGCCTAAATAGTCGACCAGGCGATCGGAAGCCGCGGCGATGACCGGTGATTGCTCCTTTTGCGCCGCCTGCAAAATCGCCTTCGTCCATTGCAGGCCGTTGATATTAAACTGGCCAATTGCATATTGCTCCCGCTTTGCATCTTCAAGAAGCTCTTTCATCGATACAAAAGCCATATTCACCCCTCCTTTATCCATTACATGCTGAAGTATTTTGATACGACGTCCACTGTTGTTTTTTTCGCTGTTTGAATGGCTTCCTCAGCAGTCAGCTTATAGTATTCAGGCCGGAAGAGCTCAACCGAAACAACATCAGAGAAGCCGATTTCCTTCAGTGCTGATAAGTGGGCATCTAAGTCAATTGCCCCTTGTCCCGGCCATACACGATCCTCATCTGTTAAAAAGCCGATTGGGAAATCTTCTGTATCATCAATATGATAGATGAAGATTTTCTTTCCGTCCGCCTGCTTTAAGCTCTCAATATTTGAACCCATTGCATGGAAGTGAAAACTGTCAAGGACAAGTCCGACATTGTCACGGTTAACTGTGTTTACGATCTCATACGCTTGTTCAAACGTATTGACCGTACATTGCGGATGGCCGACAAATTCAAGCGCGATTTTTACACCGTACGGTTCCGCGATATCTGACAGCTCAGTCAGCACGTCTACACTGCTCTTTTTGATCTCTTCTTTTACAATCTTCTGCTCTGTCACAAGCGGAACAGCCACCACATATTTCACACCGAGG
>NZ_JBHUBB010000093.1:0-1535 GCF_042789485.1 Streptomyces sp. NPDC056835
GTCGGTGACACCGACTACAGACATACCAAGCACGTCCTGCCAGATGCCGGCAAGCAGCTCTTCCATGTCGGTCGTCGGCGCTTTGTATTCTCCGCTTCCCGCTTCGATGTCCGGCTCAGGCAAGGCTTTGCGGTCGACTTTGCCGTTTGCCGTAACCGGAAGCTCGTTCAGCGTCACCCAGAACACCGGGATCATGTAATCCGGCAGGGTTTCCTTTAGTGCTGATTTTAGTGCTTCTATATCAGCTGTTTCCGGGGTGACATACGCCGCGATCGCTGTGTTGCCTCCTTTATCTTTGACAGCTGTCACCGCCGCATCCTGCACCTCAGAAAGCTGGGCGAGCTGGACTTCAATTTCTGAGAGCTCGATCCGGTAGCCGCGGACCTTGACCTGCTGGTCGATCCGGCCGATGTATTCGATGCCGCCGCCCGTCCATTTCACCAAATCGCCGGTGCGGTACATGCACTCACCCGGCACAAACGGATCAGCGACAAACCGCTTCGCGGTTTCGTCTTCTCGATTCAGATAGCCTCGTGCCAGTCCGCGCCCCGCCACGCAAAGCTCTCCGGCTACGCCTTCCGGCTGCACCTGATTGCCCTCGCCGAGAATGTATACTCTCGTATTGGCAATGGCCCTTCCGATGGAAAGCGAGCCTTCCTCCGGATGGATTTCTGTACTCGTGGCAACGACCGTATTTTCTGTCGGCCCGTAGTTGTTGACGAGTGTGTACGGCTTTTTCACTGCCCGCTTCAGCTTGTCTCCTCCAGTGAGCAATACGCGAAGTGATGTGTTCTCAAGCTCCATGAACTGTTCCGCAAGCTGTGTCGGCAGGAACGTGATCGTTATGCCGTTCGTTTCAAAATAATCGTTCAGGCGGACGATATCGAGGCGGATCGCTTCATCAATGACGTGAAGCTCGGCACCGATCGTCCAGGTCGGGAACATCTCCCAAATGGAAGCGTCGAACCCAAAGCCCGCGTACTTCGCACTGCGGTCCTCCGCTGTCATGCTGAACGCGTCGTGGTGCCAGAAGCACAAGTTCACAAGCGCATGGTGTTCGACCATGACACCCTTCGGCTGTCCGGTCGTTCCAGACGTGTAAATCATGTACGCCAAGTTCTCCGCGGTTACAGCGGTTTCTGGATTTCCCTCGTCGTTTTCATCAAGCGGCAGGCTTAGAATTGTGCGGCTTCCGTCGAGAAGAATGACATCTCCCGTATAGCTGTCCGGCACTGAAATGCCTTCCTGTTTCAAGAGAAGCTTCGCGCCGCTGTCCTGTAAAATATACTCAATCCGCTGATCCGGGTAGTCAGGATCAATCGGCACAAACGCCGCTCCGGCTTTCAAGACGCCGAGCACCGCGGCGGACATTTCAAGCGACGGCTTCGTGAGAATGCCGACGCGGTCATCCGGGCTAATGCCGCAGTCCATCAGAATCCGCGCGAGACGGTTTGCCTTCGCATTCAGCTCGCCGTACGTCCATGAATGGCTGTTATATTTTTCAGCCGGGCGGTCTTTGTTGCTCTTGTGATTTT
>NZ_JBHUBB010000094.1:0-1499 GCF_042789485.1 Streptomyces sp. NPDC056835
GCCCAGGCCAGCGCGGTCTTGTAGTCACCGGTCTTGTCGGCCGCGCTGGATTGGATGGTTGGCTCTGTTCCTAAAACCACCGCTTTTTTTGCAGGATGCGGAATCTCTTTTATCGTTTCCTCAACGATATGCAACATAGGAACCGACAATGCCTGCTGAATCTCTTCATAGTAGACATGCGCCGTATTACAAGGCAACGCAATGAAATCCACTCCTGTTTTCTCGAGCTTTACCGCTCCGTCGATAATCGCTTTTTTCATCTCGTCATGGTCAATTGGACGATCTGCATAGAAGGGCGTCGGGCATGAATAGATCATCATGTGCGGGTAGTCAATATCGTTTGAAGCTCCATACAGCTTCTGACAGTAATCAATCACCTTATCAATAAACGGCGAGGTCGATTTCGGCCCCATTCCGGCTAATATTCCGATCATCAAATTCATTCCTTTCTACTTCGTACGGACCGCTTCTTCCTCTGTGCCATCCTCATAGAGGATAAAACTTTTCGCTGCATCCTCACCTAACATGAATTCAATTTCAACAGGCAATGACCGCAGAAAAAAACGGGTTTCCGAAGAAGGAAACAACTCCAGTCTCAGCTGTCCAGTGATCTCCAAATAAAGCCGTTCATTCTCGGCTGTCACCCGTGCAGCCATCCCATCCTGCAACAGGTAGCTGCCAACATAGCGGCTGTATATTGCCGTATCAATTGCTTTTTTCTTTTTATCAGCAGGACGTTTCGGGACCTCATATGGCTGGCCAAATAGAATATGCTCCGCCGCCTTCAGAATCGCTTGTTCATATTCAGTATCCTCTTCCTTATTACTCAAATAGATCAGTGTTTTACGATGATCGATATATCGGATCATCATCGTCGAATAACCGGGCCATCCTCCGCTGTGGCTGACAACCCGTCCTTTTTCAGGACTATTTTGCAGTACCCAGCCAAAGCCATAATCAATTGTTTCTCCATTGTTGAGGCGCACTGGAGAAAACGCAGATTCCTTAGAAGCCTTGCTGATGAAATCGTCCTGATATAAAGCCTGATCAAATCGAAACAAATCGCTTGTGACAGAGTTCACCGTCCCATCTCCCTGTATGCCATCGAGATACACAACATAGTTCGTTTCCTCCAGCTCATCAGGAAGGACGTATGTTTCGGAATGTACATCATACACATATCCATATGCATAATGATCAATTCGCTCAGGCGAAAGCCTCCTGTTATACACTCTTGTTTCATTCATGCCTGCCGGTGAAAAAATACTTGTTTTCATAAAATCCGCATAGCTCATGCCAGATGCTTTTTCAATGATAACCGCCAGCAGAACATACCCTGTATTGCTGTACATCCAGCCTTCATTCGGTTCAAAATAACCAGATAGCCCCTCATTCATCAGCATATCGACAATATCCTGATTCACCGCAATCTTGTGTGAATCCCAATTGGCAAAAAACCATCCCATATAATCAGGAAGCCCTGACGTATGGTTCAATAA
>NZ_JBHUBB010000095.1:0-1343 GCF_042789485.1 Streptomyces sp. NPDC056835
CTCGTGCCGTCGAAGTCGTGTTGTCCGATGGGGAGCGTGCCGAGTTGCTGCGCTGGGCGGGCGGGGCGGTGGCGCCCCGTCTCGTTGAGCGGGCACGCATCGTCCTGGCGTGCGCGGACGGGAAGCCGAATACACGTGTGGCGGCGGAGTTCAAGGTAACCGCGGACACGGTGAGGAAGTGGCGGTCACGGTTTGCTGCCAGGCGGATGGCCGGACTTGCGGATGAGCCGCGGCCGGGCCGGCGCAAGTCGGAGCTGGTACTCAGCGATGACGAACGGGCTCAGCTGACGCGTTGGGCGAGGCGCGCGAAGACAGCGCAGTTCCTGGCTCTGCGCGCGAGGATCGTGCTGCGGTGCGCGGAGAGCGGGACAAACAAGCAGGTGGCGGCCGAACTCGGTGTGAGTGAGCAGTCGGTGAACCGCTGGCGGGCCCGGTTCGTCAAGCGGCGGCTGAACGGTCTGGTTGACGAGCCGCGGCCCGGTCGGCCGCCGTCCATCCTGCTCGACCAGGTCGAGGACGTGGTCGTCGCGACGCTGGAATCCACCCCTGGCCAGGACACGCACTGGTCACGGGCCTCCATGGCCGCCCGCACCGGGCTGTCGAAGTCCACCATCGGGCGGATCTGGAAGAGGTTCGACCTCAAGCCGCACCTGCAGGATGCCTTCAAGCTCTCCACTGACCCGCAGTTCGTCGTGAAGGTCGTCGACGTCGTCGGCCTGTATCACAACCCGCCCGAGAAGGCCGTGGTGTTGTGCGTGGACGAGAAGAGCCAGATTCAGGCGCTGGACCGCTCGCAGCCGGTGCTGCCGATGATGCCGGGCATGCCCGAGCGGCGCACCCATGACTACCTGCGGCACGGCATCACCAGCCTGTTCGCCGCGTTCAACATCGCCGACGGCACCGTCATCGGCGAACTGCACCGCCGCCGCCGGGCCGTCGAGTTCAAGAGGTTCCTGGTCACGATAGACAGGGCGGTTCCTGCCGGGCTCGATGTGCACCTGGTGTGTGACAACTACGCCACCCACAACACCCCCGAGATCAAGACCTGGCTCGGCAAGCACCCCCGCTTCCATGTCCACTTCACCCCGACCGGCTCCTCCTGGATCAACCAGGTCGAGCGGTGGTTCGGCCTGCTGACCGACAAGCTCATTCGCCGCGGCGTCCACACCTCGGTGAAGGCGCTGGAGGATGACATCAGGGCCTGGATCGACTCGTGGAATGAGAACCCCAGGCCCTTCACCTGGACCAAGACCGCCGACGAGATCCTCAAATCCCTCGCCGCCTACCTCACTAAGGTCACTCCGCCAGCCACCGAAAACCAGCAAGAGACTTAAGCCCGCGAT
>NZ_JBHUBB010000096.1:0-1324 GCF_042789485.1 Streptomyces sp. NPDC056835
AGCGGATGGTTCAAAGAAATCGGTTTTGACTTCACTGTCGAATTGGCCCAAATAGTTGAAGCTGATCTCCGGTGTGAAGCCCTTTGTTTCCGCTATTTCTGTGAAATAACGAAGAATGCCGTAGCCAACACCTTTGTCGGGAATGCGGCGCAGGTTTTCTTTGACTGTTTTGATCACAGCCGAGGCATCTGCGTCAGATATGTCGAGCACAACAGGGTATTGTGCCGTAAACCAGCCGACCGTTCTGGAGATATTCACATTCGGGATGATGTCCTCCCGGCCGTGTCCCTCAAGGTTAATGCCAATTTTGGCACCCTTTGTCCATTCTTTCATTGTCAAACCGAGCGCGCTGAGAAGAATATCGTTGATTTCAGTTCCATATGGCTGATGAACATCTGTTAAAAGATGCTTAGTGTCTTCTTCCGTTAATTCACATAGGACGGATGATGTATCCTTGACGATCCGCTGCTCTGTTTCACAATCCTTCGGTAAAGGAGAAACCTGTTCAGCGGCAATTTGCGACCAGTATTCAGCCTGCTGTAAAAGATGCGCTGATTGGCTGAATGCCGCCAGTTCTTCCGCCCAATCCTTGAAGGAGTTTGTTTTTTGCGGGAAGACAAGGCTCTCTTCTTTCTCAGCCTGCATGTAGCCTGAAGCAAAGTCTTCAAGCAAAATCCGCCATGACACACCGTCGACCACGAGATGGTGTACAGCAATGAGCAGGTGATCCCCAGCTTCTGTGCGATATTGCTCCGCCTTTAAAAGCGGCCCGTTTCGCAGATCGAGACTGCTTTGCAGCTTGTTCGCGAGAAGCTTAATCTGGCTTCTCAGCATCTCTTCATCAGAGCCGTACAGATCCACGACTTCGAAGCTGACCTTGCTCTCACCGATCGGTTTATACACCTGAACGATGTCCCCGTTTTCCTCGCGGTAGACCATGCGGAGCGCGTCATGATGCTCGATCAGCGCCTGCAATGTTTTCTCCACCCGTTCAGGATCAAAGCCCTTCTTGGCGTGAAGCATCACCGATTGGTTCCAGTGGTGCTTGTTCGTGAAGTTCTTTTCAAAGAACCAGCGCTGGATCGGCGTCAGGATGACTTCGCCCTCCACCGGGCCTTGGTCTGCCTGTTTGCCTTCGGCACGCTCTACATATTGGGTAAGCTCCTCGATCGTCGGATGCTGGAAGAGATCTTTCATTTCCAGCTTCCAGCCGTGCTGATTCAAGCGGCTCGCCATTTGAATTCCTTTGATGGAATCTCCGCCAAGCGAGAAGAAATTGTCGGTGACACCGACTTCAGACATTCCAAGCACGTCCTGCCAGATG
>NZ_JBHUBB010000097.1:0-1287 GCF_042789485.1 Streptomyces sp. NPDC056835
GTCTATTCTTGATACGCTTGATCCAGCCAAAAATGTCACCATCTTAACCAACAGTTTAGACATTATCAATGCGGCGTCAGCTTTGAAGAATATCAACTTAATCATTATCGGAAACAACTATAAGAGAAAAACCCGCTCCTTTGTCGGCATGGACGACCCGGCTATGCTTGATAAGTACAATATCAACAAAGCCTTTATGTCCGCTACCGGAACGACGCTGACACACGGATTGACCAACTCGGATCTGCTGGAGTATGAAATTAAAAAGAGGATTTCAGAAAAAGCAAAAGAAGTGTATCTATTGGCTGACCATTCTAAATTCGGAAAATCAACGCTTCTGACGTATGCGCCGTTTGACAGGCTGCATTGCATTGTGACCTCTCAGCCATTAGACGACGAGTACACGCAGTACTGCAATGAGCATCAAATCGGCATTCATCTGGCCTAACGTTTACAATAGTGTTGAGAGTCTATCATCCATTTTATTCTAGGAGGCAGATCATGAAAAAAGCGAAGCTCGGAAAATCAGACTTGCAGGTATTCCCTATCGGATTAGGAACAAATGCTGTCGGAGGACATAACCTCTACCCGAACCTAAATGAAGACACCGGAAAAGAATTGGTGCGCGAGGCGATCCGTAATGGCGTGACAATGTTAGACACCGCTTATATTTACGGAATCGGCCGTTCCGAAGAATTAATTGGTGAAGTGCTGCGTGAATTCAACCGTGAAGATGTTGTCATCGCGACAAAAGCCGCTCACAGAAAACAAGGCAATGACTTTGTCTTTGATAATTCACCAGAATTTCTTAAAAAATCAGTTGATGAAAGCCTGAAGCGCTTGAATACCGATTATATCGATTTGTTCTACATTCACTTCCCTGACGAACATACGCCTAAGGATGAAGCCGTTAACGCGCTGAATGAGATGAAGAAAGCCGGAAAAATCCGCTCCATCGGTGTATCCAACTTCTCTTTAGAGCAATTGAAAGAAGCAAACAAAGACGGTTTGGTAGATGTATTGCAAGGCGAATACAACCTGTTAAACCGTGAAGCGGAAAAAACATTCTTCCCGTATACGAAGGAGCATAATATTTCATTTATCCCTTACTTCCCTCTCGTATCAGGTTTATTGGCAGGAAAGTATACAGAAGATACAACGTTCCCAGAAGGCGACCTGCGAAACGAACAGGAACACTTCAAGGGCGAGCGTTTCAAAGAAAATATCAGAAAGGTCAACAAGCTTGCGCCGATTGCCGAAAAACACAACGTGGATATCCCTCACATC
>NZ_JBHUBB010000098.1:0-1255 GCF_042789485.1 Streptomyces sp. NPDC056835
CAATAGAAAACAGGAAAAGAGAGGGAAGGAGAAACAAAGTTGACTTATATCGTACAAACAAACGGGCTGACCAAAACATATCAGGGCAAAGAGGTCGTATCCAATGTCAGCATGCATATTAAAAAAGGTGAAATCTACGGCTTTCTCGGCCCGAACGGCGCGGGGAAAACAACCATTATGAAAATGCTGACGAGCCTTGTCAAACCGACAAGCGGTGAAATCATCATTCTTGGGAACAAGTTCACCGACACGTCATATGAGGTGCTGGGGAACATCGGCAGCATGATTGAATATCCGATTTTTTATGAAAACCTGACAGCTGAAGAAAATTTAGATCTGCATTGTGAATATATGGGATATCACAATAAAAAAGCCATACAAGAAGTGCTGGATATGGTGAATTTAAAACAAATCGACAAAAAACCCGTCAAAACCTTTTCCCTCGGGATGAAGCAGCGCCTTGGAATTGCGCGTGCCATCCTCACGAAGCCGGACCTGCTCATTTTGGATGAGCCGGTGAATGGTCTTGACCCTCTCGGCATTAAAAAGATCAGGCAATTGTTTCAAGTGCTGAGCAAAGAGTACGGGATGACACTGCTGATCTCAAGCCACCTGCTTGGTGAAATCGAACAAATCGCGGACACAATCGGCGTCATTCTGGACGGCAGGCTGCTAGAAGAGGTGTCAATGGAAGATGTCAGAGGCCAGAACACTGAATACATCGAGCTTGTCACGCCGAATCAGACAAGGGCCTGCTTTGTGCTGGAGAAAGAGCTGCAATTAACCAACTTTAAAATATTAAATGAGAAAACGATTCGAATTTACGAGGCTGAAGCCTCTCAGGCTGCCATATCCAAAGCATTGATTTTAAATGATGTAGACATTGAATCAATGAACAAAAAGTATACGTCGCTGGAGGATTATTTTATCAAATTGATCAACGGCAATAGCATCAGTGCGTAAAGGAGGAGAGACACGTTGATGAATTTGATCAGAATCGAATTAAGAAAAATGAAAATGGGCTGGTATATCAGAGGTGCCCTTATTGCCAACGTGATCATTATGGGTTTTATGTGGCTGATCAGTTATTCCGAAAAAGCCGATGGCGGGGTTTCGTTCCGAAGCACGGATGAAGCATTCCTCATCATCGGCACCTTCGTCAGAGCGGTATTTATCGTATTTGGCGCTGTGCTGATCGTAAAATTGGTGATTTCGGAATATAAAAACAAAACCATTCTTGTGATGTTCACGTACC
>NZ_JBHUBB010000099.1:0-1240 GCF_042789485.1 Streptomyces sp. NPDC056835
TTTCAGGACGCTTCATCAAGTCTGTGCCGCGAACTCCATCTTTCAATTCGCTTCCGCCAAGAGAACGGATATATTCTTGATTTTCCGGAGACGGCTTGATAATTACAGAATGAAGACGTTTTTTCTCCGCCTCGATCGCCGCTTTTTTCTTCTCAAAAGCCGCATAGCGCTCATCAGAAATCAATCCAATGCGGTGTCCGATTTCTGTCAGACGCAAATCAGCATTGTCATGTCGAAGCAGCAATCTGTATTCAGCACGTGATGTCAAAAGACGATATGGCTCATTGGTACCTTTTGTCACAAGGTCATCAATCAGAACACCAATATAGGCGTCAGAACGGCTTAGAATTACTTCTTCTTTTCCAAGCGCTTTTCGTCCTGCATTGATTCCCGCCATAATCCCTTGTCCCGCAGCTTCTTCATAACCGGATGTTCCGTTAATTTGGCCTGCAGTGTAAAGGTTTGTGATTTTTTTTGTTTCAAGTGTCGGCCAGAGCTGTGTCGGTACGATTGCATCATACTCGATCGCATAGCCGGCTCTCATCATTTGCACGTTTTCAAGTCCAGGAATCGTTGCAAGCATTCTTTGCTGTACGTCTTCTGGAAGACTTGTAGATAAACCTTGGACATAGACTTCCTGTGTATTTCTGCCTTCCGGCTCAAGGAAGATTTGGTGACGCGGTTTATCATTAAAACGGACAACTTTATCTTCAATGGATGGGCAGTATCTTGGGCCCGTACCTTTGATCATACCGGAATACATCGGTGAACGGTGCAGGTTGCTGTCAATAATCTCATGTGTCTCAGGGCTTGTATATGTCAGCCAGCAAGGGAGCTGATCTGTGATATATTCCACTGTTTCATATGAGAAAGCGCGAGGCACATCGTCACCAGGCTGAATTTCCGTTTTGCTGTAATCAATCGTGTCGCTTTTAACGCGAGGCGGCGTACCTGTTTTAAAACGAACAAGGTCAAAACCAAGTTCCTCCAAATGCTCAGAAAGCTTAATAGAAGGCTGCTGGTTATTTGGGCCGCTTGAGTAAGACAGATCGCCAAGAATGATACGTCCTCTTAAATATGTCCCTGTCGTCATGACAACTGCTTTCGCACGATAATGTGCACCGGTTTGTGTAATAACGCCTCGGCATTCGCCGTCTTCAACGATCAGCCGCTCCACAATTCCTTGCAGCAATGTTAAGTTTGGTTCTTTTTCAAGCGTATTTTTCATTTCGTGCTGATA
>NZ_JBHUBB010000100.1:0-1230 GCF_042789485.1 Streptomyces sp. NPDC056835
CTTGCGAACTCCGCGGGCTGGATTATGACAGAAATCGGACGTCAGCCTTGGACGGTTATGGGGTTAATGACAACCGCTCAATCTGTGTCACCTAACGTAACAGCGGGCTCCTTGTTATTCTCAATCATCGCATTCGGTGTGATGTACATGATTCTTGGTGCACTGCTTGTCTTCTTGTTTATCCGTGAGATTAAAAAAGGTGCGGAGCATAGTGATCATCATGATGTGCCTGTATCAACAGATCCATTTAGTCAGGAGGTATACCATGGCATCTCTTCATGATCTTTGGTTTATACTCGTTGCTGTATTGTTTGTAGGATTCTTCTTTTTGGAAGGCTTTGATTTCGGGGTCGGCATGGCGACCCGTTTTCTTGGCCATAATGAATTAGAACGCAGAGTGCTGATCAACACGATCGGGCCGTTCTGGGACGCGAATGAAGTGTGGCTTTTGACTGGCGCAGGCGCCATTTTCGCGGCATTCCCAAACTGGTATGCAACGATGCTGAGCGGTTATTACATTCCGTTTGTCATAGTGCTGCTTGCGTTAATGGGCCGCGGGGTCGCGTTTGAGTTCCGCGGCAAGGTGGATCATTTAAAATGGGTAAAGTTTTGGGACTGGGTCGTTTTCTTCGGCAGTCTGATTCCTCCGTTTGTGCTTGGTGTGCTGTTCACGACATTATTCCGCGGGATGCCGATTGATGCCGACATGAACATTCACGCACATGTATCTGATTATATCAATGTATATTCTATACTTGGCGGTGTGACGGTAACACTTCTTTGCTTCCAGCATGGATTAATGTTTATCACGCTGCGTACGATTGGTGATTTGCAAAACCGCGCCCGGAAAATGGCGCAAAAGATAATGGGTGTTGTTTTTGTAGCGGTTCTTGCCTTCGCGGCCCTTTCTGCGTATCAGACAGACATGTTTACACGCCGCGGCGAGATTACCATTCCGCTCGCTGTTTTGATTGTCATCTGCTTTATGCTCGCGGCTGTATTTATTCGTAAGAAAAAAGACGGCTGGACATTTGGGATGACAGGCGCTGGTCTGGCGCTGACCGTGGGAATGATCTTTATTTCCCTATTCCCTCGCGTAATGGTCAGCTCGCTTCATAGCGCATACGATTTAACAGTAGCTAACGCTTCTTCCGGAGATTATTCGCTTAAAGTCATGTCAATTGCAGCATTAACGCTATTGCCGTTCGTCATCGGCAGCCAGATCTGGAG
>NZ_JBHUBB010000101.1:0-1214 GCF_042789485.1 Streptomyces sp. NPDC056835
CACGAATAAAGAGCTGGCGAGTGCCATTTTGAAGCATCTGGGCTGTGAGGAATTGTTCGCCCACGTGGAAGACCGAAAAGGGCATGACCGGCGCTATGCGATCAATGCATCTAAGCTGAAAAATGAACTGGGCTGGCGGCAGGAAGTGACGCTTGAAGAAGGCATTGCGCGTACGATTCAGTGGTATACAGACAATGACCGATGAGAAGGTGATCTGATTGACAAAGGTATTGGTAACTGGGGCGGGAGGACAGCTTGGCTTGGAACTATGCCGCCAGCTGAAGCAAGCCGGATATGAGGTCATTGCGTTAACAAAGAAGATGATGAACATTGCTGACCAGCGCTCAGTACGGCATTCGTTTGGCCATTATCAGCCGGATATCGTGGTCAATAGCGCCGCGTTTACGTCGGTTGATCAATGCGAGAAAGAGCTTGATAAAGCGTACTTGGTTAACGGAATCGGCGCTTATTATACAGCGCTTGAGTCAACCCGCATCGGTGCTCAATATGTTCATATCAGCACGGACTATGTATTCAATGGGAAAGGAACCCAGCCATATAGGGAAGACGATCCCCTCGATCCGAAAACCATTTATGGCAAAAGCAAAAGGCTTGGAGAAGAACTGATACGATTAACGACAAAAGACAGCACGATCATCAGAACATCGTGGGTGTACGGACATGGCGGCAATAATTTCGTTGAAACCATGCTGAAGCTTGCTGAAACGAAACAAGAGCTTCGGGTTGTCAGCGATCAAATTGGTTCGCCGACTTATACGAAGGATTTAGCAGAAGCGGTCATCAAGCTGTTCAGCCATCCGCCGGGCATCTATCATGTCAGCAATTCAGGCATATGCAGCTGGTATGAGTTTGCGATGGCAATTATGGAAGAAAGCGGGCTGGAAACAGCCATTTTGCCTGTAACGACAGAGGAATACGGGAACAAAACGCCCCGCCCGGCATACTCTGTGCTGAGCCATCGGGCTATTGAAGAAGCCGGCATCCGCCCCCGCCACTGGCGGGAAGCGTTACGAGAGTATTTGCAGGAAAGGAGCAGTGCGTGTGATTGATGGAGTCAAGGTGAAAAAATTGATGAAGCATAGCGATGACAGAGGCTTTTTTGCTGAGCTGGTCCGGGACGATGAGAATCTCCTTGAGCATTTTGGGCAGGCCTCTTGGTCGAAAAGCTATCCGGGTGTGATTAAGGCATTTCA
>NZ_JBHUBB010000102.1:0-1210 GCF_042789485.1 Streptomyces sp. NPDC056835
GTTCATGATGTTCTCCTTCATAAGAAGCTCGCTGGTCAAAATGGATTTCTCCATTCAAACCGATAATTTCAAGCTTTACATATGCACGGTTATGCTGAAGCGCTTCATAGAAATCAGAAACGTTCTTAACCGGTATGCCATTGACTTTCGTTATGATTTCCCCGATTTTCAATTCCAGATCCTCAGCCGGCGTATTGGGGATAATCCCAAGCACCATTAAGCCCTGATCCCTTTTCGAGAAATAAAACGGAGCCGCGTTATCATTCACTCTTTGCTTTATGGACAGAAAAATACGCCCTAACAAAGCAGTACAGAGCGCTGCACCCGCAAGCGGCGTCCACAGTAAGCTCGCTGCACCGAGAACTGCGACGGCAAGACCGAGAATACAAACGCGTTTCGCTGTGATCCTTATACTCGTTTCAGGCAGCGATCCCTGTACCCTTTGTCCAAATCCGACAAAGTAAGGAATCCATAGAAAATGGAATGAGCCGCCGGGAACCGTAAACACGGGCCACCAGCTAAGGTGCGATTCTAAACCATTACCGGGCACGAGAAGGAACAGCGGCAAAAGCCAAACCCGGTTTGCCAGCTGCTGTCCGATCGGCAAACCGCGGCTGCTTACGACAAGTGCCGGTGATGTTCTCACATGCGCAGAACGATAAGCTACCGCTCCTTCAGTGATAATCAGAAATCCTAGAAACACAGCCACAGCCGGCCAAACAACTGCAAATCCTTGCGGAAATCTCTCCAGAAAGGGCTCCGCCTGATATATTTGCAGTCCAAATCCTATCAGCATACTCACACTGACGATATATGCAGCAGACATCCAGTTTGCGCGAAGAGTGAACGCTGCCGCTGCAGTGATAACGGCAATAATCGCAAGTAAACCGAGAGGAATCGATATTCCGAGTCCACCTATAATAACTGACAAAAGAAGACCTGGAATCAGTCCCTTTGTATATGTAAATTTCAGATCATCATAAATATCTGCTATTCTTGTATGAAAGGTTTTTCGTTCCCGTTTGATTCTTACATAGCCGAAAGCCAGGGTTATGATGATAAAAAACCAGAAAAGCGGGTGTAAGAAAAACAAGCCCGCGCTTTTTAACAGTTCAATTCCCCATTGAACAGACACTATCTCTCACCGCCTCAAGCCAAACATGTTACTCATATTCTATCAAATATTTAATGGCTTGGATATCCTCAGGAG
>NZ_JBHUBB010000103.1:0-1178 GCF_042789485.1 Streptomyces sp. NPDC056835
CTAGTGTCTTGTGATTCTGATCGTGTTACTTCGAGTTGTTATTGACGAGTTTCTTCACGCTGGTCTGGACGAGTCGGACCTTGGTGAGGATCTCGTCGGCGGTGGCGGTCCAGGTGAAGGGCTTCGCGTTCTCGTTCCAGGAGTTGATGTAGTCGCGGATCTGTTTGACCAGGACGTTGACACTCGAGAACGTGCCGCGGCGGATGGACTGCCGGGTGATGATCCCGAACCAGATCTCGATCTGGTTCAGCCACGAGGACCCGACTGGGGTGAAGTGGAAGTGGACGTGCGGGTTCTTCGCCAGCCATGCCTTCACGTCCGGAGTGGTGTGCGTGGACAGGTTGTCCAGGACGACATGGATCTCCTTCCCCGTATGCGGCTCGACGGCTTTCTTCAGGAACGCCAGGAAGCTCGCGCCGTTCCGGTTCGGCTTGCACTCGCCCAGCACTTCACCGGTCGTGACGTTCAGCGCGGCAAACAGGTTCGTGGTGCCGTGCCGGACGTAGTCGTGGGTGCGCTGCTCGGTAACCGCGAAGGCCACCGGCAGCACCGGCTGGGTCCGGTCCAGGGCCTGCACCTGCGTCTTCTCGTCGACCGACAGCACCACGGCGCCACCGGGCGGGGCCAGGTACAAACCGACAACATCGGCGACCTTCTCCGCGAACCCCGGGTCCTTCGAGATCTTGAAGGTGCCCGAACGGTGTGGTTTCAGATTCTCCTCACGCCAGACGCGGGCAACGTAATGCCAGGACACCGAAACGCCCTCACGTAGCCTCAAGTGATCGGCCAGCGTCCGCGTCGACCAGTGCGAGAGCCCGGAATCCGCCGGCGGGGACATCCTCGTCAAAGCGATCACCCGGGCCCTCACCCGAGGCGGCACCTGAGTTCGTGGCCCGCCCCGGCGTTTGTCCTCCAGCCCGGCCAGACCCCGCTCCGCATAGCGGGCCTTGCAGCGGTCCACCGTAAGCGGTGCCACACCGGCAAGCTCGGCGATGTCCTTTCGCCGCCGCCCCTCGGCCGACCACAACACGATCCGAGCGCGAAGCGCCACGAACGCCGGCACATCTCGCGAATCCGCCAACACCCGCAGCTCAGCCATCTGTTCAGAGGAAAGATCCATACCCGACTCAACGACCACGGACGCCTCAGGTTCCACAAACAGAATCACAAGACACTAG
>NZ_JBHUBB010000104.1:0-1161 GCF_042789485.1 Streptomyces sp. NPDC056835
GCTTCATGGGTACCGCCTTCGTACGTGTTAATGTTGTTTGTAAACGAGTAAATGTTGCTTGTGTAGCTGTCATTGTATTGCAAAGCTACTTCAACCGTTATGCCGTCCTTTTCGCCTTCAATGTAAATCGGCTCTTCATGGACAACCTCTTTAGAACGGTTTAAATACTCTACATAACTTTTAATTCCGCCTTCGTAATGGTATTCATTTTTGCGCTCTTGTCCTTCACGTTTATCTTCAATCGTGATGTTTACGCCCTTTGTTAAAAAGGCTAATTCACGGACGCGGTTGGCAAGCAGATCATAATCATACTCGGTTGTTTCTGTGAAAATTTCAGGGTCAGGAACAAAATGTGTCGTCGTTCCTGTATGATCCGTTTCGCCAATGATTTCAAGGTCTGTAACCGGAACTCCGCGTTTATAGGTTTGGCGGTGAATTTTACCGTCACGGTGAACCGTCACATCAAGCTCTGTTGATAGTGCGTTTACGACCGACGCACCTACACCGTGTAATCCTCCGGATACTTTATAGCCGCTTCCGTCAAATTTTCCTCCGGCATGAAGCACCGTCATAATGACTTCTACCGCAGGACGGCCCATTTTTTCATGAATACCGACTGGAATACCGCGGCCATTATCTACAACCGTGATACTGTTGTCTTTTTCGATTTGGATATTGATATCCGTGCAATAACCGGCGAGGGCTTCGTCAATACTATTGTCGACAATTTCCCATACCAGGTGGTGAAGGCCTTTGCTGTTTGTCGAACCGATATACATCCCCGGTCTTTTACGAACAGCTTCCAATCCTTCTAGTACCTGTATCTGATTTTCATCATAACTGTTTTGCTGCTGTTCCATAGCCACGTCATTCACCTACACTTTTCTAAACGATATATTCGTGATAAAAAATTTCTAAGAATCTATTTCAAACATAAATTGCGCACGTTTTTTTAATGTGCTGGAAGATAAGGGAGAGTAATATATATTCTGAACCGTGACTACGATAGATTTGGGCGTGCCGTTTACGGAAGGCACCACCTTGTGTTTCTGTTTTTTCAGAAATTCTTCAACAATAGGCGACATGTTGGCTTTAAAGTCAAAAATGCCGACAATATCTCGTGTTGAAACGACAAAGTCATCACCTAAATGAATATACAAT
>NZ_JBHUBB010000105.1:0-1136 GCF_042789485.1 Streptomyces sp. NPDC056835
GGAAAAATATGGTTTTGAAACTGTACCTGAAGAAAAAATTTCTACGAAAAATACATTAAATTTTAATTCGGTTGAGGAATTTGAAAAGTTTCTCAAAGAAGAAAGTGCTAAAGATAAGGCATTAAACGCGGATAAAAATGTTGTTAAAGAAGTTTCCGAAAATCCTGTTATGTTTTTGGCTGCTTCTAAGGCTAAAACAACAACTAAAACTTATAGCTATAAAGAGTACAATGGTACAGGATATATTGGTTCATATGCTCGTGTTAAAAGAACAGGTGGAAAAGTTAAAAGTGTAAATGTATGGAGTGAACAAAACGGTTTTATCTTTGGTATTACTTGGACACAGCGTACAACATGGTATAATTTAAATGCAAAGAAAACTGGTGGTAAAGCTTATGTAAGAGGAACAAAGCTATACGGCATGAATGTAGTTGGCCAACCAGTTGGATATTCAAAGTCAGTGACTTATACTGTGAAGTTCTAAAAAGGAGGGTTTCCTTTGACTGAAGTATCGACTATAAACTGGTTTGATGTGATTTATAATTATTCAGTGCTTGGAGCTTCAATTCTTCTTGTATTTTTCATTGTGAAGATTGTGAAGAAAAGAAGAGCTAAAAAGCGTCAACAATTCAATTAAGAAAAGAGCAGACCTTTAAAGGTCTGCTTTTTTACATGGCGGCATTTTAAAAGAGATACATAAAGAGCTGAATCTTGGTGATGCGGAGGACGGCGATCTTGTTAAGATTGAGGAAGAAGATGACGAGGTTGCGAATGGTGCATTTGAGGTCATGGCTTACTGGCATCCAGGCATTAAGAATTACATAATCAAATAGACAAGCAGATTCCCTTGTGGAATCTGCTATTTTTGTTGCTTTCTTTTCAGTGTGTCCTCGATTTCTCCCCATATTAGATAAACTAAACCCAAAATAAATAGTGCAATGCTTATTTGAAGCGCCCAGGGCATATTTTCATTGGCTTGCCTTTCTAGGGTTCCATGTCCTTGAAAGGCAATGGTCATTAAACCCATGTTTAGGTATTTCAGAGTATGTATAAGTGCCGCAGTTGAAATAAAAATGGCTCCTGTTATTCTTCTTGTCACTGTTTTCCCTCCTATATGGGCCCGTATATATAATACC
>NZ_JBHUBB010000106.1:0-1131 GCF_042789485.1 Streptomyces sp. NPDC056835
CGGTTGTTTCAGACGATAGATACGAGCGGCAGGCTTATGCTGATCGTAAACAAATGCTCTGCAGCGGTAATGTGGGCAGCGGCAGGATATTTTGGGGTGTCACTCTTTTGCAATTGAAAGAGAAACAGATGAAAAAAACGAATTTCTTAGAAAAGGGGGCATGCTGATGACTGATGCAAAACAGTTTTATGACTATCATTCTTGGGCAAACAAGAAAATATTTACCCATATCGAAAACCTGCCGGAGGAAACTGCCTATCAAGAAGTAAAGAGCGTATTTCCTTCTGTCAGCGACGTGCTGCTTCATATGTGCAGGGCTGACTACATTTGGCTGAATGTTCTTTCGGGAGTGGCCTACCAAGAGATTATAGACAGCGCAGGCAAATTAGAGTCCGCGCAAGGTAATATGGCAGCGATCAAACAGCACGCTGCCGAGCTGGAGTCACAGTATCATGATTTCTTCAGCTGCCAGACGAACTTAGAACAGACCTTCACAATGCAGCATCCGAAACTAGGTACACTGGAATCAACCTATGCAGACACCATCCTGCATGTCGTCAATCACGGCACTTACCACAGAGGGAACGTAACCGCCATGCTGAGACAGCTGGGCCATTCAGGCGTACCTACTGATTATATGTACTATTTATATGAGAAAAGAGAAAGCAAGGGCTAAAATGTCCTTGCTTTTTTTGCGGAAAGCCTCAAATGCAACATTTTAGCTTTTACATACCTGTATAAGCACGCTTCACATCTAGCTGTACCGGCCTGCCGCTTCGAAAGGAATTGGTTGCTGCGATGCCCACTTCTAAATTGATCGTCGCATCAATATCAGTCACAATCGGTGTTTTTCCATTCCGGACACACTCGGCGAAATGCTGAAGCTCCAAGCAGTAGGCTTCATGAAAACGAGTTTGAAAGTCTGGAATGATATCAAAACTGCTCCCTTTAGCCGATAGGATGGTCACATGTTGATTTCTCAATGTTCCTATGAAAATACTGCCCTCTGTCCCGATCACCTCCGCCCGAATGTCATGTCCATATGAAGAGGTTCTGCTTGCCTCGACGTCCCCCGCTGCGCCGGAGTCAAATTCAATATACGTCAGCGCCTGATCCACATCGCCATACTGC
>NZ_JBHUBB010000107.1:0-1129 GCF_042789485.1 Streptomyces sp. NPDC056835
AAATGATAATTAAAAAAACAGGGATTTAGTGATATCACTAAATGTTAATCAATGTCCCCTTTAGGTCCCCCTACTTTCGACCAATGTCCCCTTTGCGGAAGGACAAACTCACCAATGGGTGATGTCTGTCGAGTAACATTAATTCATACTAGGTTCTATTTAACCAACACTAATACTTGATTAGGCCCTGTACGCTCAAGTACACGATATCCTTGATTTGCTTTTGTCGCAATTCCCTCATCATTCGACTTACAATAGCTATTAACTTCACAGGTACCATCATCTCGAACCAATAGTTTTCCTAACAGTCCCACAGCCACCCATTCCGGTCTTTGTGAACGAGGGATATATTCCTTTGTAGAATCCCATTTAGGGTTTAGTTTCGGTTCTGTTACTGTATATCCTGGCTGAATAATTCGTCCTTCGTCGTCTATTTCTTCTGGAACGTCCACCTCATGATATTGGACCCTTCCCCATTCATCCGTTACTTTCCATCTTAGTTCACAACTGTCTGTAAGAACAGCAGGAGTAGCACTTGTAATCCCTAATATATCATCATCGTTAGAACTAGCTTTCCGAATTCTTTTACCCTCTAAAGTTACAAAATAACCAACATCAATCGTCTCAAACATTTCAGCAAAATCAGCTGCAGCAGGCATAAATATAGTACCATCTAAAAAGAGATTTCCTGTAGCCCCTTGAATTACAGCAGAGTTTGATGTAGGACCAACTGCAAGTCCATTTGCCAGATGCCAGGAAAAAGGGAATCTGGTAGCTCCATTTCTGCCCATTATATGAGCCCCTGTATTAATTACAGTTGTATTATCACCCTCGGCATGCCCCATATCACTAATGATGCTTGTATTCCTCCCTTCGGCATGAGAAGCAAATCCACCAGCATTAGTCATAAACCCCTCTGCATGGGACTCAAAGCCACTGGCGGTAGTACGAAACCCTTCAGCATGGGAATCATGGCCACTGGCGGTTGTTTGAAGACCTTCAGCATGGGAAGCAAAGCCACTGGCGGTTGTTTGAAGACCTTCAGCATGGGAAGCAAAGCCACTGGCTTTAGTTCTACTTCCTTCTGAATGTGCAGCTGTCGCGGCTGCTGCTGTCTGGGTATTAATTC
>NZ_JBHUBB010000108.1:0-1126 GCF_042789485.1 Streptomyces sp. NPDC056835
TATTTGTACGAGGTGGTGTAAAATGTTTAAATTATATTTAGATCCTTGTCACGGGAGAATGGACCCAGGAGCTATTGGCAATGGGATGCAGGAAAAAGAAATTACCTTAAATATTTCCCATAGCATCCGAAATCTCTTGGAAAACCATTATGAAGGCCTGCAAATTAAAATGAGTAGAACAGCAGATATTACGCGCAGCTTGAAAGAACGTACAGATGATGCGAATGCTTTCGGTACGGGGGCCAAAGGATGGATTTGTGGAAGAAGTGGGAGTCAATGTGGCGTTAATTCGGAAACGAATCAAATCAACCAGCATGGTTTATGAAACGAAAAAAGTAGGCGTTCGCACGAAAACAACCGTTGCAATTCTTTACATGCGTGACATTGTTGATCCTAAGATTGTTCAAGATGTAAAGAATAAATTAGATGATCTTCACATTGACGGAGCGTTTAGCGCCACTCAGCTAGAAGAATTAATGGAACCGACAAAAGCATTGTTTCCTTTGATGGGGTATACAGGCAGAGCAGACTTTACCGTGAACTGTATGCTCAATGGGCGTGTAGCGTTGATTGTGGATGGTACACCGGCTGCGTTGATTGCGCCTGCCAATTTATTTTTGCTTGTGAAAGCACCCGAAGATATCCACTTTACTGCTTTGGCAGCTACATTTGGTCAAACGCTTCGTTTACTTGGCTTGTCCGTATCGCTACTGCTTCCTGCATTTTTTGTTGCCATTCTTTCCTATCATCAAGATCAGCTGCCCTATTATCTACTTGCCACTTTGGGGATTAACCGGTTGGGAATCCCTTTTGATGTGGCAGTTGAAATGTTTATTGCACTTCTCTTCTTAGAAATCCTGCGGGAAGCTGGTATCCGATTGCCTTCTGCGGTCGGCTCCACGGTAACGGTTGTAGGAGGACTTATCCTGGGGGATGCGGCCATTCGTGCTGGATTCTTATCCCCAGGTATCGTTGTCATCGGAGCAATTACACAAATCTTTGGTTCAACTTTATCGAGCCTATCATTGGCTGGAACGATTAGTACCTTACGCTTTTTTCTTTTCATTCTGTCTGCCACGCTTGGCATTTATGGCTTCTTTCTTGGATTATTTATTGTGCTCAGCCA
>NZ_JBHUBB010000109.1:0-1078 GCF_042789485.1 Streptomyces sp. NPDC056835
TTGTTTGGTGGCGATAGCGAAGAGGTCACACCCGTTCCCATACCGAACACGGAAGTTAAGCTCTTCAGCGCCGATGGTAGTCGGGGGTTTCCCCCTGTGAGAGTAGGACGCCGCCAAGCAATTGCACGTTAGTGCAATTATGGAGGATTAGCTCAGCTGGGAGAGCATCTGCCTTACAAGCAGAGGGTCGGCGGTTCGAGCCCGTCATCCTCCACCATTATGCCGGTGTAGCTCAATTGGTAGAGCAACTGACTTGTAATCAGTAGGTTGGGGGTTCAAGTCCTCTTGCCGGCACCACTTTTATATGATATAATACTCAAGTCTCTTGTAAGAAGAGCCATTAGCTCAGTTGGTAGAGCATCTGACTTTTAATCAGAGGGTCGAAGGTTCGAGTCCTTCATGGCTCACCATTTTCATGCGGGTGTGGCGGAATTGGCAGACGCGCTAGACTTAGGATCTAGTGTCTTTATGACGTGGGGGTTCAAGTCCCTTCACCCGCATTATCTAGGATAACAGTTAGAAAAACTGGACATCCTGTCTGCGGAAGTAGTTCAGTGGTAGAACACCACCTTGCCAAGGTGGGGGTCGCGGGTTCGAATCCCGTCTTCCGCTCCAACTATACCATCCACGCCGGGGTGGTGGAATTGGCAGACACACAGGACTTAAAATCCTGCGGTAGGTGACTACCGTGCCGGTTCAAGTCCGGCCCTCGGCATTATAAAATAAGCGCCCGTAGCTCAATTGGATAGAGCGTTTGACTACGGATCAAAAGGTTAGGGGTTCGACTCCTCTCGGGCGCGCCATGATCTATATGAAATCGGGAAGTAGCTCAGCTTGGTAGAGCACATGGTTTGGGACCATGGGGTCGCAGGTTCGAATCCTGTCTTCCCGACCATTTTCATGGGGCCTTAGCTCAGCTGGGAGAGCGCCTGCTTTGCACGCAGGAGGTCAGCGGTTCGATCCCGCTAGGCTCCACCAACGTGTTCTTTGAAAACTAGATAACAGTAGACATCACATTCAATTAGTAATACAAGATATCACATAGTGATTCTTTTTAACGGTTAAGTTAGAAAGGGCG
>NZ_JBHUBB010000110.1:0-1061 GCF_042789485.1 Streptomyces sp. NPDC056835
GTGCTCAGGCTTGCCTTTCGCTTCACGTCTGAAACGAATATTCGCACGTCTCGCCTGGAACGCTTCAAAGTTGCTGCAAGAAGAAATTTCTCGATATGTGTCTTGGCTCGGAATCCAAACTTCGATATCGTATTTTTTCGCAGCCGTAAAGCCTAAGTCACCCGTACACATGCTCATGACACGGTATGGAAGCTCAAGCAGCTGAAGAACCCGTTCTGCTTGGTTTGTAAGCTTCTCTAATTCTTCATAAGAATCTTCAGGCTTCACAAACTTTACAAGCTCAACTTTATTAAATTGGTGCTGACGAATTAATCCGCGTGTGTCACGTCCTGCTGAACCAGCTTCAGAACGGAAGCAAGCACTGAATGCCGCATAGTTGATCGGCAGGCTGTCACCTGAAAGGATTTCATCGCGATGCATGTTTGTAATCGGCACTTCCGCCGTTGGAATTAAGAAATAATCTTCTTCCCTGATTTTAAATGCATCCTCTTCAAATTTAGGAAGCTGCCCCGTCCCCGTCATGCTTGCGCGGTTTACCATATATGGCGGGATCACTTCAGTGTAGTTATACTCATCCACATGCAGATCAAGCATAAAGTTATAAAGTGCACGCTCCAGACGAGCACCTAAGCCTTTATAGAACACGAAACGGCTTCCTGTTACTTTGGCAGCACGTTCAAAATCCAGAATACCCAGCTCATCCGCAATATCCCAGTGCGGCTTCGGCTCGTAAGAAAATGAAGGCTTTTCACCCCATTTACGCACTTCTACGTTGTCGTCTTCTGTTTCACCGACAGGTACAGACTCATGCGGAATATTTGGGATTGAGAGAAGGATTGTATCAAGCTCAGCTTCCACTGTTCGCAATTCTTCATCAAGCTTTTTAATTTCCTCGCCGACTTCACGCATTTCTTTAATAATGTGATCCGCGTCTTTTTTCTCACGCTTCAGCACAGCAACCTGCTGAGAAACTTCATTTCGTTTTCCTTTTAACTCTTCTACCTTGCCGATAAGCTCTCTTCGTCTATCATCCAGCGCCTCAAACTTATCAAAATCAGTTA
>NZ_JBHUBB010000111.1:0-1056 GCF_042789485.1 Streptomyces sp. NPDC056835
TGAGCTTGGGGTGGCCGCAGAGACCAGCGAGAAGCGACTGTTTACTAAAAACACAGGTCCGTGCGAAGCCGTAAGGCGATGTATACGGACTGACGCCTGCCCGGTGCTGGAACGTTAAGGGGACCGGTTAGTCAATCTTCGGGTTGGCGAAGCTGAGAACTTAAGCGCCAGTAAACGGCGGTGGTAACTATAACCATCCTAAGGTAGCGAAATTCCTTGTCGGGTAAGTTCCGACCTGCACGAATGGCGTAACGACTTCTCGACTGTCTCAACCATAGGCCCGGTGAAATTGCACTACGAGTAAAGATGCTCGTTTCGCGCAGCAGGACGGAAAGACCCCGGGACCTTTACTACAGTTTGATATTGGTGTTCGGTTCGGCTTGTGTAGGATAGGTGGGAGACTGTGAAGCTTGGACGCCAGTTCAGGTGGAGTCGTCGTTGAAATACCACTCTGGTCGTGCTGGATGTCTAACCTGGGTCCGTGATCCGGATCAGGGACAGTGTCTGATGGGTAGTTTAACTGGGGCGGTTGCCTCCTAAAGAGTAACGGAGGCGCCCAAAGGTTCCCTCAGCCTGGTTGGTAATCAGGTGTTGAGTGTAAGTGCACAAGGGAGCTTGACTGTGAGACCGACGGGTCGAGCAGGGACGAAAGTCGGGACTAGTGATCCGGCGGTGGCTTGTGGAAGCGCCGTCGCTCAACGGATAAAAGGTACCCCGGGGATAACAGGCTGATCTTCCCCAAGAGTCCATATCGACGGGATGGTTTGGCACCTCGATGTCGGCTCGTCGCATCCTGGGGCTGGAGTCGGTCCCAAGGGTTGGGCTGTTCGCCCATTAAAGCGGTACGCGAGCTGGGTTTAGAACGTCGTGAGACAGTTCGGTCCCTATCCGCTGCGCGCGTAGGAGTCTTGAGAAGGGCTGTCCCTAGTACGAGAGGACCGGGACGGACGAACCTCTGGTGTGCCAGTTGTTCTGCCAAGGGCATGGCTGGTTGGCTACGTTCGGAAAGGATAACCGCTGAAAGCATCTAAGCGGGAAGCCTGCTTCGAGATGAGG
>NZ_JBHUBB010000112.1:0-1052 GCF_042789485.1 Streptomyces sp. NPDC056835
CGATCAACCCTTGTGTCAAGCTCTTGATAGCTCCAATGGGTGTTTCCGCATGTAATCGCAATGCGGTCGCCATATTTGGCTGCCCGGTCCCTTAACAAATCTCCAAACGTCTCACCGGCCCAGCAGCCGTTCTTTCGATAGGTCTCAGCTAACTCATCAGGCCAAGGCGTAAATCCTTTCAGCATGTTGCATCCCTCCCTGTTCATATGTGATCCACGCCCATTGCCCGCAGCATTGTCCGAAACTTTGCAGACGTCTCCTGAAGCTCGTCCTCAGGCTTTGAACCGGCCACAACACCAGCTCCAGCATACAGGCGGAGTGAGCGTTCTTCTGCCTCTGCACAACGGATGGTCACGATCCATTCTCCGTCACCGGCATCGTCACACCATCCGACCATACCGGTAAAGAAACCGCGGTCAAATGGTTCAATGCTGAGAATCGCTTCTCTTGCAAGATCAGTCGGTGTTCCGCAGACTGCTGGCGTCGGGTGGAGCGCCGCCGCCAATTCAAGTGCGGTTACAGACGGGTCGGAAAGCTCTCCCTTAATCACGCTGGATAGGTGCCACATCGTTTCCGTTTTGATCAGTGAAGGCTTCTCTGGAACCTCCAGCGTCCGGCAGAAAGGTCTCAGCGCTGCCGCAACCGCGTCAGCGACAACCGCGTGCTCATGAAGATCCTTTGCGGAAGAAAGCAATTCAGCTGCCCGGCGCTGGTCTTCAACAGGATCATTACTGCGCGGCCTTGAGCCGGCTAATGGGTTGGAAACGACCTGTGTTCCCATCCTTGAAACGAGAAGCTCCGGACTTGCTCCGAGCAATGTTCGGCGGGGAGACGTTTCCTCCTGGCTGGACACGTCTGCGGCAAACGTGTAGCCATGCGTGTTATGCTGAGCCAGATGGCGAAGCAGCTCATCCGTCTGAATCGGTTCAGGCGATGTCAAATGCAGCGATCTGGACAGGACGATTTTGCTGAGTGTTCCATCGGCAATGCGTGTCAGCCCTTGTTCAACACCATTTTTATAATCCTCAGGTTCAGGAACAGGCTTTATGTGG
>NZ_JBHUBB010000113.1:0-299 GCF_042789485.1 Streptomyces sp. NPDC056835
TAAGAGGACATAGGCGTCAGGCATTTTAAATGTCATTCGTTTTTTCTTAGGCTGTGTTTCGGCTGCTGGCATACTCATATTTCGATCCATCCCCTCTGTTTGAAAATATTAATTATTCTGAATAGTAGCAATATGTGCTATATTATATACAGCCTATCTTCCTGTTTCAATATAAATAAAGTAAAGAAGGTAAAAATTCATTCTGATAGAAGGAGGTATTTCTTACCATGCAAAAGCTTTCAGAAGACATGAAACAAACCATTATGGACATCTTCGAGCATCTGCATGCGAACCCTGAA
>NZ_JBHUBB010000113.1:309-1032 GCF_042789485.1 Streptomyces sp. NPDC056835
CCCTGAAGTCAGCTGGAAGGAATATGAGACAACTTCATTTTTGAAACAAAAGCTTGAGGATTTAGGGTGCCGGACGCGCACGTTTTCAGACTGCACCGGGGTTGTCGGCGAAATTGGCTCAGGCTCACCTGTTGTAGCGGTACGCGCTGATATTGACGCGCTGTGGCAGGAGGTTAACGGCACATTTCGCGCCAACCATTCCTGCGGACACGATTCACATATGACAATGGCATTGGGCACGTTAATGCTGCTCAAAAAACAACCTGAGCTTCCGAAGGGCACAATCCGTTTTATCTTTCAGCCGGCAGAAGAAAAAGGCGGCGGCGCCTTGAAAATGATAGAAGAAGGCGTGCTTGATGATATCAACTATTTGTATGGCGTTCACGTCCGTCCGATCCAGGAAACACAGAACGGCCGCTGCGCTCCGTCTATTCTGCACGGATCAAGCCAGCACATTGAGGGAACGATCATCGGGGAAGAGGCTCACGGCGCCCGTCCGCACCTCGGGAAAAACAGCATTGAAATTGCGGCATTTCTTGTACATAAGCTCGGACTCATTCATATTGACCCGCAAATCCCGCATACCGTCAAAATGACAAAACTTCAAGCCGGCGGTGAAAGCTCTAACATCATTCCAGGAAAAGCATCGTTCAGCCTTGATTTGCGCGCACAGACCAATGAAGCCATGGAGGCGTTAATCGCCGAAACAGAAAGAGCCTGTGC